>JAURYY010000292.1 GCA_030653695.1 Paludibacter sp. | reverse complement strand
TTCAAAAAATGTTTTACAACACTTTTATAGGCAAAAACTAACAATTTTATCTGGTTAGAATCAATTTTTACAAATTTCTGAATAAATATTCACTCATTCGTGTATATAAATGCCGGCGAGTTTGTTTACCCAAAATGCTGTGATTTTTATCGGTATAAAGTTGCATTTCGAACTGTTTGTCGGCTTCAACTAATTTATCGGCATACAACATGGTGTTTTGTACATGCACATTATCGTCGGCAGTACCGTGTACCAACAACAGATAACCGTTGAGTTTATCGGCTTTCGATAAAGCCGATGTATTTTCGTATCCCTTGAAATTTTCCTGCGGCCGTTGCATAAAACGCTCGGTATAAGCTGTATTGTACAGTTTCCAGTCGGTAACGGGTGCAACAGCAATTCCGGCTTTGAAAACCTTCTCTCCTGTGCTCATTGCCATTATAGTAATTGTACCGCCATAACTCCAGCCCCAGATTCCGACTCTGCCTTTATCAATGTAACTCTGTTTTCCAAAATACTGAGCAGCTTCCACCTGATCTTTTGCTTCGAGAATTCCCATAAGCTTATGTGTGCATTTACGGAACTCTGCACCACGTGCTCCGGTACCCCGACCATCGACACAGGCAACGATATAATCTTTTCCGGTCAGATAGTATTCCCATCCTATATTCCATTTATCGAGTACTTGTTGCGAATTGGGACCGCTGTATTGAACCAGCAATAGAGAATATTTTCGGGTTACATCAAAATTTAGCGGCTTTATCATCCAACCGTTGAGTTTTACATTTTCGGTAGTCGTAAAATTGAAAAATTCTTTGTTAGGTAAATTTTGTTCTTTAAATGCTTTTTCTGTTGCGTTATTATTTCCAAGCACTCTTATCGATGTTCCTATTTGCGATCGCAGCGTAATGACATTGGGCATTCGGCTGGTTGAAGCATTGTCAACAAAATAACTAAATGTTTTATTGAAAGTGGCAACATGTGTACCTTTCCCATCCGTCAATCTTGTTTTTTTTCCTTTAGCATCGATGGCATAAATATCGCGTTGTAAGGGTGAAACCTCAGCCGATTGATAATAAATCATTTTCTTTGTCTCATCGTATCCGTAAAAATCAGTTACATCCCAGTTGCCTTTGGTTATTTGTTTTGCTATCGAACCGTTTATTTTATACTGATAAATATGCCTATAACCATCTTGTTCGCTAACCATGAAGAAGAATTGATTGTCGGCAGTAAACTGAATGTAATCAATATTGTCGTAATCGATATAATATTGGTCATCTTGCCTCAGAATTAACTTTGAAAGTGTCGATTTTGGATTTACCAGCAGCATATCTAAGCGGTTTTGGTTGCGATTTAGTTTGAATACAAATAACTGATCGGGTTGATTCGACCATTTGATGCGCGGAATGTAAATATCCTGCTCATCCTCGTTTATTTTCATCACTCTTGTTGTTTTGTAAAAATCATCGTACACACAAACACTCACTTTCGAATTATTTTGTCCTGCCTTGGGGTAATTAAAAGCAAATAATGTGGGATATAACACTATATCATTATTCAAAGTATTTTCGGAATTGAATTTCTGAAACGAAAATAAAGGAACATTCGTTTCGTCAAATTTCACAAAAGCAAGTAATTTACTGTCGGGACTCCATTCAAAATAACGTGTTTTTTCAAATTCTTCCTCGTAAACCCAATCGGGTGTTCCGTTGATTATTTTACCTATTTCGCCATCTTTTGTAATAGCCAGTTCGGTGTTGAAATCAAGTTTTTTCATAAACAAATTGTTTTTTCGCGCAAAAGCAATATAGCGGCTGTCGGGCGAAAACAACGGAACCTCCTGCGAACCTTCGTCCGAAAGTGGTGCTAACTCGCTTTTTTTGAGGTCGTAAACATAATAATCGGCAGTGAATGTGCGACGGTAGCGGTAGTTTACATTGGTGTAAACCAGTAGCTTTTGTTCGTTTGGACTAAATTCGCACCCTGCAATGGACTTTAGTTTTACGTTCTTAATTCGTGAAACACTGAAAATAGTATCGACAAACGAAGCATTTTTGTAGCTGTATTTTACGACCGCAACGTTATTAACTACCGATGTGTAAAATTCACCATCATTCATCGAATTTATGGTTTCGAAAGGTTTGGGACGAAACTTGCCATCGGTAATATCATAAAGCAAATTCGAAAATCCGTATGACGAGAAAAATAGCAGTAAAAAAATAATTTTTAATTGTTTCATTTCAATAGGAGTTTATTATTTTGGGGTATAATTTTTGTTATTACTTAAAATCAAATAAACAAATTCCGGTTTTCATTATTTATCACAAAAATACTTCAAATAATTTTTTAAAACACCCTTATTCTGAAAGTTTTCATTCCGTTAACAATTTATTTGTAATTCTCAAATTTCAAAAACTTTAAAATAATAACTGTCATGCAATTTATTAAAAATTTATTTTTCACTTCATCGCGCAATGAAGTACTCGGACTTTGTTTAAGTGGTGGAGCTGCTTTGGGTTTTGCTCATATCGGAGTTTTGCAGGCATTGGAAGATCATGGTATTTTTCCCGAACATGTAACAGGTTCGAGCATGGGTGCTATCATAGGCACGCTGTATTGCGCTGGGTATTCGCCTGCCGAAATGATGCTTATGATTAAAAACGACAAACTTTATAAAATTACTAAACTTATGCATTTTCATCCCGGATTTCTTAAGTCGGGATTAATCGATCACGAAATATTACGGTCGTTGATCAAAGAACTAATACCTCACAACAGTTTCGGACAACTGAAAAAACGCATGCATATCTGTGTTTCAAACCTAAGCAAAGGCGAATGGGAAATTATTCACGAAGGCGAAAATCTCGATATGTGGGTAGCAGCATCGGCAAGCATTCCGGGAATTTTTGAAGCTATTAAACTTGACGATAATTTTTATGTAGATGGTGGACTGTTGAATAATGTTCCTGCGCAAGGGCTCGAAGAATATTGTCAGACCATAATAGGAGTAAATGTAATTCCACTCAAAACACCCGAAACTCTTCATAAGCCGATGGACACATTGGCTCATTCGGTACGTGCTATGCAGCATCAGAATTCGAAAGAAGGACGCGAAATGTGCCGCTTCCTGATTGAACCGAATGCAATCGAGAAACATAACGAATTTAGTTTCGATGCCTATCAGGAAATTTATCAGTATGGTTATAGCACTGCCACAAAATATATTGTTGAAAATCCCGAGATGATGCGGTTAAAAAAATAGAAAGAAATAAACCCATCACAGTGTAACAAGGGTTTTGTTAGCAAGCAAAGGAAAAGGTTTCGCCGAAAGTCAGATGCTGCGTTCCGGTTAGGAATTTCATGTGTTATTCTGTATTGTAAAAGGTAACTTTAAAAGTGGTTCCTTGGTTTATTTTGGTGGTGAATGATATTTTTCCACCTGTATTTTCAATAATATTTTTGGCAATGGTAAGTCCTAATCCCATACCCGTATTTTTGGTAGTAAAGTTGGGCAGAAATAATTTTTCCTGAATATTTTCGGAAATTCCGATGCCGTTATCAGTAATTTCTATTATAATTTCTTTTTCATTTTGTGTCAGCAAAATCTGAATTTTTCCATCACGTCCCACCGGAATAGATTGAATGGCATTTTTCAATAAATTATTGAAGACCTGAACCAACTGCTCCGGGTCGGCAAAAACAAAAACATCGTTTTTATTGCCCGAAAATTCGAATTTTATCTCCTCATGACTTCGTTCAAAAAGTTGTATCACAGAGTATAAGCGTGCAGCAATATCCACTCGCTTAAAACGAGCTTCAGGCATTCGCGCAAAATTCGAAAAAGTACCGGCAATGCGCGACAAATTATCAATTTGTTCAATCAGGGTTTTGGTCGATTTCTCGAAATAATCATCAAACCTGTCATCATTCAGCTTTTTGGTTCGCTGTAGCTGCTGAATGGTTAATTTCATTGGTGTCAACGGATTATTAATTTCATGCGCCACCTGTCGCGCCATGGTTTTCCATGCCGACTCCCTTTCGGATTGTGCCAGTAGCTTCGCACTTCGTTCTAACTCGTCAATCGTTCGGTTATATTGTGTCACCAATTGTCCAATTTCGTCATTCAACTGGTACTCTATTTTTTCATTTCTGTGACCAAACCTCATTTTCTTCATTTTATTTTCAATCAAAATTAAAGGTGCAGAAAGTTGACGCCCAATAAATAAACTTATAAATATTGCCAGAATTATGATTATCAAGTATATATGAACAATAACTGCCAGAAACCCCTCTATTTCATTCCTTATTTCGTCCTGACTAAAAAATTGCGGCACAGCAATAAATCCAATTTGCATGAAATCGCCATTATAAAAATCGGTATAAGCCGTCAGGTAATTCAATTTCCCGATATATTCATATTGGGTGATATTGGTTTGATTTGAAAAAAATGGCGTAGGTGAAATTTGTTTCCCAATCAAATTTTTATTGAAAATAAGTGGCTGAGAACTACCAACAAGTGCACCCTGATTGTCGAAAACATGAATATCAGTTTGATAGATATACGAAAGTTCTTGTAAATCAAAATTTAATGTCTGCTTGTTAATATTAGTCAGATTCTGACTCCAGTAATACGAATTTTGTAATGCTTTCTGAATATATTTTTTCTTATTCTCAATATTCGCGATTTGTTCGTTTTTGTAATTTCGTTCAATATAATCAACCGAAACATAAAATATACAAAAAAAACTAACCACCAAAAGCGTAATAAATACATATTGAAACTTTGCAGTAAAACCGACTCTGAATTTACCCTTGCGCTTAAATAACAAAAACAACCAGATAATAAGTCGACTAAACGCAAAAAACGCCAGCAATGTATATAAATAATACATTAAGTAATCACTAAATTTAATGGGCAATTGTTCGCAAATAACAATTTGACTATTTTGGTGCGGATGGTATATATAATACGATTTTCCGTTATGAGTTACATTGTAAAACTCAGCTCTGCGAGCAGGTATCCAATTATTTTTTTCAGGAAAATCGATGATACCGGATGAATAAACAAGTTTTTTATTGTCGTACTTTGCAATGGCAATATCAAGTTGGGTTTGAATGTCGGGCGATGAAGTTATCAATAAATTAGGAAAACTATAACTTTTAAAATTTTTGCGCGGATAAAACTCCATAAAGAAATAAATTGAATCGACTTTCGATTTACTTGCCTGAAAAACACCGAGATATGACATTTCATTGTTGGATGACGACACACTGTAGAAATGAGTGTCTTTAAGTTTAGAGCCAACCCTGCCTGCAAACTCTTCGTATTGCAGGTACAATTGAGAGTTCGAACGGGCAATATTAAAACGCATATCATATTTATTCCAAAAACCCCTCAGGTATGTTTTGTTTAAATACTCATTTGCCGCAAGTATTGAATCGGGAAAAAATACAATTTTTTTGATTCGGGCATCCTTCGAAATCTGCAAATCAAGTTCTTCGAGCATACTATCAGCCATACGGTCGGTTTCGGCATTACCGTTTATCAAAATATTCTGCGCCAGCACTTTGTATTTATTAAAATTCTTTTCTTTATTAAACAACAAAGAGTTAACAACAAAAAATAATGCAAAAACAAAAACCCAGCTTGACAAAAGGTTATTAAAACTTTTTCGGCGTTTCAATACGAATGACAAATAAAAAACAAAAAGCAAAACAAATAATGAAACCGACACTCGCAAAATATTCAGCGGATCAAAAATTGCAAATACAATAACTATTAAACCAACAAAAAACACATCATAAATTATAGCGTATTTGATTAAATGCCCCGCACTTAATATAACATGCGTTCTGAAAAACAACAATGCCAAACCAATACCCCAAAGTAAAATCAGAAAATGCAACCACAGCGCAGGAAAAGATAAATCCTTAAATTGCAAAATATTTAACTGAATACTTGAGTGATAAGTAATACTTCCGATTAAATTGTAAACTAACAAGAAATACATAACAAACAGAAACTGAAGTATAAATCCTGTTGTCAACTGGTTTTTACTGTCAATTTTAACCTTGAAATATAAAACATAATTCGCAGCCAGAAAAAATAGGGTGGCAACTGATAAATGACTTATCGAAGACAAGAATGGGTTAAAAGCATACTGAAACGAAGTAAACACTTTGTCCCAAAAAAGCAATGACGGAAAATTATAATACAAACAAATTCCGATAATTGCGGCAACAACACTTGTTATCCCAAAAAACAATTTAAAACTCAGTGCTTTATTGTGCGTAATACTTGCTATTCGCACATAAAGCATTAAAAACAGAAGGAATGTTATGATATGAAAACCAAAACCGATAAAACCGATTACGGTATTCAAAACCGGTGCTTCAGGAATGGTTAGCGTGAATAAATAAATTCCATTTTCGTCCGAAACTGCATATTTATCCTTGTTGGTACCGGTCGTAATTTGCACATGCTTATCCATGTCGAAATGCTGAGCAAACTCATTGATTAATTTATCATTTTCGTACGGGTAATTATATTTTATAGTAATTATTGCAACCAATAAAGTCGAGTCGACCTGCACCGATTTCATTATGCAAAATGCATTCGAGAGCTGCAAAAACTGAAAATATACCGATGGAGCAAGCGGAATATTTGTAATATCTAAATGATTATCAGACCAGAAAATAAGTTGATTATTATACAGGTAGTACGAAATATCTTTATCCTGAAAATGCCAGTTCACTAACGAATCGGTTTGCCCTGATTTAACTATATCGCTTAAGCGGAGCATTGTTTTATTAACCTGCTTTTCTTTTCTATTTAATGTAGTTTTAAATTTATCGAACGGAATGGTGTATGCAGCAGGAGAATAATAAAAATACTCACATAACAAACCCGAAAAAACACTGATGAAAAATGCTATGACAAGAATACGGTTTGTTTTGGATAGTTTCATTTTTAAAAAAGAATAAAGAGTAATCCCGATTCCCGTCCCGATTCCCTTCCCGATTCCCGATAGCTATCGGGACGGGAAAAGAACAAAGACCGATAATTTATATTTATTGATGATGATAAGGTTCGCCTTTAATAATCGTCATGGCTCGATAAAGTTGTTCAAGAAAAATGACCCGAACCATTTGATGCGAAAAAGTCATTTTCGACAACGAAATCAACCCATTTGCCCGCTGATGTACTTTTTGGGCAAAACCATACGGACCTCCTACAACAAAAACCATGCGTTTGTTCAATGTGATTTGCTTTTTCGAAATAAATGTTGAAAAGCCGACCGACGAAAATTCCTTTCCATGTTCATCAAGTAAATACACTTCATCACAAGTTTCAAAGTGTTTGAACAATAAATCGCTTTCCTTTTCTTTCTGTTCTACTTCCGAAATATTCTTTGTGTTTTTCAATTCGGGTATCACTACAACATCAAACGGTGTGTAATGTTTGAGCCGGTTATGGTATTCATCCTGAAGTTTTATTAGCTGGGCATTCACCGTTTTTCCTATCATTAACAAAGTTATTTTCATGCTACCCGAGTATTATCACTATTTTGGTTCATTATTTGATACAATTAAAATAAATGAAAAAATTTAGCTACAAAGCAGAAATAATGTATATTTGCAGCAATAAAATAAATATCGATGCAAATATGGCACTTTTTGCCGGAATTATTGTTATCTGTTCATGTTTTGCTGTAATAATATCAACCCTTTGACATTAAAACTTTAGTAAATAATAAAACAACAACTCCACCACTTTTGGATTTACTAAAACAACGGGGAGCTGAGCAGTTACAAAAAACTAACATAACTACAAAAAAACTAATTATCAAGACTTGTGTTTATTTTTAGTCTTAAAAAATGAAATCAATAAAATTATTATTAATCAGCGGATTGCTCTTATTTGCATTTTCACTTTCTGTTGCTCAATCGGCTGAAGGAATGTCAGAAATTAATTCGGCACTCAACAGTGGCGATGCAGGAAAACTTTCGGGACTTATGAATGCCAATGTCGAATTAGTCATCGGAAAAGTGAATGATGTATTCAGCAAGCAACAAGCCACAGGAATCATTTCAGACTTTTTCAAAAAAAACAAAGTCAGCTCATACCTTGTGATTCATAACGGGAATAAAGAATCGGCTAATTTCTCCATTGGTACACTGAAAACGAACCAGGGTGATTTCAGGGTTTATATTCTTACCCGCAAAACAGAGAATCTGGTACTTATTCAGCAACTTCGGATAGAACCTTATGATGACTGATCATTTCGAGCAACTTATTTCGCTTTGGTTTGCCGAAGATATTGGAGATGGCGACCACACCACACTTTCGTGCATCCCCGAAACCGCTGTCGGAAAATCTCAGTTAATAATCAAAGAAAACGGTGTAATTGCAGGGGTTGAAGTAGCCCGCAAAATTTTTCAGGCTTTCGACCCCCAATTACTTATGACCGTTTTTATTAACGATGGTAACGAAGTTAAATCCGGTGATATAGCCTTTGTGGTGGAAGGAAAAATTCGGTCGCTGCTGCAGACTGAACGCCTTATGCTGAATATAATGCAACGAATGAGCGGTATTGCAACACGCACCAGCGAATATGTAAAATTACTTGAAGGTACTAAAACCCGTGTACTCGACACTCGTAAAACCACACCCGGACTCCGACTGCTCGAAAAAGAGGCGGTAAAAATAGGAGGTGGCGTTAATCACCGCACCGGACTTTACGATATGATTTTACTCAAAGACAATCATGTGGATTTTGCAGGAGGAATTGACAAAGCCATACTTCGTGCCAAAAATTACATGAAAGAAAAAAACAAAAATCTGAAAATAGAAATTGAGGTACGAAATTTCGATGAACTGGCTCAGGTATTGGAAATTGGCGGAGTCAATCGGATTATGCTCGATAATTTTTCAGCAGAAAATACCCGTAAAGCGGTGGAAATGATTGACGGAAAATTTGAAATAGAATCATCGGGTGGCATTACTTTCGAAACCATACGCAGTTATGCCGAATGTGGCGTCGATTTTATATCGGTGGGTGCATTGACCCACTCGGTAAAAAGTTTAGACATGAGCTTTAAGGCAGTTTAAAAATAATCGAGTCTGAAATTTTCTCCATCGAAAACACCATACGAAAAAATGGTTGCAAAATCGCCAAGAATCACAACACGTTTTTGGTCTTTCAATTGTAAATCGAGCGCAATGTGCCGGTGACCGAAAATAATGAAATCAACCGCATGAGTTTCGGCATATTTTTTGGCATAAACTACTAACTCCTCATTTTTTTCACCTTTATACTCGTTTTGCGCATCAAGTACGCCGCCTCTGTTTCTTTCCGACCATAAGTATCCGAACTCCTGCCCTATCTGAGGGGGCACTAACCTAAAAAGTTTTTGAGCTAATTTGTTATGAAATATTTTACGGATCATCTGAAATCCTTTTTCATGCGTATGAAGTCCATCGCCGTGTGCTAAAAAAAATTTTTTCTCTCCCAATGTAAAAGTCTTCGGCTCACGATGCACAATAAGTCCTACTTCGTTTTCGAGATAACCGAAAGTCCATATATCGTGATTTCCTGTAAAAAAATGAATCTCAATTCCGGTATCGACTAATTGGGCAAGTTTACCCAGAAAACGCACAAAACCACGTGGTACCACCGTGCGATACTCGAACCAGAAATCGAAAATATCGCCTAATAGAAATATTTTTTCAGCATCTTTTTTTACGAAGTCGAGCCAGTCCACAATTTTTTTTTCGTGCGCTTTCGAATCTTTTATCACCCGCGAACCCAGATGAGCATCCGATAAAAAGTATATCATTATGAAGAATTTACGATTGAAAATTTTAACTATAATAAACGACAAATATAACCTACACTTTGAATTTTGTAAATATTTGATATGCTGCGTTTTGTCTTTATTCTTTTCCCGATAGACTTCGGCGATAGACTTCGGCGTGAGCTCAGTCGAACGCTCAGTCGAACGCTATCGGGATTGTTCTAATATCTTTTATTATATTTACAATTTGTTGGTGAATTTTTGACTTTACAAAGCTTATCTTGTCATCATCTTGATTCTTTGCTCTTTGCTCTTTTTACAAAAATCCCAATTCAAGTTTGGCTTCTTCGCTCATCATTTCTTTGTCCCAAGCTGGTTCAAACACGATATTCACATCAATACCGGTTACACCTTCTACGCTTCCGGCTTTCATTTTTACATCTTCTACAATAAAATCAACTGCCGGACAATTAGGTGCTGTAAGCGTCATATCAATTGTCAAATGACCATCATCAGCCAAATCTATTTTGTATATCAATCCCAAATCGTAAATATTGACCGGAATCTCCGGATCGAAAACATTACGCAACATTTTTACGATTTTTTCTTCTGTTTCTAAAAACTCATTCATTTTATAAATTTACTATTTATCCCGTCCCGATTCCCGATAGCTATCGGGACGGGAATCGGGGTTACCATTTACTATTTTTATCCAACTGAAAACAATTTAATTGCAAAAAATACTTGTAGAAATAATTTCTTTAATATTTATAAGTACATTTTTTGTAGTTGTACATTTTCTAATTTTCTATTCAAACAAGTTGATGCAAAAATAGTTTAGTTTGTCCGTATTTTCAAACTAAAGAATTATCATTTTGCAGCACTTCGTTCAACAAGCAAATCAAATTCGGGCAGCGAAGCAGCTAATTTTCCATCGATTACAACCACAGCATCAACTTTGGCTTTAATACACAATTTATTGTCGCCCTTACGGTACATCACCTGATAGAATACGTATTTTACACCTTCTTTTTTCATGTAAAGCTTCGAAATAAAGGCATCGCCCGAATGCAGCGGACATTTATATGACATTTCAATACGGGCAACAACTGCATCAATTCCCTGTTGGTGCAACTTCTCGAAACTTACACCGTTTTCCGACATAAATTCGTGTCGCGTATGTTCTAAATAATTCTGATACACCGAATTATTGACAATTCCTTGCAAATCGCACTCGTAATCGCGCACTTTAAATTCTAGTTCGTAAATGTACATAGAAAATACCCCCACCCCCTAAAGGAGAGTTTAAGTTAGTTTTTGTTTTTAAAATTTTCATTTATAAGTTACATATAATTCCTATTCATAGATAGAACGATATATATGTATATCATTACTCTTTAAGTTTCTCAAATCTACGATAACACCTGTAGTGGTAATATTTTTCCCCTTCACCCGATAGCTATCGGGAGGTCAGGGGTTCTTTTTCCTGATTATTGTCAACCCATCCCGAAGCGGCAAAATCACTTTTTCAACACGGTTATCGCGCGCAATCATATCGTTAAACCGCATTATTTCAATGGTTTGCACATCATTTGCATCTACTCTTTTTAATACTTTGCCATCCCAAAGTGTATTATCGGCAAGGATAAAACCCCCGTTACGAACTTTGGGAAAAACTGCTTCATAATAATCGGCATATTCCCTTTTGTCTCCATCAATAAATACCAGATCAAAAATTTCGCCCAATTTCTTTATAATTTGTATCGCATCGCCAATGTGCAAACGTATTTTATGAGCAAGCCCCGATAATGCAAAATTCTCAAGAATGAAATCTTCCAGTTCATCATCCCGTTCGATGGTGTGAATTATTCCGTTATTATTCAGCGTTTCGGCCATGCACAAAGCCGAGTAACCTGTAAAAGTACCTATTTCGAGAATCCGTTCGGGCTTCATCATGCTGCAAAACATGGCAAGTGCTCTTCCCTGCAAATGTCCCGACATCATTCGGGGATTAATCATTTTCAGATGCGTTTTACGATTGATTAATGCAAGATATTCAGGTTCCGCATCCGAATGTGCAAGTATGTACTCGTCCTCATTCATTATATTTCCGATCTGTTAAACATATTTCAACATCGTTATCATCTGTTCATCAAAAATCTCATTGGCAATATCCTGTAACTGGATGGCAGAGATCGATTCTATTTTCTTACGAATAGTGTCGATATCATCCACTTTCCCGTATCGCATATAACTTTTGCCAATACTAAGCGCCAGATTTTCTTTGTGTTCCGACGAAATAGCCATCTGACCCATTAATTGGAGTTTATATTTTTTCAGGACATTATCGGAAAGTGCACGATTTTTAAGTTTTTGCATCTCACTGTATATCAACTGCTCACAACGTGATGCGTTTTCACTATCCGACCCAAAATATACAGTCCACATTCCGGTATCGGTCATTGGCTGAAACGAAGATTCAACATTGTAAACCAAACCATGTTTCTCGCGTAACGAAAGGTTAAGTAAACTGTTTAGACCTGGACCGCCTAATATATTGTTTAGCAAATACATGCCTATTCTTTGCGGATGATGCAAGTCATAAGCACGATTACCTAATATAAAATGCGTCTGAAATGTATTTTTCTCAATTTCTTGCTTCGAGACAATGTAATTACCCGGTGCAACGCGTTGTGATTTCCGGGTCTCATTATTTCCTGAGTCAAAATACTTTTCAGCCCAGCGAATCAACTTTTTAAAACTTACATTTCCCAACGAAAAAAAGACCATTTCCTCTGGTCTGTAATGCTTCGCAATAAAATGAACTGCATCTGTAGTTTTAAATTTTTCGAGCAACTCTAATTTGCCAAGAATATTGTGACCCACCGAATGATGAGCAAAAAGCATTTCTTCAAAATCATCATATATCAGTTCCGAAGGACTATCGTTGTACGATTGTATTTCATCGGCAATGATAACTATCTCTTTATCAATTTCTTTTTGAGGAAACAATGAGTTAAATACCACATCGCCAATCAAATCTACTGCCCGCTCGGTATGTTCCGACAAAACAGCAGCATAAACAACTGTTTCTTCTTTTGAAGTAAAAGCATTCAGTTCACCACCTACATTTTCTAACCGGTTTATTATATGTCCGGCTCGTCGTTTTTGGGTTCCTTTAAA
This sequence comes from Paludibacter sp., assembly GCA_030653695.1. Classification (GTDB taxonomy): domain Bacteria; phylum Bacteroidota; class Bacteroidia; order Bacteroidales; family Paludibacteraceae; genus Paludibacter. The sequence continues at coordinate 22,146 of JAURYY010000292.1, read as the reverse complement.
CAGCATGTGTTCAATAAAGTGGGCCATACCCTCTTCCTCAGCAATTTCATCGCGCGAACCAACGTTAATTACTATACCACAATACGTAACTGTACCTAAATCAGGCTTATGGATAATTTGCAAACCGTTTGGAAGTAAATGTGTCTGATAATTCATTCCGTTATTTTTAAACAAGCTGCAAAAGTACTATTTTTTAACGACAAGTCAAAAATGTTTCGCGTTTCGCGTTTCGCGTTTTTGAGAGTTTGAAGAGTCTATATTCTTCGGGATTTCGATAGTTCCATTAACCAACGCAACAGACCGGAAAAAAAACCGGTCAGTTGCTGCGCTGCGAACACCGACTGACCGCTTCGGGCGGTCATTCGGATGAAAACCTCGGGATGATAGAGTTCCAACTCTGTCTCTTTGGGAATGATATTAAACATTTTTAACAAATAAGTGATTCCTCGCTTCATGTCATTCAGAATGTAATGAAGAATCGGAAAGACAGAACGACTTATTAATAAGGAGGGAATAAATATGAGCGGCTTCGCCGCTCATATTTATTCCCTCCTTACATACTAAAAATGACCTGTCATTCCGAACAAAAAAAAACGGAATGAAGTGGAGTTTTTTGAAGTGAGGAATCTCTGTTTTCCACCTGCAATCATTTCAGCGTTGAGATACGAGACCTGAAAGCGTTTGGCGAGGTTTCGTCAAGCGATAAGGATTTCGCTTGTCCCTTACTAACTACAACTCTTTACCAACGCAACAGACGGAAAAAATAAAGAATCCGTCTGTTGCTCCTGCGCCGAACACCGACTGACGGCTTTTTCAGGCGGTCTGTCGGATGAGAGGACTGAAATTCCTCGCTTCGCTTCTGAACGACAGAGCGACTTCAATAAACAAACCTGAGATTCCTCGCTTCGCTTCGGAATGACAGAGCGACTTATTAATAAAGAGGGTGAAATATGGGCGGCTTTGCCGCCCATATTTCACCCTCAAAACACCGAATACGACCTGTTATTCCGAACAAAAAAACAGAACGAAGTGAAGTTTTTGAAGTGAGGAATCGAAAATTTCTTGCGAAAGTGAATTTATCGAAACTTTCAAACCCTTCAAACTTTTAAACTCTTCAAACTTTCAATCCCGTCCCGATTCCCGATAGCTATCGGGACGGGAATCGGGACGGGACAAACCTGAATTTTCAAACTATTGCCTCAATAATCACTTTTTCTGTTTGCTCGAACAAAGTGTTAAAATCGGTTTCGTTAACTGCTATGGGTGGATGCACGGTAAAGGTAAGTCGATTTCCCAACCCGAGTGGGAAAGAGCCATAGCGGAACACTTTCCACGAATTGTTAATAGTTACCGGAACTATCAAAGCATCCGGTGCATATTTGCAGAGGATTTTAAGTCCGTTGGGGGCAAAATCTTTAGGTTTACCGTCTTTTGTGCGGGTACCTTCTGGGTAAATTATTACCGATCGCCCGTATTTTTGAATATATTCGCCCATTTTTTTCAATTCGGGCAAAGCCTGCCTGGGATCATTGCGGTCGATAAGTACTGACCCGCCATTGCGCAGATTATACGAAATACTCGGAACCCCTTTGGTTAATTCTATTTTACTTACAAACTTAGGGTGAAATTTACGAAAGTACCATTGCATTCCGACTATATCGAAAGTACCCTGATGATTGGATACAAAAATCAGTGGTTTATTTTGGGGAATAAGTTCCCTGTTTTTGCATTTGGTTGTGGATAATAATAATTTCAGTGTACCCATCAGAAAAAAAACCAAACTATCAACACTGCGTTTGTGCGCCTGATATCCTGCGATTTTGAAGCATAACCATTGTATAGGATGAAAAATACATAAAAAAACTATAAACCAAAGGTATGCCAGAATGGAAAAGGGGATGGAAATTATTCGTATCATTTCTTTCATTTTTTTCTTGGCAAATGTAATATAATTATCAGAAATCAGAAAGTCAGAAAGTCAGAAAGTTTTATTGCGTCGATCAATTACCTATCTTTCGGGATAATGGAATAACAATTGGAATGACAGAATTTCAAGTCGAATCGAATTTCAATGCAAGCAAAGCAAACAAGTTCGAGCGGTAATTCGAATCAGTCTTTCAATGAATAAGAGAGCTCTGATGCGGTTTTCAACTCCTGTTTTTTTTTCAAACTTAGCAATTGAAACGAAAAAACATAGTCATTTAAATCGCTCGTATTAATGAATAAGATCTAATTGACTTTATTGAATTATGAACTTTAAAACTTTACAAACACTAAGTGCAATAGGTCATTCGTAGTCGAACGATAAAAATCGTAATGTAGATAGTTAAAAACACTTATTTTCTTTTCAAAATTATCCATAAAATTATCGGTGCACCAAACAGCGAACTGATGGTATTTATGGGTAATGTATAAGCAGGGATTTGAGAAATTATATCGCAAACCAGCAACAACGAAGCACCGAGAAGTACCGATGCAGGCAACAGAATTTTATGACCTGACGTACGAAAAATACCTCGTGCAATATGCGGAATAGCCACACCTACAAAGGCAATTGGACCGGTAAAAGCGGTGATTCCTCCTGCCAGCAATCCGGTGGCAAAGACAATCAGGAAACGGGTTTGGAGTATCGAAATTCCCAGCGCACGGGCATAATTTTCGCCCAGTAATAATCCATCGAGCCGTTTTTGCAGAAAAAAAGCCAACCCAATACCAACGAATGAAACAGGTAACAATACCTGCATATAATTCCAGGTAACAGCACTCAGGCTGCCAAATGTCCACATTACGAACAGTTTAATGGCATCAGGATTGCTGAAATTCTGAATTACACTCACAATTGAACCTGCTATAGTTCCAAACATAATACCGACAATAAGCAGCGAAACAGCATTTTGCACCTTGAACGAAACACCTACTACCAATAATAAAACCACTGAAGCACCGATCACAGCAGCCAAAACCATTGACCAGCCGCTGCTGACTAATACCAAAGGCAAAAAACCGGAAGCCATCGTGATAAGAGCCACACCCAGACTTGCACCCGAACTTACGCCAAGTATAAAAGGATCAGCCAACGGATTGCGAAAAAGCGTTTGCATCATCAATCCCGCCACCGACAAAGAGGCTCCCGCCAATATTGCCGTTATTGCTTTTGGCAATCTGAAGTTCAGTAAAATTTCAGAATTTATGCTATCAGTTGCGTTACCAACAAAGACAGTAATGATTTCGCTGAATGATATATGAATACTTCCCCAAGCCAAATCGGCAAGGAAAAGTAAAAAAGTGAGAATACTAAGAATTATAAATAATAGGGTGGTACGCGAAAACATTATTTTATAGGGTTATTTGAGTTTCTGTGCATATACTAACTCATAATTTGGCAGTAATTCGGGATGCAAAATGGCAATCACATCGCTCAACAGCAAATCGGGGCGTGCCACAGCACTTTCCCAGAAATCGTTTGCCGAAGAGGGAAGCAGCCGTTTATTGAAATTATAAACTTTTTTGAATTTAACAGGACTGAAAAGTGCATGTTTCGCATCGGCTTTTATCAATTCATCTATCGAATTGAAATTACAATTCAGCCATAAGTCTGTTTTGGAAAAATTTTTCAACACCATTTCCACATTCAACGGCAAACTTCCGGTAGTGGTATCATTTGAATAAAAGTAATTTGCTCCGGCATCGGCATATAGTTTTGCCATAAAGTTTTGTCCCGAAGGCATGTACCATGTTCCGCGAAAATTAGAACCCGACATAATATGTGGTTTTTTCTCCACTCCTAATGCTTTATTTTTCATTTCGTTGTATTGGGATGCGATTTGATTGAAAATACTGTCGGCTAATAGCTCTTTATTGTAAAATGCAGCCACAAATTTAATCCATTCGGAACGCGCCAACAGCGAAGTCTCCATCCATTCGTTGTTGAAAATGACAGGAATTCCAGCCTGTGAAACCCTTAAGGCATAGGGATCATTTTGGTTGTAGCCGCTCATCATTACTGCATTGGGTTTGAGTTGCAATGTTTTTTCAATATTGATGTTAAAAGCATCGCCCAAATCAGTAATTTTACCATTCTCAAGCCGTTTATTAATATTTTTATTGTAAATAATTTTGGGTGAACAAACCGCATTAACCGAATTTATTTCGTCCAGCAAACTCAGAAATTCAAATTGAGTAACCGAAGTGGCAGCAATAGTTTTTAGGGGAATGCCTATTTTTGTTCCATCGGGTGGTGTTTTAGTTTTTGCATCGTTTACAAGATAATAACGCGCATAAATTGTTCCTTTTTCCCATGGGCTATATACGATGACTTCTTTGTAATCGGCGTAATATTTAATTGAAAAGCCTTTGGCATAATGCAGATGAAGGGAATCGACAGATTGCGCATTATATTGTATTTTCGGTTTTTTGGGTGTACAAGCCGGAATAAAACAAATAGTTAAAAATAATAATATAAAAATGTTTTTCATGCGATAATAATTGGTTTTTTTTAAAAGTTGCATGTAACTCGCGTGTTAGATTAAGAGTGACTTTGATGAACGCCTGCGTTATATAAGACGCAAGAATCATTCCGATAGCTATCTGAATCAAGATCCATCCCGATTCCCGTCCCGATTCCCGATAGCTATCGGGACGGGAATCGGGACGGGAAAAGTGCAGTGTATTAGTTAATTGCATCGCATTAACTTACTGCATTTTACATCTTGATTCTTGCGGTCTGTATAATAGTCCTTAGATATTCAGACTTCTACAATTTATTTCTGATATTTGATAAGTATATTAACTAATATCTAAAAACGGAAACCATTATTGATGAAAACACACGAATCGTCAAAAGTTAATTAATAGCGAATAATGAGTTATTTGTAACAAAACCATATAATCAACTCAATAGTATTTGCCGTTTAGTTTGCAAAGTTCATTGATTTCTGATACTACAATTGCATATAATAGATGTACAATTTGACAATGAAATCGGATGTTTGAATAGAAAAAATCAACTGACAATGATCAGCTGACAAACTGCAAAGTATTCATAGCAAGCGGGTAGCAACTTGCTATTGTAATAAAATATTTTAAGCTAATTGTTTTTCGGGTAAAATATTTCACAACAATAACTTTGTGCCTAACTAAAAACAAAAAGTGTCGGGATTATTTTTATTAACCCGATACCTAATGTATTTCTATTGTGTATTTACACTTTTTAATGCTAATTTTTTAACCAAAATAATAAAAAATCCGGTAAGCAAGAGATTCAGAACAATGGTAAGCACTGAAATGGTAAGCATTGGTCCCTGAACACCATACCCAATAGCAACTACAATAATACCGGCACCCACTTCGCCCCGCGTAAACATTCCTATTGATAATGCCAATCTTTCACTTAGTTTGCGGTCGCGGAAAAAAAACACGGGCACCATTTTTCCGATATTCGACAATAATGAAACGATTAGTACGTGAAATGCAATTTCCCCCCAACTCATATCAGGCATTAAGCTGTTATTAATTTCATTTGTCGATGTTACACCAAAAAAAAGAGGCATACTTAACCCAACCAAAAGCATGAATAAGTATGATATTGCAGTTGCTGCTTTTCGGTCGGTACTTGTTTGATTGTGATTAGTTTTGAGTATCATGCCAAAAATAAAAGCGGGAAGTAAAACCTCAATATGAACTCCCTTTTCGGAAATAAACAAAGATGTACGGTATATAAATTCACACATTCCGGCAATGAAAACAGCCGACAATAACATCCAATACCAACTTTGAGGCAGACGCAGTTGGTTTAAATACTTCCAACCAGAGATAAGCAATAGAGTTACAACAATCAACACAATATGAAGTTCCCATTGTAACCCTATCATCATTATTTGGAGCGGAATCATGAGCAGAATAGTGTCTAAATCATCAAAAATTGCCAATGTTTGAATTTTTTTATACACCCAACTTGTTTTAAGACCCACGGCAGCCAACATACTGAATAGGATTCCAGCTGAGGTTGGTGCAGCAAACCGGCTCAACAACAAATTATCTTTCCAAACATCCCAATTTCCGATATATTCCCACGGAATAAGTGTCATAAAATAGATACATACCAACAACCAGGGAAGTGCTGCGGTACCCATTGCTATCATATAATCGACAGAATAAGATTTCCACTCCTTTTTATTGAGTTCAAATTCGCGCCCAACATTTATCATAATAAAAGACAAAGCAATGGATAAAAGATAAGCGACCACGATACGAAACGTGCCGTACGAATCAGATAAAGTTTGAGGTAGTATTTGCGAGAAAATTAAACCTACAACTAAAAAAAACGAGAAAGCAAGTACTTTTTTCATGAAAAGTTAATTTGATTTGACGACAAAAGTACTAAATTTTTTACAAATATGGTGGATTGTTTTTTATCAATTGACTAACAAATAAATTTTTTACAACCTGTAATCTATGTGGTATTCGATTAAAACGCCGAACATATATTACTATATATCAACGAATTAAAAAGTAAAACAAAAATATTTTATACACAAAACAATAGAATGCAAAAACTATTTTTTATTAATGTCCGCTTTTGGGTGTACTGTTTTGTGCAACGAACGATTCCGGTTCGCGAACAAACATCCAGAAAACTACAGAAGTGGTTACAAAAAGTCCACACAATATATATAACAACTGATAATTCTGAGTTTGTTTTATCACGTTTGCTACACCATTACTCATCATTTGAGGCAGCACAACAGCCAAATTGAAAACACCCATATACATACCCATTTTAGCAGGATTAACACGCTCACTCATAATGGCAAAAACTATAGAAATCACAGCCGACCATCCAATTCCGGCAAGAAACATACCCAGATAAAAATCGAATTCGACATGCCCCAGAAAAGCAATATAGAAATATCCGATAGCCGAAAATGAAAGTGCTGAAATATAGGTTTTTACGCGCCCTATATATTTTGAAACCCACTGCAATACCAATGGGAAAATTGCACCGACAAAGTTTAAAATCAGGAAACCAAGCGAAACAATATTTCCAATTGATGAATCGGCTGTTTGTACAATTCCTGTCAAACGCTCGGCAAACCAATTGGCGGTAATGGAAGCTATTTCGAGATTTGGAAGAATTTGCTTTTCGATAAAAAAGCCCGACATGACAAACATGCTTTGAAAAGCCACCCAGGTAAAAGAGTGCGCCAACATGATTTTATGAAATTCGTTTCGGTTGCTTTTGGTTTTAAATCCCTTAATAATACTGATAATCCCTATGACAATAGAATATACCAGCGCACCTATCAACATCGGATTGTGAAATGGAGTTAGCACATCGAAAAAATGATTGAAAACGCTGAAAACGCCAAAAATTAAAAATCCGTAAAGCGGGAATATCTCCTTTGCAATTTGCCATACTCCAAATTTTTCATCAGTTTGAGTGGTTTCGGTTTTCAGGTCTTTTTTTTCCTGAATAAATAAAATGGGGAAAACGGCAGTCAGAAAAACCAATGCCGAAGCTATATACAACAATAACTCGTTACCAAAAAGCATGGAAAGAAAATAAGCAAAAACCCCGAAAAACCCTGAAACTATTTGCATCCACACAAAACCGGCAGTACGCACTTTTCCTTCGGGGGTAAGGTCGGCAATAATCGAACGTGCCGGATTAAAAGTTACATTGACTGATAAATCGAGAAAAAGGGCTATCACCGAAGCAATGATAATAATATCGCCAATGCCTGTTATATTCGAAATTTCCTGAATATAAGGCAAAGTAAGAAACGCCAGTGCACTCACCATTCCGCCCAGAATAATAAATGGACGGCGACGACCGCCCATAAACCAAACATTATCACTTATAAGCCCAACTATAACCTGTCCGAAAATTCCTGCAATAGGACCGGCTAACCACACGAAAGCAACTTCGTGAATATCAAGTCCGTACTTTTTCGACAATATCCAGCTCAACGCTGCAATTTGGGTTGACAAGGCAAACCCGACTGCTGTGGCGGGCAAAGCTAATAAAGCTAAGAACGGATTGCTTAATTTCTTTTGAATATTCAGCATGGTAAGTTTTTTATTCGGTTGAAAATTGTTGATTTTTTATTTGAAAATGCAATGTTATAAAATTCCGTTGAAAAAATTGCTATTAGTAAGAATAAGATTGCAAAATGATAGCGCAAACGTTTGCTGTTTTTTATTACAACTAACAATTCCGGTGTTTCTATTGCAAGCGATTTCTTTGCAAGCAATACAGAGTCGAACGGTAATCTTTTACATTAATAATAGCTTTTAAAAAAATCAAAAAAACACTGTATCGGATTAACGCTTGTACTTGTTCGCATGGCAAGCAAAGAAATCCGATTCGACAGAGGTTCATAACATTGTAAATAATAGCAAATAAAAAAACGACTAGCAAAACTATAAACTCCGGTTTATCCCTTCAATATAGTTCAACAAATCGTCACGTCCTACCCTTTTTTCGGACGAAGTGGCAAATATAGGTGGCAATTCTTCCCATTGTTCATGAAGTTTCTCTTGATATGCTTTCATATTTTGTTTAGCTCGAACGGCTGACATTTTATCTGTTTTGGTAAAAACAATGGCAAAAGGAACTCCGCTCTCGCCGAGCCATTCCATAAATTCGAGGTCAATTTTCTGTGGTTCTAACCGACTGTCGATAAGCAAAAAAAGGCAAGTCAATTGTTCGCGGTACAAAATATAATTTTCGATGATACTTTGCAATTGTTCTCTCATTTTTTTTCCGGTTGTGGCATAACCATAACCCGGCAAATCGACTAAATGCCAACTATTGTTGATTATGAAATGATTGATTAAAAGGGTTTTTCCCGGCTTGGACGAAGTCATTGCCAAACCGTTTTTGTTAGTCAACATGTTGATCAACGATGACTTTCCAACATTTGAACGCCCGATAAAAGCATATTCGGGCAACCGACTTTCGGGACATTTCCTTAAATCGGTATTACTTATTACAAATTCTGCTGATTTTATATCCATAAATGGTTGATTGGTGAATGGTGAATGGTTGATTGGTGAATGGTGATTGGTGATTGGTGATTGGTGAATGGTTAATGGTTAATGGTCCCGATAGCTATCGGGAGGTGAATGGTGAATGTTTATTGGTTGATGGGTTGATGGGTTGATGTTGGAAAATATCAACATTCCTATAAATGTGAAGAATCCATTCATCATCAGCAATTCGTATCCAAACGAAAATCCCCAAAAAGTTTTGCTTACATAATCGAGTATTGCACAAATTAATGGTGAAGCAACGGCAACGTATGGAATTGCTTTATCGTTGGTTTTCAGCTTGGTAAATAACCCGAAGGTGAACATACCCAACAATGGACCATAAGTATATGAAGCAATGGTGTAAATGGCATCGATTACACTTTTGTTGTTCACCGCTTTAAATGCCATAATTATCAGTGCAAAAACTAATGAAATGCACACATGAATAATCATGCGGGTACGTTTGGCTTTTTGTTTATCCTGATGCTGCACATCGAGTATATCGACCGAAAACGAAGTAGTGAGTGCCGCTAAAGCTGAATCGGCACTCGAAAATGCAGCAGCAATAATCCCTATAACAAACAAAACCATAACCGTTTTGCTAAGATAAGTTGTTGCAAACATAGGCAAAATCTGATCAGCCATAGCAGGCAAAACAATATTATTTTGAGTAGCCAGCATGAGTAACATGGCTCCCACTGTAAGAAACAACAAATTGACCGGGACAAATGATATTCCGTACCAATACATGTTTTTTTTAGCATCGCGCAGGTTGCGGCAAGTCAGATTTTTTTGCATCATATCCTGATCAAGTCCGGTCATCACTATGGCAATAAATATTCCACTGAAAAACTGTTTGAAAAAATTTTGCTTCGAGTGCCAGTCGTCAAATACAAAAATACGGGTTTTGTCGCTGTGAATGAGATTTTTAATTAACTCACTAAAATTCAAATCCAATTGCTGCGAAATTTGCACAACAAGTAAAACAAGGGCTACTATCATAACTAAAGTCTGAAGTGTATCGGTCCAGACAATTGTTTTAATCCCGCTGCGGAAAGTGTAAAGCCAGATCAACAAAATAGTTCCGCAAACAGTAAGCGCAAAAGACACATTCCATGCATCGAAAACAAGAGTTTGCAATATCAAAGCCACAACATACAATCGGGCAGAAGCACCTATGGTTTTGGACAACAAAAAGTATGTGGCTCCGGTTTTGTAGGTGTGTTTTCCGAAACGTTGTTCGAGATAAGTATAAATTGATGTCAAATTCAGTTTGTAATACAAAGGTAACAAGACATTTGCAATGACTACATAACCAAAAAAGAATCCAAAAACAGTTTGCATATAGGTAAAATCGATACCACGCACCATACCCGGCACCGACACAAAACTTACGCCCGAAACCGATGAACCCACCATTCCGATAGCTACAATCCACCATGGCGACTGGCGGTTACCCAGAAAAAAAGCATCGTTATCGGTACTTTTTCGTCCTACAATGAACGAAATGAGCATCAACACCAAAAAATATATAACAATAATCAAAATTACCGATTCACCACTCATCTTGTTTTGTTCTGATTTACGAAATCATGCAAAAATAAGAAAAAAAAACGAACCCGCTGCCACGGAAGTTAATAGATTTATTCCGATATTTTTTGTAAATTTGCGCCAATAAAATTATGAATGGTTAATTATTAATTGATTGAACAGGTGAGTCACCAACAATTTTCATCATCGTTGCTCGAAAATGCAGTCAATGAGTTTGCAAAGCTGCCCGGAATTGGACGTAAAACGGCTTTAAGATTGGTGCTTCATTTACTGAAACAACCCGAAAGCGTAACTGAAAGCTTCAGTAATTCAATTTTGCAATTGCGCAAAGAAATTGTTTACTGCAAGGTTTGTCATAACATATCGGATACTGAAATTTGCCGCATTTGTGCCAATCCATCGCGCGATAAGATGACAGTGTGTGTGGTCGAAAACATAAAAGATGTGATGTCAATAGAAAACACACAACAATTTCGCGGATTATATCATGTATTGGGTGGCATCATTTCGCCTATGGATGGCATTGGTCCCAAACATCTTGAAATTGAAAGTTTAGTAACGCGAGCACAAAACGATGGTGTAAAAGAGGTTATTCTGGCTTTAAGCACTACCATGGAAGGAGACACTACGAGCTTTTATATTTTCCGAAAATTAGATCCGCTGAACATAAGGATTACTACTATTGCACGAGGAGTAGCCATTGGCGATGAACTGGAATATGCCGATGAAGTTACACTCGGACGTTCCATTTTGAATCGGGTGGAATTTTCAAATTCGTTTAAATAATTTTTAATTAATCAATTGATTTAAACTTTTTCGATTGCCCAACGTGTAAAACTTAGGTAAGTTGAATAAAAAAAAATAAGTAATGAAAAAAACGCTCAGCCAACTTACTATTGCCTATTATGCGGTTTATATAACAGCTATTCTGGGTGCCCTTGCAGGTTTTTATATTTTACGTAACGGATTTTCGATCGATCCTCAAAGTCAAACCGGCATAGTACTATCATCGGCACTGATTATTTTAATCATTGGTTCAATACCCCTTGCCTTAGCACTATTCAACCGTTACACAAAAAAATTGGTTTTGCTGACTGATGAAACTGAAAAATTTCAGAAATACAGAAAAGCTGGACTTATGCGTATATGGGTTATAGGGTTGGGATTAGTGTTGGGAATAGTATTCTTTTATGTGATGCAATCGCAATCGATGATTTTTTGTGCCGGAATTGCAGCCATAGGATTGTTTTTTTGCAAACCTGCCGAAAGTAAAATAATCTCGGAACTGAAACTCGAAGAATATCAGGATTAAACAATTTAACTCAATAATTTAAAAAATGATCATTGCTGTTGATTTTGATGGTACAATTGTAACCCACGATTATCCAAGGATAGGTAAGGAAATTCCTTTTGCCATCACTACACTTAAACGATTACAAGATGATTATCAACATCTTCTGATACTTTGGACGGTGCGTGAAGGTGCTGAACTTGACGATGCTGTTGAATTTTGCCGTTCCCGTGGAATAGAGTTTTATGCTGTCAACTCAAATTATCCCGATATTATACCAAACGATATACAACCCCGCAAACTTAAAGCCGATTTGTTTATTGATGACCGCAACTTAGGCGGACTCCCCGATTGGGGAATAATTTTTCAGATGATTACAACCGAAAAACATCTCGAACCCTACACCAACGATATACCAAACGAATACCCCGTTCAAAAAAAAAGTTTTTTAAGATCTTTGTTCGGAGAATAAAATAAAGTTTGAAAGATTTGAAGAGTTTGTCAATCCATTAACCACTAACCACTAACCATTAAAAAAATGTTTCTCGAAAACGAAAATATCCGTCTGCGCGCTGTCGAACCACAAGATTTGGAGCATCTTTACAGTTGGGAAAACAATGCTGCGCTTTGGATGGTTGGCAATACCCGTCAGCCTTATTCAAAATACGCGCTGAAGCAATACATACAGCAAACCGACAGCACCATTTACGAAAGCAAACAACTCCGACTGATGATAGAAGATAAATTGACAGGCAAAACTGTGGGAACTGTTGACCTGTTCGATTTCGATATTCACAACAGTAGAATTGCGTTGGGTTTGTTTGTTGACTCAACCAAACAAGGCAAAGGTTACGCAACGCAAGCGTTACACATCACCGAAAAATATGTCTTCAACTTCCTTAAAATAAATCAAATTTACTGTCACATTGCCCAAAACAACACTGCCAGTCGCCTTATGTTCGAAAAAGAAGGTTACGAAACCAATGGCGTACTCAAACAATGGATTAACACCCCTGATGGATTCGAAAATATAATTATTTTTCAGAAGTTTTCGTATTTAACCCGCCTTTTCACGAAACTAAAATGGTGAAAAATCATTTCATTTTTATACTTACAACTGCTTTCATGTTGTTGATTTTTGGTTTATTGACAACTGCTTTCAATATGAGCGTAAATACCCTCAACTAACTACAATAATTTACACGAAGATATTTTATCAAATTTGTCATTGATAGTCAACGAATACATTATTTGACCCTAATACTCTGTAAGACATTTATCTGCCATTTTTATTACCTTCACTCTCCCACCTTGCTTGCCCCATCGTTTCAAGCAATAAGTTTTTTAGATCTTTATTCTTTCATTTTAGGTTTAAATCCACCAATCCCTTTTGCACCGCTGCATCAAGGATTATTAGAATTAAAAAAAATTGATATTTCGCAAAATTTCATCAACCTTAATATTCAACTATTTAATTAAAATGGCAAATTAAATTCTGAATAATTACTCATTTTTATTTCATTTTTTTAAAATTATTTTGTTAATTTGCACAAAAAATTAAACTATTACTTTATGAATAAAATAACAGCTCCCGAAGTTGTGGAATGGGCAAAACAATTCCTGGCAAAAACCGAAACCGAAATCACTGCCCAAGAAAAAAAAGAACAGCAGAAATATGCTATCTTGATTCAAAATCCAAACGATAAGATATTACTGTCCAAGTTATTGGACGAATCGTCGCAGATACGTGATAATAAAAAATTAGCACAAAGGATGAAAATATTGATCGAACGTTACGGTGTTCCTGAATTTTTCAGTTCAACCGATGCTTTTTTGATGAAATTGTTCACCACTTTCGGTTACTGGTTCGATTTTATTGCTGTTCCAATTTTCAAAAAAGAACTCAGGGCTCAGACTTCAAATGTTATTATCGATGAAAAAGCATCGATTCTGAACAAACATTTAGGGGCAAGACGAAGCCAACAAATAGGACAAAACGTGAACCTGTTAGGCGAAGTGGTATTGGGCGATGGTGAAGCCAATCACCGTTACGAACATTATCTCGAAGCACTCAAAAATCCGCAAATCAATTATATCTCTATCAAAATTTCAGGTATTTACGCTCAAATAAATGCCTTGAATTATGCGCAAAACAAAATTGAATTATGCGAGCGACTGACACGTATTTACCGGCAGGCAATTGATTATCCTTACACAAACGAAAAAGGTGAGAAAACAGCCAAGTTTGTAAACCTTGATATGGAAGAATACAAGGATACCGAACTTACTTTAGAAGTCTTTATTTCGGTGTTGAGTTTACCGCAATTTAAAAATTACTATGCAGGTATTGTTATTCAGGCTTACCTTCCCGATGCATGGAATTTCCAGACCGAACTGCTCGAATTCGCCAAAAAACGGGTCGCCGATGGCGGTTCTCCTCTGAAAATGCGCTTGGTTAAAGGTGCTAATCTGCAAATGGAATCCATCATTTCATCGATCAAAGGTTGGGAAAATCCGATATTGGACACAAAAATTAAAGTAGATGCCAATCATCTTCACATACTCGAACGTTCATTAGAACCCGAAAATGCCAGCGTGATACATGTTGGTGTTGCCACACATAACTTTTTCAGTATCGGATATTCGTATTTATTATGTCAGAAAAATGGTGTGGAAGAATTTGTAACTTATGAAATGCTCGAAGGAATGGCAAATTACCTTCCACGAGTAATGCGTAGTTTGGGCAAACAAATTATTCTTTACACGCCCGTTGTAAAAGACGAACATTTCCTGAATGCAGTTTCGTATCTCGTTCGGCGGCTCGATGAAAATACCGGCACAGATAATTTTCTGAGTTATTCATTCAACCTGAAACCCGACAGCGAACACTGGAATTTTCTAAAAAACCAGTTTATGGAGGCTTACGCAATGAAAGACTCTGTTGACATAAAACCAAAACGCACACAAAACCGAAACACAGAACACAGCTTGTCCCAGCTTGTCCCGATTTATCGGGAAGTTATCGGGAAAACACGAAACGCTGAACACGAAACGCTGAACACGAAACGCGAAACATTTAAAAACGAACCTGACACCAATTTCGATTTAAAACCAAACCGGTTGTGGGCTGACGAGATTCGCAAAAACTGGATGAAAACAACAACAGACAAACCTTATCAAATTCCGATTCAAATAGGCGATAAAGAAATCATTTCTCAAAAAAAATATAAATATCTCGACCGTTGTCAGGAAGAAGAAATCTGCGTTTGCGAAGCAAGTCTTTCGAATCTTGAGCAAGTGAAAGAAATAGTCAATGTAGCTGAAAAAGACACTTCGAAATGGCGTAAAACCACCATCGATGAACGAAACCTGATACTTCACAAAACAGCCGACAATCTGTGCAACAAACGCGGACATTTGATTGGAAGCATGTCGGCCATCACCGGAAAAACATTTATGGAAGGCGATGTAGAAGTATCCGAAGCCATTGATTTTTGCAGGTACTATCCGTTAAGTTTTAAAAAATTTGAAGTATTAAAATCAATTTCGATTACTCCCAAAGGGATAATACTTGTAATTCCCCCCTGGAATTTCCCGACTGCAATTCCTGTTGGCGGCGTTGCAGCTGCTTTAGCCGGCGGAAATACGGTTATTCTGAAACCTGCCACTGTTGCATTTCCGATAGCATGGGAATTTGCCAAATGCTTTTGGGAAGCTGGAGTTCCAAAAGATGCATTGCAGGTAGTTTGTACAGATGGTCGCGAACCGCTGAATTATCTCACTGCTCATCCCTCCATACAGCATATTATTCTGACCGGTGGAACCGACACCGCTTTCCGGTTGCTCGAAAATAACCCGACTTGTCCGCTTTCGGCCGAAACAGGCGGTAAAAATGCCATCATCGTAACTTCAAGTGCCGACCGCGATCACGCCATACAAAATATTATTACTTCCGCTTTCAGCAATGCAGGTCAGAAATGCTCGGCTTGTTCGTTGCTGATATTAGACAAAAAGATTTTCAACGATAATGATTTTAAAACCAAAATGATTGATGCCGTAACCAGTCTACACACCGGAAGCGTTTGGAATGGAGGAAATTATGTGGGTCCAATGATTACTGCCGAAAATAAAGATTTACTACACGCCATCAATCATCTTGAAGAAGGCGAATGGTGGTTGGTAAAACCCGAATTTGTTGATAAAAAACATTTTATGCTGAAACCTTGTGTAAAATGGGGCGTTAAACCCGGTAGTTTTTCGTTTAATACCGAATTGTTTGCACCCATGTTGTCGGTAGTTTGTATGGACAATCTTGAACATGGAATACAACTCGCCAACAACTCCGAATTTGGGCTGACAGCGGGTTTGCAAAGTTTAGACGAATGCGAACAAAAATTGTGGAAAAACAGTATTGAAGCAGGAAATCTATATATTAACCGCGGCATTACAGGTGCCATTGTCAATCGACAGCCATTTGGAGGAATGAAGCGTTCAGCATTTGGTGGCGGTATAAAAGCCGGTGGTCCAAATTATGTATCCTGTTTTGTGAACATCAATAATACCAGCTATTTTAAAGAATTAGAAGTATCCGGTAAATTAGGCGAGTTCAAATCTATGGCAGAAACATTGCGAAACGATGACCGAAAAAAATATGAATATGCTATTGAAAGTTATTTCAAAAATTACAAGGAAGTTTTTTCGGTTGAAAAAGATATTAATAATTTGATGGGCGAACAAAATACCTTCCGTTATCTTCCGCTGAAAAACATCTTGTTCCGTATTCAATCGACTGACGAACTGACTGATATATTAATGGTACTGGCAGCAGCTAACATTGCCTGCACACCTCTGATTATCAGCATTTCGAGTGATCATAAGCATTATGATGCATTAAAAATGACTATTAACGCTGAAATTATTTTACAGACCGAGTATGAGTTTATTGAAAGTATGGAAAAATATGAACGGATTCGTACCTGCACATCCGAACTTTCGATTGAAATTTATAAAAAAGCGGCAAAACTCGGTAAATATATTGCTACCCAAAAACCGCTCATGGAGGGAAGACTTGAATTACTTCATTATTTGAAAGAACAAAGTATTGCTTTTGAATATCACCGGTATGGAAGTATAACCGAAAAGCCGGAATAAATTGTTATTTTTTCAGAAAACAAAAACGGATTTCAACGATGGTTTGAAATCCGTTTTTGTATAGATTAAAGAATAATCCCGATTCCCGTCCCGATTCCCGTCCCGATAGCTATCGGGAATCGGGACGGGAAAAGAACAAAGACAATATAAATTTGATTATCAATCTAATACGTATCTTTATTGTGAAAATAGTTATTCGAAATTATATTATTTAAAAAATATTTATACAAAATCAATTCAACTGATTGAGTACCAACCGTATTTTTTCATACGTTTTTATTGTATTCGGAACCAATGGCAACCGCAAAGTATTTTCAATGAAACCCATTACTGCCAACATACTTTTTACACCAGCCGGGTTTCCTTCTACAAAAAGCAATTCAATCAGTTCGGTAAACCGGTGATGAATTTTGCGGGCACTGTCGTAATCGCCTTCGAGCGCCAATCGTACCATGCGACTAAATTCACGCGGGAAAGCATTGCCGATAACCGAAATCACTCCTATAGCTCCGAGTGTAATCAACGGAAAAGTTATTCCATCGTCGCCGGAGATAACCATAAAATCGGCCGGTTTATTTTTGATAATATCATCGATTTGCGAAAAAATACCCGATGCCTCTTTAATGGCACAAATATTTTGGAACTCGGATGCTAAACGTAAAGTAGTGGAAGCAAGCATATTTACACCAGATCTTCCCGGAACATTATAAAGAATTACAGGCAGTGGCGAAGTTTTGGCAATGGCTGCATAATGCTGATATAAACCTTCTTGCGATGGCTTGTTGTAATAGGGCGTAACTGATAAGATAGCGTCAATTCCTGTAAAATCGGCTGTTTGAAGTTTTTCAACAACCGCTTTCGTATGATTACCGCCAACTCCCAGAACTACCGGCAACCGACCTGCAACACAATTGACAACAAACCGGGTAACATCATCTTTTTCTTGTTCGGTAAGTGTAGGTGTTTCGGCAGTAGTACCGCAAACAACTAAATAATCAGTACCGCTTTTAATCTGATACTCAACTATCCGCGCTAAGGCATCAAAGTCTATCGATTCATCTGTTTTAAAGGGTGTAATCAACGCTACACCCATACCTGTCAGTTTATTATTAATCATCTGTCGCAAAAATTCTAATTTTGTGCAAAAATAAGATTTTAATCGCTTGTTTGTATGCTTTTAAGATAAAAAATTATTTGATCGAATATATACTTAGCATTTATATCAACCGGTTCTTCCTCTTCGTCGCTGTTAATATTGGCAATATCGATTACAAAATCACATATATTAGGTTCACTTTTCTTTATCCCCGCTTTGCAAAATGCATTAGCCTGCAAAGCAACATACTGCAAAGGTATTACTTCATTGATCGACAAATCAATTAACAAATCGAATGTAAGCTCATCAAGTTCGTTCATGAATGAAACATGAGGTTTCATCAGCCAATCTGTATCTTTTTGATGTAAAATTCTAAAATCGGGTAAAATGGCAGTCGAAATTTCTTTTTTTTGCAAATAACCCCATGCGCTTACTTTTTTACCATCATTCACTAAACTACGAATGATTCTTCGAATTTGCGGATTTTTTTCTGAATAATCACTCTCAAAAAGCAATAAAACTGTATTTGCCTTGTGGTAATTCACAAACCTGCGTTCACGCGGTTTGTCGTTGATATATGATTTTACTCGTTTTTGAAAAAAATACCTGTTGAGTTTTTCAAACATCTTATATATTAGTTAAATCGTTTCTTGTTTCGGGTTTTCCCGATAACTTCCCGATAAATCGGGACAAGCTGGGACAGGATGTGTTTCTCGTTTTCACTATAACTTCCCGATAAATCGGGACAAGCTGGGACAAGTTGTGTTCTTTGTTTCTTGCTAGGACAAGGGGGCATGCCCCCTTGCTTTCTTTCTCAAAACAAAGTCCCTGCAAATCCATTTTTTTCAACCTTTACATCCTTCCCACCGTTAATCATAAGCAGGAATTCAGCTTCATTCACAATTCTGACTCCCAGATTTTCCGCTTTTTTCAACTTTTCGGGACCCATATTTTCTCCAGCGAGAATAAAAGATGTTTTCGCCGAAACACTTCCTGTATTTTTTCCTCCGTGTTGTTCAATAATTGTTTTATACTCATCGCGCGAATGATGCTCAAAAGTTCCACTGATTACAATTGTCATTCCATTCAGAGTATCTCCCGAAACTTTCATTTTATCTTCGGAAAGACTCATTTGAATTCCATAAGATTTCAATCGTTCCAGAATATCAATATTTTGTTTATCAGAAAAATAACTCAAAACACTTTGCGCTATTCTGTCCCCGATTTCACCAACAGCAGTCAATTCTTCGTAAGTTGCTTTTTCAAGTGTATCAATATTTTTAAAAGCAATAGCTAACTTTTTAGCCACTGTTTCGCCCACAAATCTGATACCGAGTGCAAATATAACACGCTCGAAGGGAACTTCTTTCGATTTTTCGCAAGAAATTTTAATATTTTGAGCCGATTTATTCCCCAGACGCTCTAATCGTGCCAGATCGGGAACTTTCAATTCGTAAATATCGGCAATATTTTTCAATAAATCGTTTTCGTACAACAAATGAATGGTTTCGCTCCCAAGTCCGTCGATATTCATGGCTTTACGACTTACAAAGTGCTCCATTTTACCTTTAATCTGGGGAGGACAGGCATTTTCATTCGGGCAGTAATGGGCAGCTTCGCCTTCGTAACGAATCAGTGTAGCTCCACATTCGGGACAGTTTTTTATAAATTTAACCTTATCGCCGATGAGCAAGCGTGCATCTAAATCAACTGCAGTGATTTTCGGAATAATTTCGCCGCCTTTCTCCACAAAAACCATGTCGCCAATATGCAAATCAAGTGCCTCCATAACATCGGCATTGTGCAATGTAGCGCGTTTAACGGTTGTTCCCGACAGTTGCACCGGATCGAGATTGGCAACAGGAGTTACTGCTCCTGTTCGTCCCACCTGGTAAGTTACCGAATTAAGACGGGTAACCGCTTTTTCGGACTGAAATTTATAGGCAATTGCCCAGCGTGGCGATTTTGCAGTAAATCCGAGATTTTTCTGTTGGTTCAGTGAATTCACTTTGATAACGATACCGTCAGTTGCTACCGGGAGATTTTTACGTTCCGTATCCCAGAAATTAATAAATTCCGAAACTTCTTTCAACGTTTTACAAACCTTTGTGGCATCCGAAATTTTAAAACCAAACGAATGAGCCGCCTGTAAATTATCATAATGATTATCGGCAGGCAAATTTTCGCCCAACATATAATACAAGTATGCATCGAGTTTTCGGGAGGCTACAACCGAAGAATTTTGCATTTTTAATGTTCCCGAAGCAGCATTGCGCGGATTGGCAAAGAGCGGTTCCTCTTGCGCTTCACGTTCTTTGTTCAGTTCATCGAATACAGCCCATGGCAAAAGAATTTCGCCGCGTATTTCAAATTTATCGGGAAAATTTCGGTGTAAGCGCAACGGAATACTGCGAATGGTTTTCACATTGGCAGTAACATCATCGCCTTTTTCGCCATCGCCACGTGTTACAGCACGCACCAGCACACCATTTTCGTAAGTCATCGAAATGGAAGTTCCATCGTATTTCAGTTCACAAACCAATTCAAAATTTTCATTCAGCCCTTTTCGTACACGTTCATAAAACTCCTGAACTTCACCCTCGGAATATGAATTTGAAAGCGAGAGCATAGGATAAATATGAGCTATTTGTTCAAATCCACTGGCAATATCGCTTCCCACACGTTGTGTGGGCGAATGAGGATCGAAAAACTCGGGATGAGCCTTTTCAAATTCCTGCAATTGCTTTAATTTACTGTCGAACTCAAAATCGGAAATAACGGGTGCTGACAACACATAATAATTATAATTGTGTTGCTCCAATTCGCGCCGAAGAGATTCAATCTGTTCCTTAATCATATTTTTTGGCAAAATAGAAAAACTTGTTGAATGCAAAAGTAACAAAATGTAATTTAGAAAACAATTAAGTAGTACAACTTTACCAAAAATAAATTTGGATTATTTTTTTTGGATATAAATATACTATACAGTTGTAACTTCAAGACCCCTTAAGGCTTCGGCGGAGCTCAGTCGAACGGGAATTTAGGGGCGGGTAAATTGAAGTGTTTTCCGCCCCAAGTCCGTCTGACTTCGGCGTGTGCGTTCGACTGTGCGTTCGACTGAGCTCACGCCGAAGTCTCACGCCGAAGTCTCACGCCGAAGTCTCAGTTGAACACTATCGGAGATGTTAAATTACCATCGTCTATGAAAAATAAAATAGGACATTATATTTGTGCACTTACTTACTTACTTTCTTTCTTTCTTTGGACAATAGAATAAATTTCTTTCGTCCACCAATTTTGGAAAAACATTGACAACACAAATAATAGATTCGCGGAATGCTATCGGATTGCCTGTTTTATCAATTAAATGAATTTAGTTGCAATTAAAAACTCAGGGTTTCAATTTCGGAAAAATCCGCTAAAACTCATTTTATTAAACAAAAAAGGGAGGATGTAGAGTATGAAAAAAAGTTTTGTCAATTTTACCACCAAAACTGTCATTTTTTCCACAAAATCAACAAGATAATTTGGAAAAAACACAATATATAAAATGTATTTTTGTGATAAAAATTTTCTAAATATTAACTTTCAAATTAGATTTTATGAAAAAAAATTATTTCTCTCTGATTTTTGCAGTATTCATATTTTTAAATCTCTCATACTATTGTACTACCCATTTGTAAGACCAATAAAACCAGAAGTTAAGCTAAGTTGTTACAACTAATTTAACTGTTTATTATTCTTGATTTTTTGAATTTGTAAACGTTTTTTATATGAAGTAAATGAATACGCAAGCTTTTTTTGAAAAATACTACCCGTAGGGTGGAGATTTTTCAAAAAACCCGAAGGGCTTGAGCTTTCGTGTTCATTTACGAAATATATCTTTGTTTACAAATTGAAAAAGTCAAGCACAGGGTTTTAAATATCTACTCCGGGGAGTTTGTCTTTCAATGCCCTGATGAGACTTTTTCGTATTGTAATACTCTATAAACCATTTTATTCCTTTGTACAATTCTAGTCCGTT
>JAURYY010000290.1 GCA_030653695.1 Paludibacter sp. | reverse complement strand
TTTTGATATGGCCACTTGTTGAGAAATCGTCGTACACAGTTTTAATTCGCTGTTCGTCCAAACCATAAAAAATATCGTAAACTCTGTTTATTGTGTTTTCGGTTAAACCTTGCCGTATCCGGTTCACTTTATTAAACGAAGTATAGTCGATAAACTGTTTTTCGTTGGTAACACCTGCACCTACATTGTCGATGCCGCTCATGGCATGAGGTCGGGGAGTTTCGTAACGGTACGTGCCTACATCCGATTTGGTGTTGATATTACCGTTGGGGTGATAGGTCATATTGTGTTTTAACTCATTATTCAGGTAAGCTTTCGTAAGCCTGTCCAACTCATCGTATTCAAACACTTCGCTCCGCCCGTTTTTTAAATCGTTACGGGTGCACAGGTTAGCTGTCTTAGCAAAGTAGGTATAGGTATTGTTCTGAATATTCGAAATCGAATTAGGCAAATAGGCTCTGATACTTTCTATCTCGCCCCGTTCACTAAAGGTACGTTCAGTTGTTAATCCATTCCCCAAGGTATATTTTGTAAACTGTCCTTTGCTGTTTTGTTCATTTCCTTGCCAAAGAATTGTACTACCGGATAGAATTTTGTCCAAATCGCCATATTCGTTATACCGATTGGTTGTTTGTAATCCGCTTGGCGAAGTACTTGTCAATGGACGCCAAAGTTCATCGAAGGTATTACTAAAGATTACAGTTTGCTCATCGTACTCATCGGTAACATTTTCGACTTGCTGTAAAGTATTATATGTAAATATTTGTTTATGAACCAATGAGCCTTGTGCTATCATCTCAATACTTTTAAATTGACCGATGCCATTGCCAGTCGTAACATAAGTGTGTTTTGTTACCGTTACTTTGCCGGTGGCATGTTCGGTAACAGTTTTTGTGTCCAATCGCCATAAATCATCGTAAACCATTTCGGTAATATCGCCTTTTGCATTGGTTTGTGTATGCAACAAACCATTTGCCTTGTAAGTAAACGAAATATTTCCGGCATTGGGGTCTTTCAGTAGTAGCTGATTTCCGTAATCGTCGTACTCAATTTCGGTTTTACTTCCGTTCGATGTTATGGTTAGCGGTTGCCCGGCAGCATTATACGTATAACTGATCGTGCCACCTGCATCGGTTCGTTTTACTACCAATCCATGTTTATCTCTTTCTTCCGTTTTCTTTTGGTTAGCATCGGGCGGAGTAATGGTGGTAGTGGTTGGAGTATGGGCATAATCGGCTGTAAGTATTTGCTTGCCATCGAAGGTTTTTTCTTTGGTTACCCTGCCAAGTATATCATTATACTCGTATTCGGTATAAAGTGCATTTTCGCCAGAATAATGAGGCAGCGTAACTTTGGCAAGTTGTCCTTTAGGGTTGTATTCCTTGGTGGATTCTAACTTTTTGCCTTTCCAGCCGGTTTGTTCGCTGTATATTTCCCTGCCATATTTATCAAAGTAGGTTGAGGCTGTATTAATTATTTTTTTGTGGGTTGCTGTTTGTTTATATAATGCCCCATGATTATTATCCCACGTGGTTGAATAAGTAATTTCTTCTCCATTAGGTTGTAGTTCCAGATTCAACCGTCCGTAATCGTCGTATTTGTATTCAGTTGTAAACCCATATACATCGGTTTTTGTTTTCACATCGCCTGTAGCATAATTATAGGTTCTGCTTGCGGTCTGATTTAGCGAGTTTGTTTCGGAAGTGCACAATCGGTAGTAATCATCGTAACCGTATATAGAAGTTTGTGCCGTTAAACTTTTTGGAGTTATTTTTTTTTCTTTTAAATTGCCGGTGGAATAATAAAAGTATTCAGTAGTTACTTTTCCATCGGTATTGGGGTACGATGTGACAGTACCAACCTGCCCGGCTGCGTTATAGTTGCTATATCTTGTCTGACTTACAATATCGGGCAATCCGGTTCTTTTTTGAGTCACTTTAATGGTTTCCGGTAAATAACGAATACCTTTTCCGTTACGATCAATATAGGTGGTTTCGATAATTTTTGCAGCATCTCCCATCACCGATTCCTGTTTGGTAACATTCCAGTAGGCATCAAACTCCAAATTATTGATGGACTGCGAAGTGCCATTCATATCATCTATTGATGTAGAAGAGCTTACATAAGGCATAAATCTGTTTATATTGTTTTTGCCTTTTTGTATAGGGTTCACAGAATTATTCCCATCTATCACATTATTTGTTTGAGATGAACGGGATATACGTGTAGTGCTGTTGAGCACAAAAACTTCCTGACTTTTAAGATTAAGTCCATAATACTTTGTGCTTATTTCGTAGGTGCTTATGGTTTTAATACCTATGCGGGGAGTTTTAGTGGTAATGGTTTCGAACCCTAAAAATCCTTTCCCTCTTGTATGAGCCTTTGGCACTCCGTATTCGTAATTGGTAATCGTTCCGTTTTTATCTTCATAACTTGTTACCACTGTAATGGGTGCATGAATATTCATTACATGTTCAGGAGTATCTGTATTATTCGGGTTTGCCACATTCTTGTACGCAAACCTGTCACTTTGCCCCAACCCATTTGTAATACTTTGAACCCTGTATCGGTTTGATGCGTTAGGAATGGTAAAAGCCATGTAATTACTACCCGAACCAAAAACAAGATCCTGCACTCCATCGTTGTTAATATCAATAATGATGGGATTCATTTTGGATAACCTGTTGTAGGTTCTGTGCGTACCATTGGCAATAAAACTGCCATTGGTATTTTTGTAAAAATACCAATTGGTATATTGATAATTACCTTTGCTAAACAAATTGCCTTTGCTAAACACTTCATCACCTAAAATAATATCTACAGAACCATCGCCATTGTAGTCAATAGGATATGCATTGTAACGTTCGTCATCATTTATAATATTTATATCAGCTATATGTACTTTTGTAGGAGTTGTGTTGAAGCCACCTTTATTTATAAGGATATACCAACTGTAATTGTTATTGAAATAGTAATTGAAATAATTTTTATTATCATAAAGAATCAATAAATCTGTTAGCCCATTATTATTGTAATCAAAAGGAATACAGCTAGCAAATTTTTTCACATATGATCCCCACGTATTATTTTCATAGAGTAAATTACCCCATGTGTTTGACTCAACAATTGAAAAATTACTATTTGCAAATGCCTTGTTTTCACTTTTGTACGTTAATTGCATAAAATCAATTTTTCCATCGGCGTTGAAATCACCGATGTGTTGTTGCCCTGTAGCGTATTTCAAATCATTAACGTAAATATCAAATGTATTATGGTTTGCAAACAAATTATTGTTGCTGCCATAATATATTACACCCTGATATGGTGATGATACATGCCCATCCTTATCACTTTTCATATCTTTAATATAAGGTACAATTACTAAATCAAGGTATTCATCATCATTATTATAAATTAAACTAGCATTATATAAATATAATTTATTATTTCCCCATACACCACTATAAAAGATTGGGCTAATTATTTCAACTAAAGTGCTATTGCTATTATTTATTCCGTAAACAGTTAGCTTAAACCTTTCAATCAGAATTATCTCATCTTTTCCATCGTTGTTTATATCGCCAATCACTAATTTTGGAATAAAATATTCAGCAATTTCTGTATTGCTGTTGAACCGGATTAAATCCAATGATTTATTTTTCAAAACTACCCTTATATATCCTTGTTCACCAGTTTTTTCTGAACCTGTCCAAACTTCCACTTTATCTCTATATCCATCACCATCTATGTCGCCTGAGTATAGCATAGAATTATCCACATTATTCAAGTTGCTATCGGCCATTTTATCCAACGTAACCAAGCTAAGCGTGTTGTTTTCTGTACCCCAGTTAATTTTTGACTCTGTCAGTTTTTTATTGGCTGCATTATAGGTAGCTACCGTGTTTAAACGTAAATCTCTATCGCTCTGAATGTAATTGAATGCATAGGTTTTAACTTTACTTCCATTAGTGTAAGTCGTAATGTTATCAAGAATTCTGTCTTGTTTCAACCAAAAGCCATTTATACATGACTCTTTCTTAGGGACTTTATATTTTGTTCTAGTTGTTGAACTTACGTGATAATTAAATTTGATGTAGTTTTTGAAGTTTCCGGAAGTTCCGAGATATGTTATTTGGTAAATATACTGCCCATAATAGTCGTACGAAAACTCCATGGCATTCCCAAATACATCGGTAATGCGATTAAGTTTCCATGTTAAGGCTACAAGAACTCCACTTCTATGATTATTAGTTGACGTAACTCTCGCATCCAACGTGCTACCATATTCCATTGTGGTACCGTCTTTTGTGGTAACAACAAAATGAATATCATTAAATGTTGATTTTGTAATGGTAACACGTGTATAATTTTCAAACTCAGTGCCATATACAGCACCTTCGGTAAGGTTCTCGCCCGAAAGTAATATTAAACGCTGTCCATCAAGAGTTAAACAATCAGTATTGTCAAACGCAATTGTTTTTCCATTTTCGCCATCGTAATAAGAGTTTTTTGGGGAACGGCTTATAGCAGACAGCCCTGCTATATCCCAGCCAAGACCCAATAAGCCAGATCCACCCTGACTGTTGTAGATGATTGATAAATTAGGTTGCAATCCATTGGTGCCAGGAGGGACTTCAATGGGAATTTGATAAGTTGCAGCACCTGTCGGACTCACTGTAGCTTGTCCGGGCAAGCTTCCTATAGGCAAACTAGTATCAATATGGTCTGAATCATATATATATTCAGCGTAAGGTATATCAATCGATTCATCTAACCTTAGTGGTGTAGGTATACCAACAGTATAGTCTGACACCAATGAGGTAATGCCGGAAGTTGAATAATGTATATTGTTCCTTTGTATCGAAACTAATGAAGTTTCAGGTGCGTCAGGTTTTACACCATTGCTTGCACATATATCCCAATAGTCGGATCTTGAGCCAAATGTACTTCGGTGCCGATAAGACATTTTGTCAATCAGCCGCCCTGTTTTATCATAAAGTTTAATTTCCTCACCATCATTCATCATAATTATACGATCCTGATAAAGTATATTGGGCGATGGTATTGAATTGATAGAAGGAAATAAATTATTTAATGTAAATCCTGAATTGGGATAACGATACGCTAACACTATTAGTGAACGGGATGGTAAAAATGTATTTTCCGGGAATGTATAGCTTCTATTGTTATCACTTATTTTCCAAGCTGATAAATCAATACTTTCAGTTGTTGGATTAAACAACTCAATAAATTCTCCGTTATGATGAATTGAATTTCTTTTGACTTCATTCAACGGCGAATCATAAAATACTTCAGAAATAACAACCGGAGAAATTTTAGCTGAAACCGTATTATGGCTTACTAATGCTACTGATACAATACAAAGTAAGATGTGTTTAATTTTCATGCTTTTCCAAAAAAAAGGTTATCTCATTTTTAAATGTACACTCTATTCATAAAAAGAATGGCTGGTTGAATTACTCTTTCACTATTTTCCACTCCTTCATTTTTCCATCTATCGTTACACGGAGCAAATAAACTCCTGTTGGAAAAGAGTTCATATCATAAGAATAAATAGTCTGGGTAGTTTCTTTCCTGACAAGCAATCGTCCGTTCATGTCAGTAAGTAGGAATTGTACAGGATTTTCAGGTTCGCTTCCTTTTATTTCAATTTTTAACCCATTTTGCAGCTATTCAATCTCAACAGGTTAAATTATAGTTAAAAGCAATGTTGATTTGTCAGATATTTAGCTTTTTGAGATGTGTTTGTGAGGGTGTAATTATGTAAGTTTCTGAAAATCAGATTTAGCGTATTTTTGAAATCCATTTGTAGTGCCCAGGGGGGTATTTATAAACAGTGAATTATGTATTTACTTTGCAGGCATGTATTTCAGAATCTCCATGCGCAAGAATCCAGAAACGAAAGAACTGTCCGGTTATTATCGATTATTGGAAAGTTACCGTAATCACGCAGGTCGGGCATGTCATCGCACCATATTGAGTGTCGGTTTTTTAGATGAGTTGAGTTTCGACCGGTTGAACGCGATTCAAAAGATACTTACAGCCAAAGTGGCTAATCCGGGTAATCCATTGTTTGAGTTACCCTACAGCGATGATTTGGTGGTGTTGGATTATGTGGAACGTTTCTATAACCGCATGGTAGTAGAGAAACGTATTGACATACCAAGTGATGAAGCCAAATCCAAAGTTTCCAGATATGGAAAGGAGTATCACCGAATCGATATAAATAGCATTCGTAATAAAGATGTTCGGGAAATTGGTGCGGAATGGCTTTCGTATCAAGCGGTTGGACAACTGCGGATTGCTTCGTTTTTAGAGCAAAAGGGTTGGGATGATTCCGACATCCGATTAGCCCTGACGCATATCATAAGCAGAGCCGTGTATCCGGCCTCTGAACTCAAAACTTCCAGTTGGATAAAAGAGAATTCTGCCGTATGCGAAATTACCGGTTTTGATGCAGAAAAAGTTACCAAAGACCAATTATACCGGATAAGTACCAAACTTTATAACGAGAAAGAGGCACTGGAACACTACTTATCCTTTCGGACAAATGAACTGTTTGATATTGAGGACAGAATAATGCTTTACGACCTGACAAATACCTATTTTGAAGGCAGAAAAACGGGTAGCGCATTAGCCAAGTTTGGCAGAAGTAAAGAGAAACGAAGCGATGCCAAATTAGTTGTTTTGGCATTAGTGGTTAACCCCCAAGGATTTATAAAATACTCAGCCATTCTTCAAGGCAATATGTCCGATCCTGCAACGTTGGAATCAATGATTGAAAACCTTCGCATTAAAACCTCCGGTTCAGCAAAGAAAGCCCTTATTGTGATGGATGCGGGCATTGCCACCGAAGATAATTTGCAAATGGTAAAAGCAAAAGGGTATGATTATTTGTGTGTTACCCGTTCGAGCCTAAAGAATTACAAGGTGCAAGCAAATGTAGCCACCGTTACTGTAACTGATAACAAAAAACAAAAAATAGAACTTTGCCCCGTAAAGTCAGACAAGAATACGGATTATTACCTCAAAGTGGAAAGCCATACCAAAGAACTCAAAGAGCGTTCGATGAACGATCAGTTCAGGGCTCGTTTTGAAGATGGGCTACAGATAATAGCCGATAGCATGACCAAGAAAGGCGGAGTAAAACAGGCAGATAAAGTCTATGAACGTATCGGTCGGCTCAAAGGGAAGTATCCATCAATACAGCGTTATTTTGATATTGAAGTTGTTGTAGCAGCAGAGCAGTTTGAAAGTAAAGGAAAAGGAAAAAAAGAAAACAAAACACCTGAAATTAAGCAAATTGCAACCGCCATCAATTGGGCAATAAAACCAGATGTAGATATCAATGCCCGTAGCGGGATTTATTTTCTACGCACTTCGCTCTACGGTCAATCAGAAGAGATGTTATGGCAATTTTACAATACAATCCGTGAAATTGAAGCCACCTTCAGAGTGCTAAAAACGGATCTTGATTTGCGTCCCATTTATCACAAAAAAGATGAAAGTACCATGGCTCATTTGAACTTGGGATTATTGGCCTATTGGGTGGTAAACACTATCAGACATCAACTCAAAAAAGAGGGTATTCATAGCGGTTGGAGTGAAATTGTCCGAATAATGAATACGCAAAAAGCGGTTACCACATTAGCCCAAAACGATAAAGATGAAGTGATACTGATAAGACGTTGCTCAGAACCAAATCAAAAAGTACAAACATTATACGAGGCTCTAAAATACAAATATGCACCCTTCATAAAGAAAAAATCTGTAGTGCTCAAATCTGAACTCCGAGAGTAGTAAATCATTGTATAGCAAACGATTTATCCTGATTTGCTGCAAAGTGGGTTAACGCACCCTGTGTGGGATTCGGATAAATGATTACTTCACGTTCCCCTATCATTTCTTTTTGGGGATCATTTGCAATGGTATCAGTGGTGGATGTGTTTTTTTTTGCATACGAAGCCAATACCACTGTTTTGTATTTTAGCGTACAATTTCCGGCTGCATCATATTCAAAAGTAATGTTTTGGGCACAAACATCAGAAAAGAAACTTAATAAACCTAATGTGAAAATAACACTGAATAATTTCATTTTCATAAGAATTTTGTTTCGTTATTTGATTAGCTCAATAGACTTTATATGGATTAGATTTCTATGTAATTAAATATAAGAAGTTTAACACTATCCCGATAGCTATGGGGACACTTAATTGCACTAAGATACACTAAGTGAATTAAACCCAAATAAAGATCACTAAGAAATAAAACATAAATGTTTTATTATAAGTCAATTGTAAATCTAAAAAACATGTATGTTTTTTATCTGAGTGTTCTTTTTTAATATATTCTAAGTGAAACTAAGTGTACTTAGTGGTTAATCTTATCTCTTTGTTTTTTGAGCATATATACAACGAATTAATTAATCTGACATAATAATTTGTAACGCGTTAATCTACTGCTCCCGATAGCTATCGGGATGGCTCTTGATTCTTGCGTTCTATATAAAGCTCTGCCGGCAATAGAAAGTGCGGGTCATAAAATTCGATTTTCGGTTTCGCGCGGGCCTTTGAATGTAGCTTCGTTTTTGATGGGCACCACCGAATTTCTGACCCTGATGATGATGGATCCTGAAGCAACACAAACTACTTCGTATCATTACCGATTTTCTGAAAAAATGGCACAAACTGCAGCACGATACAATACCCACCATTGAGGGTACACTGATGCTCGATGACATTGTTGGGTTTATCGGCGAAGAAGAATTTGTAGAATTTGCATATCCTTATCTGAAAGAACTTTACGATACTACTGATTCGATTAAACTTTTTCACAACGATGCCTACTGTACTGTTTCGGTAAAATATTACCCCGAAATAGGCATCAACCTATACAACCCGGGCATTCATATCTCGCTCACTGAACTGCGTGCTGCTACCGAAAATAAAATGGCAATATTAGGAAATATTCCACCGCGCGATGTACTTGCCTCGGGCTCTGAAATGGATGTAATAAATGCCGTAAAAGCACTGAGAGATGAAGCAGCGGGATTTGATCGCATGGTGTTTTCGTGTGGCGGAGGAATGCCACCTGCGGTTTCAACTGCGAATATTAATGCGTTTATTGATGCGTTAAAGCCCTAATGCAAGGTTAATACTTACTTAATGAGTAGGTGATTGACAATATGTTTTTGAATGTAGCTCGTGCTATATGCTGTTATACCCCATAAAAAATAACCGAGTTAAATCAACAAGGTCATTG
Organism: Paludibacter sp.; assembly: GCA_030653695.1. GTDB lineage: Bacteria > Bacteroidota > Bacteroidia > Bacteroidales > Paludibacteraceae > Paludibacter. Next base: position 11,410 of record JAURYY010000290.1, on the reverse strand, counting down.
TTCAACTGATTGTTTTATGGCTTAGTCGTGCTTCAAAGCAGCTAATACACTAACAAGGGTTCGATGAACAAGAATGCTCTTAAAATGTTAACTTAATAATCTGACATACATTGTTTTAATAAATGATACCGTTGTTAGTTTTTTTATTAATTAATGTTTATTTATACTATCAAAACCGATTATTTCTCGACACAAATACAAATGAATTTAAAACAATTTCACAAAGAATAAAAATAAATTAAAAATATTTGCATATCAATAGTATTATTCTCATTAACTTGAGTATCTTTGCCAAATAATTTAAATACATTTTATGAGTAAGGGAATAGTTAAATTTTTTAATGAGTCAAAAGGATTTGGATTTATTAAAGACGCAGAATCATCGAAAGAATATTTTGTACATTCGACAGGATTAATTGACAATATCAAAGAAAACGACGAAGTAACATTTGATATTACAGAAGGAAAAAAAGGATTAAATGCAGTAAATGTGAAACTTTTGTAATTTTTACAATTTTAAAAGCAGTCAAATTTAAAAGTCTTACCCTCAAAAGTAAGGCTTTTTTTATGCTAAACGGCGATGCGTTGGCTATTGAAGGCTATTGCGTAAATAATGTTTTACCATAAATCCGATCCCATGAGCTATCGGGGCACTAATTTTTGATTCGCTAAATTTGCCGAAAAATTGACATAACAAACCACTGCATTTGTGATACTTATTAAATTCAATGCGAATTTTTAAGCTATACCGAAAATCCAACCTATCTCACAATTCAGATTTTAGAATTATCTTCGCACCAAAATCAAATCCAATCCCTAAAAAATATTTCAATGAGCAAGATAGGTCCGTTTTTCAATCCCGTTGAGTGGGTAAAAGCATATCGTTTTCACAAGAGAAACTCAACATTCGATAAATCGACTTATGATTTGGAACTGTATTTGTATTCAAAAATATTAAATAATAACATGCTACATTGGGGATATTTCGAAAATTTCGTCATTTCGCCCGATAGCATTTCATTGAAAATGGTTGAAGAGGCACAAATAAAGTATGCCGAAAATATAATTGAACAAATTACCGATCATCAACATCCGGTTTTGGATGTGGGCTGCGGTATGGGTGGACTTGCCGAATTAATGATGAAGCAAAAAATGAATGTAGAGGTTCTGACACCAAATAAAAATCAGATTCAACACATTCGCAACACGCTCCAAAACCTTGTAAGCCATCATTGTAAATTTGAACAATTAGTTTCGGAACGTAAATATGGCACAGTCATCAATTCTGAATCACTGCAATATATACGGCTCGAAGATGCATTCAGAAAAGTTGATGAAATAATTATGTCTGGCGGAAAATGGATTATAGTGGATTATTTCAGATTAAATGAAACCGGAATTAACAAAAGCGCGCATTTATTGAAAGATTTCGAACAGAAATTGGTGGAAAATAACTGGACTAAAACAGTGGAACGCGATATTACTCCGCATGTTTTGCCCACTATTCAGTTTGCAAACTTATATTTCAATCGGTTTCTGGTACCCGTAAAACATTATGTTTATGAAAAACTACGTTATAAAAAAGGGTGGCTGTATTACCTGACAACAAATTTACGGGCATCCATCGATAAAAAAATAACAAAAGAAGAAGCGTCCATTGACCCCGCACAATTTGTAAACGAAAAAAAATACATGTTTTTCGTGTTACAGAAAAACACAACAACCAATGATTCTGTCGAATAATATTATAAAAGACATTAGAATAAAGAACAATCCCGATTCCCGTCCCGATTCCCGATAGCTATCGGGAATCGGGACGGGGAAAACACAACATATCAAATATTTACAAAACTAAAAGTGTATGGTATATTTGGCGTTTATTATATATCAACATACATTAACCTGATATTTTGTTGGTTTATACAATTCGCAATCGGTGAACGTTGAAGCAGCTAACAGAGTGCCTGATTCCATTAGAAGTTGAGGGCAGATAAAAGTCTTAAATTGCTTCTTACCCACATGAATTTATCATTTATCAAAATAAAATTTATACCGCTCATATTCAACAACATAATAACTATTTACGAACATCTGCACCAAGCTGTTAATTAATTATCATAATTCACAATTACCTTAAAATGGAATAGCAACAACACAATGAATTAAGTTGCATTTTATTACTTTTGCAGTAAAAAAGTACAAGTGCAAATTTTAGTTTTTTCTAATGAATAAATCAATGTCGTTTAGTTAGGTGGTTAAATAAATAAGGGAAAATCGAAATGGTCTTTTTCTACTAAGGGTTAATAACTCAATATAAGTCAAGCACTTTAACCCTTAGCAGAGTGAATTTAACAACAAAAATGTCCTTATTAGCTACGCTGATTTTCAATTCTCTAATTTGTTAGTTAGAAAATTTTAAACCTAATAATTGCATTTCACTAACTAAACGACATTGATGAATAAATCTATAATTCTACTTTACTAAATTAGATTTTGTTAATGCCATAGGCATTATATATTTGTAGAACCGGAATTTTTAATCGATATTCGACCCCATCGGGGTCGTATGGATCTTGTTAATCTGTTAATCTTTAACAAAGGGGCATGTCCCCTTGCCGATGGGTTCATTAACCTGAGGTCAATTATTATTTTAGTAAAGTAGAAATAATATCAATATACAATTAAAGGTTGTTGATTAAAAAAAAGATGAATTTGTTCTGAACGAAATACCAAACATACAACAACAAACATATCAACAAAAAAAAATATTAGTTAAAAATGAAAGACAACAATGTCAATTCCGAATCCTATCATTCAATAAGTCACGAAAAAGTACTCGAAACATTGGAAAGTTCACCAATGGGTCTGTCGAAAGAAGAAATCAGACAAAGACTATTGAAATACGGTGCAAACCAGATAAAACGAAAATCGAAGGATGGTCCGTTGCAACTCCTTTGGAGGCAGATAAACAACCCTTTAATCTGGGTTTTACTCGGTTCAACAGCAGTTGCCATGCTGATTGGCAAAATAACAGATGGTTTGGTGGTTTTTGCTGTGGTTGTGATCAATACCATCATCGGCTTTATACAAGAGTTTAAAGCCGGCAAAGCCATTGAAGCACTAAGTGACATGGTGCCACAGAATGCATCTGTAATTCGCGATGGGAAAAATTTAATCGTTCCGGTAACAGAGCTTGTTCCCGGCGACATAGTACTGTTGGCATCGGGCGATCGTGTGCCAGCCGACATGCGCTTAATACAACAAAAAAACCTTTTGGTTGAAGAAGCAGCACTGACAGGCGAATCGTTACCATCGCAAAAAAACATCCAGCCGGTTTCGAGAGAGTCTTCGCTCGGCGACAGGACAAATATGGTTTACGGAGGAACGCTTGTATCGGCAGGAACAGCAACGGCAGTAGTTACAGGGACTGGACTGATGACCGAACTCGGAAAAATATCGAATATGCTGAGCGAAGCAACCGATTTAGAAACACCACTTACAAAGAAACTTGCTACCATAGGCAAATATTTAACCATAGGCATACTCAGCATTACTGTTGTGATTATGATTGTTGGCACATTGCGTGCTATGGCACAAGGAATTTTCTTGGAAAATGCGTTAAAGGACAGTCTGATTTTTGCCATTGCATTAGCCGTTGGTGCCATTCCCGAAGGACTTCCGGCAGTGGTTACCATTGCGCTTGCCATTGGCGTACAACGCATGGCAAAACGCAACGCCATTATCAGAAAACTACCTGCAGTAGAAACCTTAGGCAGCACTACTGTAATTTGCACCGATAAAACCGGTACGCTTACCCGAAATGAAATGACTGTAACCGAACTTTGGACACCCGAAATGGTTGTACAAGTAACCGGCACAGGTTATAAGCCCGAAGGCAGTTTTGAGTGGGGCAACCAAAAATCGGAGAAACCTGATGATATAATTATGAACCTGCTCACCAATGCTGTTCTGTGCAGCGATTCGGAATATTACAAAACCGGCAACAAGTGGGAAATTACAGGCGACCCTACCGAAGCCGCTATGGTTGTTGCAGCAGGTAAAGCGGGTATCGATTTCAAAAAAATACGTAAAGATTTTCGTAGAATTGATGTTTTCCCCTTCGAATCCGAAAATCAGTATATGGCAACCCTGAATGAGTTTGGAGAAAACCACCGGATCATTATCAAAGGAGCACCGGAGGTGGTCATGAGTCGCTGTGTTGATAATGCAGGAAAATCAACTGCAAATCTGACGGAAGTGACTAAAGAAATTGAACGAATGGGAAAAAAGGGAATGCGCGTTATTGCCGTAGCACAAAAACAAAACCCTTTACAAACCGGCAATTCAGAACTTACACCCGATATGCTTGTTACCGGTTTTACGTTTACCGGATTGATAGGAATGATTGACCCACCGCGCACAGAGGCAATCGAGGCAATAAAAATCTGTCACGATGCCGGCATTGTTGTCAAAATGATTACCGGCGATCATCAAGCCACCGCACGCTCTATCGGCATTGAATTAGGATTATCGGACAAGGGAGATGTGGTTACAGGTGCTGAACTTTCGGCAATGAATGACCAAGAGTTGCAAAATGCAGCATTGAATGTAAATATTTTTGCACGTGTTGCTCCCGAGCATAAACTCAACATAGTAAAAGCACTGCAAAAGAACAATCACATTGTGTCGATGACTGGCGATGGAGTAAACGATGCTCCTTCACTAAAACAGGCAAACATTGGCGTGGCAATGGGCATTACCGGAACTTCCGTTTCGAAAGAATCGTCGGACATTATTCTTGCCGACGATAATTTTGCAAGTATCAGCGCCGCTGTCGAAGAAGGAAGACGAGTTTACGACAACCTTCTAAAATCATTGGCATTTATACTGCCTACCAATATTGGACTGGCACTGATTCTTATATACAGCATCATGTTTTTCCCTTTCGACCCGATAACTAAGTCGCTGTTGCTGCCCATGTTACCCACTCAGCTTCTGTGGATTAATCTGGTAGCAGCCATTGCATTGGCACTGCCTTTAGCTTTTGAGGTGAAGGAGCCCAATGTTATGCGACGCGCTCCTCGAAATCCCGAAGAACCACTTTTTAACAGGTTTGTTACTTTTCGTGTGTTTTTTGTTTCGGTGTTGATGTCAGCAGGTGCTATCATTCTTTTTTACATGGCATTTGACAAAGCCATAACTTTAGGAATTTCGCCTGAGGCTGCACTCTCGAATGCCCAAACCATGGTGGTTACATTTATTATTATGTTTCAGATATTCTATTTGCTAAATTGCCGGTCGCTGCGCGATTCTGTAATGAAGATAGGATTTTTCAGCAATTCAACTATTTTTGTAGGTGTTGGGATTGTTTTATTGCTGCAGTTAGTTTTTATCTACACGCCTTTTATGCAAAATGTGTTTGGAACTTCAACGCTTAGTGTTATGGAGATGGGAATTGCAATTTTTGCCGGCTTTTTAATATTTCCAATAATAAGTATCGAAAAATGGGTTAGAAAAAAAATATCGGTAAATTAAACTTGTTATCAAATCAAAATATATAACTGCAATAAACTGTCGATAATTTGATTTTTGAAAGGTTATTAATCAAAAAACACACAAAATTTTCTGACGAACTATTGCAAAAAAAGCAACATAAAATAAAATGACTATCGGCTTTTGTACCCAACGTTTTTTTTATTTGTAAAACAATAAATAATGGCTCATTTCTAAGACAAGGTTGATGGTATATGGTTAGTTTTCGAATTAATTTTCTGTGAAGAAATGGAAAAGAATGGAACGCGGATTCTCGCTGATTTAGCGGATTAATCCCGATAGCGTTCGACTGAGCGTTCGACTGAGCTCAGGCCGAAGTCTCACGCCGAAGTCTATCGGGAGGATTTTCATTCCGATAAATCGGAATGATTTAAGACTACTATATACAACGGTTGAGTGTAGCAGCAGTAAGGGATTGCGGGCTACAAATCTGTCCACCGATACCGAAGTTTATGCGGGGCAGGTAGTTTGGATTACCACTGAAACCCTTATTGCATATAGCCTTTGTTATGGGCTGGTTTTCGTTCTTTTCAGGCTGTTACTTCTTTTGGATTTGCTCCGTATTGATTTTCACCCGGATTACTGTCTGTCACCATTAAAACTAACAACCAAATTGCTCCAATTAGAGGGATTAGACCGATGAAGAAAAACCAACCACTTTTACCTACATCGTGCAATCGTCTTACTACAACAGCTAATCCTGGTATTAATACTGCAAATGCATAGAGAAAATAGAATACTCCATAAGGAAGTACTCCTGCGGTCGTCCCCAAAATATTATCCAAAATCATTGCTACGATTAAAAAAATAATATTGAATAATCCGAACATCCAATATTCACTTCGTCTTGCTCGTCCGCTGAAAGTAGCGTAGTTCTGTAAAACTTTTAAATAATAATTCATTTGATTTTGATTTTAATTTTCCTACTCGTTTGGCTTTTCGGTGTCGCCCCGTTTTTTCAGTGGTTTCTGAACTCCACTTTTTTGTAAATGAAATTTCTTGTCAGTCATAAATAACTGTCAAGATGTATCAAAAGTCGGTGGTTCTCTTGTCTGTATCATTCCGTTGTGTCGTTTTCTCAGCTTGCCGCCAACGTTTTGCGGGTTTAAGAAGTTGGCGATTTCGGAGCACAAAACTGTCTGCCAGCACTACACTTGATACGAAGCACAAATGTTCATTTAACCACTGAACCGCCAATTTCTTGTAGGTGCTGTTATGGGCTGGTTTTCTTTGAGTTAATTGTAATAAATCCTTCCATTTTAAGAAAATACTTTGGATAAATTGGTTTTGTCATATCAAATTCCTGCAGTGCAGACAACACTGGATTTTTAAAGATAATGCAAACTAATTCCGAACAATATATTTTTCTATGGTCGAAATTGTTAAAGTCAAAATCAAATGGTGCTTGACTGTTTTTAAATCTTTCAAATTCCATCCTTAGTCTTTGACGAAAATCAGAAGATATGTTTTGGTATCTCAAAACCGTATAATCACTAACATCGCTTAAGTCAAAAAACGTTTGTAGGTCATCGTATCGGATACCATTAGCATTAGTCCCGTCAGGTGTTGAGTGCAACACAAAAACTTTATCGTTCTCTTTTATCATTATTCCAATGTGAGAATAATCCTCAATGGAAAATTTTAACAGACCAATTAACTTACTTTGCACAGATTGACCTTTTGACATAATTATATCAAAATCCTCAATTTTGTTCTTATCTATCTCATTCACTAATACTTCCTCTTTTTTGTTTACGAAATAGAAGAGAATAAAAAGCACCAAGCAGAAACCAATTACTTTACTTTGTTTTCTTAGCTTCATTTTCGTCTATGAAGTAACCAATTACTCCACCTACAACTGCAAAAATCACAACGCTTAAAATAACATTTCCTAATAAGTTGGAATCGTTAACAATCCGGTCAAAATGCTGGATATAACCACCAATTCCTCCCATTTTATTTTTTACCATTTCTGATTGAAAATAATAGCTTAATGGAATCCCTAAAATGGCTCCAATAATTGCAAATAATACTTTTTTGTTCATTTTAATGAAATTTAAACTTGATTCCTACTCGTTTGGCTTTTCGGTGTCGCCCCGTTTTTTAAGTGGTCGCTGGTCTCCACTTTTTTTTATTCAGTCGTTCCAGTCAAGAACTGTCACACCGAATTGTCGGTGGTTCTCTCGTCTGTCCGTGTCCGCTGTGGTGTCGTTTAAACTTGCCCATAACGGTTGAGGCTATATGCAGTAAGGGATTGCGGGCTACTTTCCTGTCCACCGACACGAAATTTTATGCGGGGCAGAATGCTTGAATTACCACTGAAACCCTTATTACTGCTACACTTTGTTATGTGAATTTTATCTTTTTTTTATTTCATTTTCAATGACTTGTATTATTTCAGGATTGATAATTTGTCCGTTTGTCTGTGATATAATATCGAAAACAGGACTGCCAAATGACCTAAAATATTCTGAATTCTTCTGTTGATTTGCACTTTGGGCTTTCCTTAAATATGGTGCATTTCCTAAATAAGATTTTGGTTTAATTTGAATGCCGCAAATTAGTTTTCCAGAAATTTTAAGCTCATAATCAACCGCATACCTATGGTCAAACTCTCCACTTGTTTTGACAAAATCTACATTTGGAAATTTTTGTTTGAGAATAGATACAGTATTTCTCTCCCTAACGATTATTCCGTTCCAAGTTTCACATATAGTTCTGTATCTGACGCACTCAATGCATTCGGGAAGTGAAATATTAATGCCTTTTGAAATAACATAGTCAAAAAGAATTTTTCCTTTATCGGCTATTAGTGATTTTGTTCTACCATATTGAAAATTAAGATTTTTCATATCCCAACCTAATTCATTAATCTTGTTCGGATTTGTATGTTTCAATGTATGGTCATTCAAAAGTTGTTTATCACCTTGTGAACGATTATTCACTTGTCTATCCCTTTCCGCACCGCTATCGTAATAATATTGTTCCCACGCTTCTTTTGAAGCAAAGGTTTGAGTTTCAATAAGAGTAGAAACGTAGCCGACACTCCAAGGGTCATTTAGGCATAAGTCATTCCAATGGGCGTTTGTAGCCCTAAACTTGTCCTCGTTAACAGTGTTTATAAATTCCATGTTTTTTGTTTTTTTAAATTTCACATAACGGTTTGGCGGTATATTTTTGTTGCCGATTTCGAAGCACTGTCCTGTCAAAATGCACGAAAGTTTATTAGTTGCAGAAACGTTGAAATAGGCACTATCTCGGCAATAAAATATACCGCCTGTTATGCACTGGCGGGTTTTGATTCAATCCGTATCGTTCTGCTTACGTTTTCAGTCGTCTAAACAAATAAAACACAACCAATATTCTCTGCCCATGATTTAGTTTCACTAAACAGTTTTGTTTTTTTGAAATGATTTAAAGTAAAAGCAATTCTAAATATGCTACTAATATTTTCATCACCCAATGTTCTTCCATCGCCTGATTCTCTAACATATTGTGATAAAGCTTTCATAAAATCGTGTCCATTGGATAATTGAAATAAGTCAGGATGAATTTCTTTCAGGGCTTTTAATTTAAGTAATACTATTGAAATATCAACAAGTTTTGCATTTGGAGACTTAGATATAACTCTTGAAAAATATTGGTTAAAATCAATTTCAAGATTTACAAACGAAATCAAATCCTGAAATCCTGCTTCGAATTTATATTCTAAATTTTCTTTTTCATTAAGCCACCTCAATAAACTAATTTGCTCAATAGAATTCAAAATGTTATTTCTTACTTCTGAATGTTTATCTTGTGATAATGATGTATATTCAAATATTAACGCACTAAACACATTTTCTTCTGAAATAAGCATCATTTCCATGTCGTGTAAGTCAGTCAAAAACATATTTTCCTTTGAGTAGGGCTGATTTTCTAAATGAATAAAATCAGCATCTCTAATTCCAATAATTAAAGGATAAACATTAGCTAATACTCCAATACATTCTTCTAATTTAAACTTACCTCCAGGGATACTTTCAACTTTGCAATTGTCAAGATTAAATAGTTTTCTAAAAAGTCTTATGTCGCTTTCTCCCTCTAAAAGAACAAAAGCAATACCCTTATTATTTGGATGAGAAATGTCAAGCCTCAACTCATTGAGTTTGTCTTGATAAGTAATGTCCTGTTTCTTCATTTCGCATCCACAGTTTCAAGATTATAAACTAAATCCCATCTGTCATTAATGATTGACGGAGAATGCGTTGCAATTAAGACTTGAATATTTTGAATTTTAATAATCTTCAATAAATCATTTAAAAATTCTTTTTGCCAAGTAATGTGAAGTGATATTTCTGGTTCATCAATTAGGACAAGTATATTTGGTTTTACATTAAATATTAGCTCATAGAGTAATACAACCTCATGTTGTTCTCCTGATGAAAGTTGATTAAGTTCTAAATCTTTTCCTTTACTTGTTTTAAAGAAAAATCCTTTATATCTGCTTACATTTATTGATTTAAAAGTAAAACGCCTTTCATTTAAAATATTTGTAAAAAGTTCAAGCTTTTCTAATAAAGCATCAAAAACCCCCAACTTTAATTCAAAATCTTTTAAGTACACTGACAACGCTTTTGCGTCATCTTTGCTATAAGTTAAAAATTCTTGTTTGCTTTCATATAAACCAAATTCTTTTAACTTTGTTTGTTTCGTTTTAAGCGTGTTATATCGTATTTGGTATTCTTCCTCGGTTAATATATTAGTCTCAGCTCTTAATCTATTTGGATAACTACTATCTAATTCTTGAATTTGTATCAGTGACTTTTGTGAAAATTCAGAGATCAATTGTTTTAATTCTTCAGCATAAGTCTGAATTGTGTCTATCATGATTAATTGTTCTTTCTCTTCACGATAGTTTCTTTCAACACTCTGCATTTTTTTAAATAATCTCTGCTCCCGAATTAAGTGCACCTGTATTGAAGATAAAATTTCATTAACTTTTTCGGTTTTAATTCTTAATAAATTTTTACTTATTTCCTCTGGTAATTGGTCGGCATATTCGTTTAATAATTCATCAATGGTTAAAAGTCTACCTGTACGATTATCTATCCATTTATCAGGCTCAATTCTTCTAACAGGGAGAAATCTTTGAATGTTTCTTCCAATATCAGTTTCAAGTTTGTTAGAATAATCAAATGTTTCAATTTCTTTTTTTCCAACAAAGAATGAAAAACTAACAGATGGTTTATCATCTTGCGTTTTTTTATTGATTACAATTGAAATATTCTCATTTAATGAAACTGTTATTTTTTTAAATACAAGTTTTTGAAAAAAAACAAATCTGCGATTGAATAAATTAAATATAATATTCAAAACCATAGTTTTTCCAAATCCGTTTGGCCCTGTAATGATCAGAACATTTTCGTTTCCACTGAATGATATGCTGTAGTCAAACATTTCAAACAGTTTGTCTATTTTGATAGTGTTAATTCTCATTTCCTTTTTCTTTAAAAATTGTTTACAAAGTTAATTAATATTTTTGTGTGTTTCAAAAACTAAACTACTGTCGTGGTAGTAAGGAGTGTCGGTTTGTCTGATTGTAAGTTGTGTCTCATTTCAAGTTTAGTATTCCATTTCATTGCGATTTCGCTGTGTCGCTGCGATACCCTCTACCGCTTGTGCATAACTTGCATATAGGTCTGACAAAATCATCCCAATCCACCCTTATTTTGGTGGCTTTGTCTGATAAACGCCATCCTTTTGTGTTTGCTAAATTATGAATAAATATTTATAAATCATCAAAAGGGCTTTTTATTTGTTGAATACTTTTCGTACTTACGTGCGTGTAAATTTCGGTAGTTCTGCTACTACTATG
>JAURYY010000098.1 GCA_030653695.1 Paludibacter sp. | reverse complement strand
GTACTAAAAAATGTTTTATTATAAGTCAATTGTAAATCTAAAAAAACATGTATGTTTTTTATCTGAGTGTTCTTTTTTAATATATTCTAAGTGAAACTAAGTGTACTTAGTGGTTAATCTTATCTCTTTGTTTTTGAGCATAATATTCTTTTAATCAATATAAACTCTAATATAAATCTTTCACCTTTTAACTTCATGTTTAGATATAGAGGGGAGGTTATTTATATATTTTCGATCGTAAGGTTTCTATTTCAGATTTAGAAAGAGCATATTCAGTACTTCCAGCTTTGTTTTGCAACTTTGCCAAGGCATACAGCGGCTTCAATTGTTCGGCAACACTTGGAGTTTTGTCTTTTTGTGTCTGTAGGTAAGCTTTTATATAGTTCCAAACCGGATCGTCGATTGGTTTTACTTCTTTTCCACAGAGAGCCTTCAAAATATCAATTCCTATTGACATTTTTTTTCCACTGAAACTTTGTGCGTATTTTTCAAATAGTGAATAAGATACTCCGCCTATCCCATCAAATTTTGATAATCCCTCCAAAAGCATGGTGCGGGCATTCGCCGGTTGGTTTAATTGTTTCAACAATTGTGCGCTGGTTTGATAATAGGCACCAATGCTTACCGAAGGCAATGTATTAACATAAGGGGTCAGCGAACTTAGTAAATGGTTTGCTTCTGTCAAATCACTCTTATTGTCGCCATAATTGCATAGAGTGGTTGCTAAAGCTAACGAATTGGATAGAGAATTGTTTTTTATATAAAGATAACGGTTAAGCGATAACAAGCGATTTTTTAGTTTGTTCTTTTGATAATATTTTCTGAGTTTCCCAATTGTATCAGTGTCCATAATATTTTCTTCTAATATTAATATACCGAATTTCTCAACTCTTGCCGGATTAGCATTAATTATATTTTTTTCAAGTCCAAGTTTCCATCGCAACTTTTTTTCTTTTTTAATTGCCTTTTCCCGTTCTTCTTTTTCTTTTGTCGAATTTAATTCACGTCTTTTTTTATTTATTAAATTAACTACTTCTGCATCAATAGCATTTTCAGGGATTGATTTTTTTTGTGTCTGGCGCGTAAGAACCCATTTGCTTTCATAAACGGAGGTTGTCGAAAGTATTTCTGCCCTTAACTTATCTGAGAAAACTAAGAGTTGCTCACCCTTTTCAGTTAGTGCTTTATTCCGTTTATCAATAATATTAAGTATATCTCGTAAGTTAAGATACAAGCCTTTATTCGATTGCTTTAAAGCGATTGCTTTAAGTAAAAGTAATGCGGATGCCTCCAGAATATTATTTTCACCGTATTTATTTACAAAAGCCAACTCGGCTTTTTTATTTCCCATCGATAGGTCAATCATACGCATACTTAAACGATGCATAAATAGTGGAGCATCGGGATTCGTGAGTAATCCCTGTCTGTATAGTTCGGCTGTATCGAGCGTTTTTTGCTGTGCGCCCAAAACGCGTGCATATCCATCGTAATATGATATACGGTCGGGAAACAATGCTATTAATTGTTGGTAAATTGAGGTTGCTTCAGCGTATTTCTTTTTATAAAAAAATTCTTTGGCTTGTTTGTTCAATAGATTGGCATCTATGGTTCTATTTAAATCTGTTTGATTTCCGGTAGTATTGTAACTATGGTTGGCAAACAATTTAATAGGAGAGTTAATTACAAATAGAGAGCCTAAACCTAATAAAGAAGAATGCAGAAATTCTCGGCGGTTGTAATTTTTGCCCATAAAGTATATAGGTTATTTATTAAAAAAAAGGGAAATTTTGAAGGACTCGATACCATTCATTGCATCACCGAAGTTAGCGTTTTCTTTAAACTAAAAATTTCCCGCTGCAAATGTAAAAAATTAGTTGAAAAAAACAATATTTTAAGAAAAAATTGAAGACAAAAATATTTTTTATAACTTTGCAAAAAGAAATAAGACTAATATTTTATGCAGGATGTTTTATCCGAACAATTCATTTTCAAAAAAATATGAAAAAAACAACATTCATCTTTATGACAAGCTTACTCATAGCGTGCGGCAACCAAAAAGCCACCGTTCCTACTGCTGAAAATTTCGAATATACGGTCGATAAATTTGCCGATATTGAGATTTTACGTTATCGTGTTCCCGGTTTTGAAACGCTGAGTCTGAAACAAAAAGAACTGATTTATTATCTGAATCAGGCAGCCCTCGAAGGTCGCGATATTCTTTACGACCAAAACAATAAGTATAATCTAACCGTTCGGCGTACGCTCGAGGCTGTATATGTGAATTATAAAGGTGACCGCCATTCGCCTGATTTTGAACGCATGACTACTTATCTGAAACGAGTTTGGATGGGAAATGGCATGCATCATCATTATTCCGAAGATAAATTTACGCCCGAATTTTCGGAAAAATTCATAACCGAAGCAATTCGTGCGATAGATCCTCAATTATTTGCCTCTTTGCTGCAACCCGCTGAAACGGTTACAGATTTAATCCATAAAATTATTCCGGTAATATTCGATCCGACCGTTTATCCTAAAAAAACAAATCAGGCCGATGGGGTGGATTTGATATTAACATCGGCAAACAATTATTACGAAGGTGTTACCCAGAAAGAAGTAGAGGAATTTTATGCCAAAATGAAAGACCCGAACGACCTTACACCCATATCTTATGGGATCAACAGTAAATTAGTAAAAGAAAGCGGTAAAATAATTGAAAAAACCTATAAAGTGGGCGGCATGTACACACAAGCACTCGAAAGAATTGTGGGCTGGCTCGAAAAAGCTGCTGCAGTAGCCGAAAACGAAGCGCAACGCAAAACGATTCATACGCTGATTGAATTTAACAAAACCGGCGATTTACGAACTTTCGACCAATACGCCATACAGTGGGTAAGGGATGTAAGCTCACAAATAGATTTTGTAAACGGATTTACCGAAACTTACGGCGATCCGCTCGGCATGAAAGCAAGTTGGGAATCAATAGTGAATTTCAAAAACATTGAAGCCACCAAACGCACCGAAATCATAAGCAACAATGCACAGTGGTTTGAAGATAATTCGCCTGTTGACAGCAAATTTAAAAAAGAAAAAGTAAAGGGCGTTTCGGCAAAAGTAATTACTGCAGCCATTCTTGCGGGCGATTGTTACCCGTCAACTCCTATCGGCATTAACCTGCCCAACGCCAACTGGATTCGACGAGATTATGGTTCAAAATCGGTAACCATCGAAAATATAACCGAAGCTTACGACCGTGCTTCGATTGGTAATGGATTTAACGAAGAATTTATGTGGAGCGATACCGAATGCGAAAGAGCTAAAAAACATGGTTCGCTTACCAACAACCTGCATACTGACTTGCACGAATGTCTGGGACACGGTTCCGGAAAATTATTACCCGGAGTAGATCCCGATGCTTTGAAAGCCTATGGTTCGGTCATCGAAGAATCGCGCGCCGATTTGTTCGGATTATATTATATGGCTGATCCCAATATGGTGGAATTGGGTTTATTACCCGATAAAGAAGCCTATAAAACCGCTTATTATCAATACTTAATGAATGGTTTGATGACGCAACTCACCCGCATACAACCCGGAAAAAACATAGAACAGGCTCACATGCGCAACCGGCAGTTAATTGCTGCATGGATGTACGAAAATGGTAAACCCGACAATGTAATTGAATTAAAGAAAAAAAATGATAAAACTTTCATTGTTGTTAATGACTATGGCAAACTTCGCTCTTTATTCGGAAAGTTATTAACCGAAGTTCAACGAATCAAGTCAACCGGAGATTTTTTAGCCGCCAAACAATTAGTTGAAAACTACGGCGTTAAAGTAAATGCTGCTTTACATGCCGAAATACTCGAGCGGTATAAAAGACTGAATTTGTCGCCATACAAAGGATTTGTTAATCCGGTTTATTCGATTGAAAAAAATAATAAAGGAGAAACTATAGATGTCAAAATTTCTTATCACGAAAATTATATCGATCAGCACCTCAGATATTCTAAAGATTATTCGGTACTGCCTACATTCAATTAAGCTCAGTTGATTATTTTAAAAAAAGCTATTCGGTTTTAGAATAGCTTTTTTTATTTGGTTCAATCGTTAATCGTGTGAAACGGTTTTATTGTTATAAATCTTGTAACTAAAATGGTTTAATTAAAAATAGGGGCGTTAGCCCTAACATCTTCGTAGAACATGAATATATAAAACAATTAGGGGCGTAGCCCTGACATCTATATTTGGTCATACCATTCAAAAAG
>JAURYY010000280.1 GCA_030653695.1 Paludibacter sp. | reverse complement strand
AAATTATTGTTTCTTTATTTGTTTCACAGCACTAAGATAGGTGATTTTTTTCAACAGTCAAAATATTTGTATGTTATTAATAATTAAATAATTGCATTGTATTTTGACTGCTTTTCAAACGGTCAATTGCGGATGTAAGGTATTTCTTTTTTTTCTTGGGGCACAGTGTTTTAGCTATTTTCACAAAACATCGATAAACAGAACTCCTTGAAATACGCGGCTTTTGCTCTAATACAGTTTCATAAACCTCATCGATTGGAAGCCACGAGGTTCTTCTAAGACTTATTATTATAGCTGTTTCATCTCTGACAGTGCATATTTGATGTTAAGTGGACAACACGATGTATCTTGAACGAAACTCCTTTTCTTCCATTTAGAAACCGGTTGAGTAGAAATGTTAAATCGGGAAGCCAATTCTTGGTTTGAAACTGAAGAGCATTTTTGTATTTGCTCCCGAATGTTTACATTTGTCCTGGCATTAGAATGATAGATTTGCTGCATATTTTTCGTTGAAAGATATCAACAAACCTATGGGAGTGAGCCAGTTTACTTATAAAGAACTTCCCGCCGAAATAAAAAATGCTTTTCCTACGCTCGAAGCATTTACACAGCAACTAATAATTTAATAATATGCTTCCACCTTTCTTAAAATCGGGCGATAAAATTCGTATCATTTCACCTTCGGGCGCTATTGACCCAACCTTTATCGATGGTGCAACAAAAGTACTTACTGATTGGGGCTTGCAGGTTTCAGAAGGTGAATTTGCCCGTACGGAATACGGACGTTTTGCAGGGACAAAAGAACAGCGAATTTCGGATTTGCAAGCAGCATTGGATAACCCTGCTGTAAAAGCAATTCTTTGCAGTCGGGGTGGGTATGGATTGGCTCAAATGATTGATAAACTCGATTTTTCGGCGTTTAAAAAATTGCCGAAATGGTTGATAGGGTTCAGCGATATTACTATTTTGCACAATGTCATTTCTAAACTTGGAATTGCCTCTATTCATGGCATTATGGCCAAACACCTCACCGAACTTCCGGCTGATTGTGAACAGATTGAAAAGTTGAAAAGTTTACTTTTCGGAAAATTACCCGAATACAAAATTCCGGCTCATCCGCAAAATAGAAATGGAAAAGCAAGTGGAAAACTTATCGGCGGAAATTTATCAGTTCTTTCAGGAATGATTGGAACGAGATTTGATTTACCCTATAAGAATAATATCCTTTTTATCGAAGACATTGATGAAAAATCGTATAAAATTGACCGCATGATGCAAAACTTGCGACTGAGCGGTGCTTTATCCGAAATATCGGGTTTGGTGGTCGGTCAATTCAGCGAGTGCGAAGAAGATCCGCTGATGATGCAGACCATTAACGAAATCATTCTTGAGGCTGTCAGCGATTACCAATATCCGGTTTGTTTTGACTTTCCGGCAGGACATGTTGATTATAATTTACCATTAATTTTGGGCGAAAAAATAAACTTGGCTGTTACAAAAACATATCTTATTTTAAGATATTAGTGCGTTTTAAAATGATTCCGCTTTTTTGTTAAAAAGAAAAAATTGATTCTGTATTTATATTCAAAATTTTTATCTTTGCAAATACTTAATTTTCAGACTATTTTTAAAAAGTAATGCAATTTCAAAAACGTTTTTTATTATTTGCGGGGTTTTTATGTTTAATACTCAATTCCAAAGCACAACAGAGCGAAGTGGCAATGACTTCCGACTCTACAACCCAAACAATATTTAATCAGTCATATCCAAGTTTGTCCGATTCGGTTATCAACTACGGCAAAATATTTCTGAACACACCGTATCGTTATGGTTCGCGCGGCGTATCAAACTTTGATTGTTCGGGTTTTACTTCACATATTTACGGCAATTTCGGATATCTGCTTCAACGTTCTTCGTCCGATCAGGGCAAGCAGTTTCCCACAGTACAAAAAACAGAGCTTCAGACAGGCGATTTGGTGTTTTTCGAAGGTCGAAAAAAAAACGGACGTATCGGTCATGTGGGTATTGTAACCTCGGCAAACAAAAATGGTATTTTCGATTTTATACACGCATCGGTACAACAAGGCGTTATTATTTCAAACTCACAGGAGCCTTATTATTCGCGCCGGTATGTTAAAGCTGTCCGGATTATCGGAAATGGCACAACAGCTCGGAATTCCTTTTATAAGCCGGAAATGATACATTATGAAAACACCGGCACTTGTCAGGAAAAACCGAACAGAACAACTATTCCTGCCGTTTATCACAAAGTGAAACCAGGTGAAAATCTTAGCTCAATAGCCGAAAAATATGGTACAACAGTTGTTGCTTTGAAACAAAAAAACCATCTGCGAAAAAATCTTATCAACGTTAATCAACGCTTGAAAATTAAAAATGCCGTATCTTATACTAAACCCGAATCTGTATTAGCTTCGAGCGATAAATCTGCTACAAGTATTGTAAAAATCAGCGATTCGATAAACGAAATCCGACTCGATGCAGCCAATAATTCATTACCGGCAATTACCACGCATATTGTAAAAAAAGGGGAAACATTGAACCTGCTCGCAAACCGTTATCAAGTTTCCATCTCCGAGATAAAAAGTTTGAATAATTTAAACAACAATAATATCAGCATAGGACAGCAACTTAAACTTGCAAAAGTAACGGAGAAAATTGCATTTGAAAACACAGCAAAAAACACTCCGAATCATTCCGAGTCGGGTGAAATTAAATTAACAGTTGCTCACAAAGTAATCGCAGGCGAAAATTTGTTTACCATTTCAAAAAAATATAATATACCTGTTGATGAAATCAAAAAAATTAATCAACTGACCGACAACAAAATTACTCTGGGACAAGTAATTGAAATTACCGGCTCCAATATCCTGCAACAGACAACAACAGAAGAGGCTGAACAAAGTAAGAACCCTGAAAAAACCTCAAAATCCAAAGTTAAGACCAAAATACATAAAGTAAAAGCAGGAGAATCGTTATACACAATTGCTACACGGAACAATATTTCTGTTGATGAATTGAAACTGATGAACCAACTGACCCATACGAATATTCAACCAGGACAAGTGCTTGTTGTTAATCGATTTGATTATAATTTGAAAGAAAACGAAAAAATTTCAACTAAAATTCACCTTGTCAAACACGGCGAATCGCTTTATAATATAGCTAAAACTTATGGTTGTAGTGTAGATGAAATAAAAAGTCTGAATGGCAAAACCCACAACGATTTAAAAACAGGGGAGAAACTGAAAGTTTATCAGAGAAAATAATACTTTTCAACCCATAGAAATCTTTCCACAATTCCAAATCAATAAAACCTCTTGTCGCGGAATTTAATCGAACAGACTCTGAAGTATTTCGAGTGAATGTAGTGTTTGAAACCCCGGAACATGCAGACAGTAGTAATCGATAATGCCTTGAAGCAGTTTGATCCGCATTTCTCTTGATAATATCAGGGTGTTCAAATTGGTATAATCTGTCTTTAAAACCTCCTTGAATAATGCTGTGATTTCGGTTGATAAAAAATGGGGGTGATGAGGTTGATTCATCTTAAAAACGCCATTCATCAGGTCGAAGTAAATAGCGGATTCATTGTCGTTGTTAGGCTCAAAACCTATATATTGTGTAAGTTTCAGTAAGAAAACAAGATGAAAATTTGCAATTCCTGGACCACAACAGTCAAGTTGCTGAACTGAGTTTTCGAGAAATAGAAATAAATAATCGTCAGGTTCGGATTGGTGTAAGACACGATAAAGTAATTCGGAAAGAAACAATGCCAGCGAGTTTTTAACAGGGTCGAACGGAATACCGGTGAAATTATATTTCATTCGTATGTCCTTTATTTGTTGAATATTCTTCCCCTGAGCATGAAAAACATCCATTTCGACAATGGACAAGGGTTGAAGAAATGATGCGCGAACAACCGATTTTTTCTTATTAGCACCGTAAACAATATAAGCTACCCGTCCGAAGTGTTGCGTAAAAACATTTATTATCGTTGCCGAGTCACTATGTTTCACTTTGTGAAATACAATTCCTGTAGTTTTAACCTGCATAAAAATATGTTAAGACTACAAATATACAGATTTATTCATGTTTGTATCAAATTTGTATCAAGTTTTGTAAATTATCAATTTTATTAAGTATTGATAAATAAGGTTTTATAAAATATTGAAAATATTTTTCAGAAAGGTTTTGCCAATTCAAAAAACTGCCGTATATTTGCACCCGCAATTGAGCAAAACAACTCAACACAGCAAATGACCATAAGGTCCCTTCGTCTATCGGTTAGGACGCCAGGTTTTCATCCTGGAAAGAGGGGTTCGACTCCCCTAGGGACTACAAAAAAAATAATAAAAAGATATTTTAAATAGTATATCTGAAATGGCAAACCACAAATCATCCATCAAAAGAATTCGTCAGATCGAAAAACGCAAATTGCACAACCGTTATTTTGCAAAAACTGCCCGTAACGCTGTTCGTAAATTACGCGCAACAACTGACAAAGCAACTGCAACCGAAATGTTGCCAAAAATCAGTGCTACGCTCGACAAATTAGCTAAAAGTAACGTGATTCACAAAAACAAAGCATCGAATCTGAAATCGAAATTAGCGGTTTACGTAAACAAATTAGCGTAACTGCTTCTTGTAACAATAAACAGAAGCCCTTTTCCATGCGGAGAAGGGCTTTTTTGGTATGTGCACTTCAATTGGACAAAAATTGAGCTACATAATTCGCCTACCTGCTTGACATTAAATTATTTATACGAGAATAAAAGCATAGAATATGCCCACTCAGCATAATTTATAAACTTAATGGCGGACAATAAACAAATGATGAATCAATTCAGCGAAGTAAAATTTCTTCTTGACCAAAGGGTTATACAATACAACCATACCGATTTTATCGACACCGATCCGATACAAATTCCTCACCGTTTCGGGCGCAAAGAAGATATTGAAATTGCAGGATTTCTGGCGGCCGCCATTGCCTGGGGACAACGGAAAAGCATTATCAACAATGCCAACCGACTGATGGTCATGATGGATAATTCACCCTACGAATTTATTCTGGAAGGTAATCCTGCAAGCGATTGGCAATATATTCAGCATTTTGTTCACCGCACTTTCAACGCTGTCGATTGTTTGTTTTTTCTTTCATCGCTCCGAAATATTTATGTAAATCACGGTGGTTTGGAGTCTGTATTTATCGAAGGGTTTCATTCGGGTAAAAGTATTTTTAGCGCTTTGACGCACTTCAGAAAAATATTTTTTGAAATACCTCACGAACAGCATGTCCGAAAACATATTTCAGATGTAACCGCTAACTCAAGTGCTAAACGGCTCAATATGTTTTTGCGCTGGATGGTTCGAGAAGATGAAAATAGAGTTGATTTCGGACTGTGGAAAGATATTCCTAAGTCAGCGTTGATGCTTCCGCTCGATGTACACACAAGTAATGTGGGACGCGCACTGGGAATTTTGCAACGCAAACAAAACGACTGGAAAGCAGTGGAAGAAATTACCTCCGTGCTTCGTTCGTTCGACCCCGAAGATCCCATTAAATATGATTATGCTTTATTTGGTATCGGTGCCTTCGAACTTAAAAGCAACAGAATAGCGAATAATCTGATATATTGATACAGTACTTGCCGAAAAATTCCTACATTTGTAAAGTCAATATCAATATTGATTTCAACAAAATGTCAGAAAACAAAAAAGTTCAGCCAACTGAGAAAACCGTTTTACACCCCCGAAACAAACATCGGGAGCGATATGATTTCAAGCTCTTGATTGCAGCCTGTCCCCAACTAAGCAAATATGTAAAAAACAATGCTTTTGGCGATGAATCAATCGATTTCGCTCATCCCAAAGCAGTAAAATGGCTCAATAAAGCATTGCTCAAACAATATTATTCTGTTGAGTATTGGGATGTTCCAAGCGGATACCTGTGTCCGCCAATTCCGGGAAGAGTAGATTATATTCATCATATTGCCCAATTGTTGGGTGATTCGAACCTTGGCAATACTCCTGTTGGCAACAAAATAAAATGCATGGACATTGGCGTTGGTGCAAGTTGTATTTATCCGATTATCGGCAGTAAAGAGTATGGCTGGTCGTTCGTAGGATCTGAAGTTGATCAAATAGCACTTGAATCAGCCCGTAAAATTATCTCCAACAATGCTTTTTTGAGCAAAAACATTGAACTACGCTTTCAGGAAAACTCGAGTGATATTTTTCACGGAGTGATGGAAAGAACTGAACCGATTGATGTTACTATTTGCAATCCGCCATTTCACCAATCAGCCCAAGAAGCACAGAAAGGAACCCTCCGAAAATTAAGCAGTCTGAATAAGAAAAAAATAACAACACCCGTTTTAAATTTCGGCGGACAAAGCAACGAATTGTGGTGCGAAGGCGGTGAAGTACGTTTCGTTCGCGACATGATACGGCAAAGTAAACAATTCTCGACCAATTGTTTTTGGTTTTCGACACTGATTTCCAAAAAATCGCATTTACCCGAAATTTACGATGCATTAAAGCAGGCTGGTGTTGTTGATGTCAAAACAATTGAAATGGGTCAGGGAACCAAAGTGAGTCGGATTGTGGCATGGACTTTTCTGAATGCGGCGCAACAAAAAAAGTGGAAAGATACCAAGTGGAATACGATATAATGCATAATTCTCCCGATAGACTTCGGCGTGAGCTCAGTCGAACGCTATCGGGATCATAATTCATAATTTTTAATTTAAAAATATATGAAATTTTTCACCACTTCCCAAACCCGCCTACTCGACCAACATACCATTGACAACGAGCCGATTAGTTCTATTAACTTGATGGAACGTGCAGCCGATATGATGTACGAAAAATACCTGCAAACTTTCGATTACCGACTTCCGGTTTGCATACTTGCCGGTCCCGGCAACAATGGCGGCGATGCGTTGGCTTTGGCACGAATGCTGTTGCTTACCCGATTAGATGTAAAAGTAATTTTGCTGCACGCAGGTAAACGATCACCCGATTGCGAAACAAACCGCCAACAATTGATCGACAAATTCCCTTCCCGACTGATTGAGTTGGAGAATGAATTCGTTGTTCCAGAAATTACGGACGAAACCATTATTGTAGATGGACTTTTTGGCTCGGGTTTGACTCGACCCATCAACGGGATTTTTGCACAAGCTGTACAATGGATAAATGAAATTAAATGTAAAGTTTTGTCTATCGACATTCCTTCGGGATTGCATGGCGAAGAAAACACGGATTTAAACGTGCCAATAGTCAAGGCTGATTACACTTTCAGTTTGCAATTCCCCAAATTGTCGTTTTTACTGCCCGAATCAGCTCAGTTTGTAGGTCTTTGGGAAGTACTCGAAATAGGCATTCACCCCAAAGCCATTTCGGAAACCGAAAGTAAATATCATTTTGTAGCAAACTCGGACATAAGGCAACTTATCAAAAAACGTCCGAAATTTTCGCACAAAGGCACCTTTGGACATTTGCTGCTTGTGGTCGGAAGCAAAGGTATGGCAGGAGCATCGGTTTTATCGGCAAAAGCGGCTTTGCGGTGTGGAACCGGATTAGTTACGGTTCACGGACCTCGGTGTAACCGTGTCATTGTTCAAACATCGTCGCCCGAAACTATTTATATTTCGGATAAAAATAAGAACTTCATAACCGAAGTAAACGATTCGGACAAATACGATACCTTGGCAATGGGTCCCGGAATTGGAACTGCACCCGAAACAACCGAAATGCTAAGGCAATTATTGTCAAATCTGATTAAACCCTGTGTAATAGATGCCGATGCATTGAATATTATTGCGCACCATAAAAATCTGCTTGAAAATATTCCCGCAGGAAGTATTTTGACTCCGCATCCCAAAGAATTTGAAAGGCTTTTCGGGTCGTGCAAAAACAGTTATGAACGCATGCAAAGAGCAAGTGAAATGGCTGTCGAACATAAATTTATAATTATACTGAAAGGTGCTCACACACTGATTGCACAACCCGATGGTCAACTGATTTTCAATAGCACCGGGAATGCCGGAATGGCTACTGCCGGCACGGGCGATGTGCTGACCGGAATGTTGGGAAGTTTATTGGCACAGGGTTATTTGCCCGAAGAGGCTGCAAAAATAAGTGTATATTTACACGGACTTGCAGGCGATTTGGCGTTGGAACTACAATCGGAGGAATCGTTAACCGCGAGCGACATCATTTCGTTTACAGGAAAAGCATTCAAAAAAATTCTACAGTAATTTGAACGTTTTTAAAATCACATTTATTTTTAAAAAGCTGTCCGATAATATGTCAGGCGGCTTTTCTTATCAATAATAAAAAAAATATATTTTGTGAA
Source organism: Paludibacter sp. (assembly GCA_030653695.1). Classification (GTDB taxonomy): domain Bacteria; phylum Bacteroidota; class Bacteroidia; order Bacteroidales; family Paludibacteraceae; genus Paludibacter. The sequence goes on along the minus strand of JAURYY010000280.1, from coordinate 7,001 downwards.
ATCCACTCAAATTCATACCTTTGACAAAACAATAATAAAAAAATCAGGAAACGATGCAACGTTTTTTTATTTTGTATCATCAACTAAAACAGAAAGCAGTACATGCGGATGAATGACGAAAAAGAATTAATCGCCGATTTCAGAAAAGGTAAATCCAAAGCTCAGAAAAAAGTATTTGAAATGCATGCTTCTGCTATGCTGGCTGTTTGCATCCGGTATGTTGGCGACCGTGAAACCGCCCGTGATTTATTGCAGGATGGATTTATAAAAGTTTTTGAAAAGGCGGAAAGTTTTTCGGGCGAAGGCTCGTTGGGCGGATGGATAAGAAGAATTATGGTAAATATTACGCTGGAATACCTGAGGCAAAAAGATGCTTTGAAAATGAGTTCAAGTATTGACGATTATCATGAGTCATTTGCAAGCCACGAAGTTTCGGCTTTAGAAAAAATATCGACCAACGAATTACTCGCTTGTGTAGCACAATTACCCGATGGGTTTCGCACCGTTTTCAATCTTTATGCTATCGAAGGATACAGCCATAGCGAAATTGCCGGAATTATGAATATCAGCGAAGGCACGTCGCGTTCGCAGTATATGAGGGCACGAAATACACTGCAAAAAAAAGTTCAATTATTAATGAAGGTGAACAATGGAAAGTAAAAATAACATAAACAAAGATGTTTTCGGCGAAATGATGCGTAATCGGCTCGAAAATACTCAGGTTCAGGTGGATGAAAACTGCTGGGCTGAGATTGAACAACGCATGACGAAAAAACGCAAGGTAATCCCTTTCTGGTTTTGGACAACCTTAGGCGGTGTTGCAGCTATCGCTTTAATTATGTTAACATTACGTCCGTTTTCGGATGTTTCACCTTTAATGGAACAAACTTTCGAACAATCGTTAAGTGTAAATAATATAAGTACAGGCGAACAAAAAACCGAAACTACAACCACTCAAAATAAATCAGAAAAACAGGAAAATTCAGGCAGTCATTTTTCAAAACAAAACACGAAAGCATCAAACCAAAAAACTGCCACAAAATCACATAAAATTTTATCTTCAACAAATCAAAAATCTTTAACGGCTGAATATGTTCAACCGGAAGTTTCCGGTTTTGAGGAAGCATCGAATACAAACAAAAATGAAACTCCGCATGTAGTGGAAAAAGTTAACGGCGCAACCGATAAATCAGAACCGCTGAAAGAGCAGGGCGAAGTTGTTAAAACAAAAAAATACACCACATTAACCGACAACTTGAACGAACCTGAAAAAGTTTATAGCCCCAACAAACAAAGATCGAAAAGAACATTAATAGCAGCAGCACTCGGAACCGGAAGCAATGCAAGTTTGCAAAGCTTCAGTTCCAAAGATCTTGCAAGTGGATTGTCCACAAGTCAAATAGTTGAAACCGAAACAAAGTATTCAAACATCATGTCTCCTTCCGATTTTTCGACCATTACCCATTTACCGCCGATTTCGTTTGGACTCAAAGCCAGCAAAGAATTGTCAGACAACTGGAGCATCGAAAGCGGTTTGGTTTATACTTATTTAGCATCGATATATAAAAACGGCTTGTACCAGAAAATTGATGCAAATTTAAATCTTCATTATCTTGGTATCCCCGTCAATATTATCAACACCATTAGCAGTAGGAAAAACTGGGACATCTATGTTTCGGGAGGGGCAATGGTCGAAAAAGGGCTGCGGTCAATTTACAATCAATATTCTTATGTGGGCGACTATACATATACAACCGTAGCGAAAACAAAAATTGATGGATTTCAGTGGTCGGCTAATGTAGCTTTTGGGGCTAATTATCGTTTAAGCAAAGATCTTGGAATATATATTGAACCTGTGATCAATTATTATTTCAACAACAACCAGCCCATGAGTGCCCGCACCGAACAACCCTTGATTGTAAGTTTGAATGCCGGACTACGATTTGAAATTAAGTAGCACAAAACGTTGATATACAGATTAAATTTAAAAATAAACATGTACCAATATGAAAACACACTTTTTACTTATTACAGTTCTTGTTCTGATGATAAGTTGTACAAACGAAATTGAACCGCTACCCGATGCCAATAAACTTGTTTTACGTGTCGGGCTCGAAAAACGAGTGGTTCAGGACAATGAATTTGCTTTCGACTTATTGCGAAAAACCATTGCCGAAGTACCCGACACCAACGTATTTATGTCGCCACTGAGCGTGAGCATTGCCTTGGGAATGACCATGAACGGAGCCAAAGGCGATACCCGCACAGAGATGGAAACTGCATTGAAATTATCGGGTTTGACGATGGACGACACGAACGAATATTATAAAGTAATGCAAACTTCACTTCCGGCTATCGACCCAAAAACAAAACTCAGTCTGGCTAATTCAATCTGGTACAAGGCGGGTTACGAAGTTAAACAATCATTTCTGAATGTAAACAGGGAATATTTCAATGCCGAAGTACGGGAACTCGATTTTTCGCAAAAATGGGCAGTTGACACTATTAATAACTGGTGTGCCCGAAAAACCAACAACCTGATCAAAGAAGTGTTGGACGTAATTCCGGGCAATGCTGTCATGTATCTGATTAATGCAGTATATTTTAAAGGAATCTGGAAAATAAAATTTGATAAGAAAAACACTTTCGAAACAAACTTTACCAACGAAGCAGGGAAAGCAGTAAAAGTGAATATGATGCAGCAAAAAGATACTTTTGCTTACTCCGAAGATGACATGGCACAATATCTCGATTTGCCTTATGGAAACAAAGCATTCTGTATGACTGTTTTATTACCGAAAACAGGCAAAACCACCAATGATGTTTTAAAAAATATGACCGGCGAAAAATGGACCACTATTATTTCCGATATGTCACAACAAGAAGTTGATGTTTATTTACCAAGGTTTACAACCAAAAATAAATTTCTGCTGAACGAACCGCTCCAAAAAATGGGAATGGTAAAAGCGTTTACTCCCGCTGCTGATTTTACGAATATTGCAAACGATGCTTTGATGATTTCGCGTGTGTTGCACGATACTTATATCGAGGTAAATGAGGAAGGAACCAAAGCTGCTGCGGTTACTGTGGTCGAAATAATCAAAACTTCATTGCCTACAAATCCGGTCATCAGGGTGAACAAACCGTTTATTTTCGTCATCAGGGAAAAAAGCACGGGGGTAATATTGTTTGTTGGGAAAATGGGAAATATAAGCAAGTATTAATTTACAAGTATTCACACAATTGCATGAAACAATTTTCAATAATATTAATTGTTGTCGCATTACTTTTCGGCTCATGTAATAGCGAAACGATTAAACTTTCGGAAAATGATTATTTGGTTTTTGGTCATTTTTACGGCGAATGTATGGGCGAAGGTTGCGTTGAAATTTTCAGGCTCGAAAAAGATTGCTTGCTGGAGGATACCAATGATACTTATCCTTCATCTGTGAATTTTTACAACGCTAAATATATCAACAGGTCAATTTCTGATTTTGAAAAGACCAAAGATTTGCTCAGTTATTTTCCGGATGATCTTGTAAAAGAGAACAATACGGTTATCGGACAGCCCGATGCCGGTGACTGGGGCGGAATTTATGTTGAATACAATTACAATGGTGTACATAAGTTTTGGCTTATCGACAAAATGAAAAATAACGTTCCGGCGAAATATCACGAATTTATTGACAAAATAACAGTAAAGATACAACAACTTCAAAAATAAAACTCAAATTTAAAAACAGATACAGACATGAGAAAAATTTTATTTTTTGCACTGATTGCCTTGATTACGGCAAGTTGCACAACCAAAAACGACCCGAAACCGGGAGAAATTGTTCCTTTAGTATTGAAGGCAAATATGAAACAAAAGGTAACTCAGGACAATAAATTTGCCTTTGATTTATTGAAATCGACCATTGCCCATTCCGACAAACCAAATGTATTTATTTCGCCTCTGAGTGTTAGCATGGCATTGGGTATGGCTTGGAATGGTGCTGACAATGAAACAAAAACCGAAATGGAACGAACGTTGAATATGGCAGGCATGACGATGGATGAGATCAATGAATATTATCAAATAATGCTCACAACACTGCCCAAGATGGATGCAGCGACCAAACTCAACATTGCCAATTCGATATGGTACAAAACCGGATTTCCGGTAAAAAACGATTACCTGAAAGTAAATACCGATTATTTCGGTGCCGAAGTAAAAGAATTAGATTTTGCGAAAGCGTGGGCACTCGACACCATCAATAATTGGTGTGCCCGTAAAACCAACAACCTGATTAAAAAACCATTGGATAATATCTCAGCCGATGCGGTCATGTATCTGATTAACGCCATTTATTTTAAAGGGGTGTGGACGAAAAAATTCGATACCAAAGCCACTGTCGAACGAAATTTTACAAACGAAAAAAATGCGCAGGTAAAAGTCAATATGATGCAACAAACCGATACTTTTAAATATACTATCGATGATCAGGCTGAATATCTCGATTTGCCTTACGGAAACAAGGCTTTCAGTATGACGGTAATACTACCCAAAGAAGGAAAAACAACCAACGAAATACTGAGAAACCTTACGCTTGATAATTGGAACAACATCTTGAAAAATATGACAACTCAAAAGGTGAAAGTTCAACTGCCACGGTTTAAAACTCAAAATTCGTTCGAGTTAAAAGATGTATTGACCGATATGGGAATGAAAAAAGCATTCACTACCGAAGCCGATTTCTCAAAAATATCGGACTACCGACTGCTTATTTCGCGTGTCATTCACAGTACCTTTTGCGAAGTGAACGAAACCGGAACCGAAGCCGCAGCGGTTACCATTATCGTATTTGAAACGACATCGATGCCCATGTATCCCGAATTTTACGTGAATCGACCTTTTGTTTTCGTCATTCGCGAGCAAAGTACCGGAGTGATACTATTTGCGGCTAAAATGGGAGATGTTGAAAAATATTAAACGTGTAAAATATAACAACTATAAAATCAATTATTAACTAACAACAAAAATAATAAAGTCATGAAAAAGCTATTTAATTTATTTCTACTCATGGGAGTATTCGTTTTTGCAGGTTGCGAAGACAGTGTAAAAGAAACTGTAACCTACAACATCAACGAACCCGTTTTTATGCCTGCCGCACAATTCAGAAGTTCGGTAAAAGTGAGTCCCATTGCCCATAAAATTGACAATTACGGGAAAATCTGCTTCTACAACGGTTATTTGTATATTTCAGAATCGGAAAAAGGGATACATATCGTTGATAACCAACACCCTGATAAACCAAAAGTGATAGGATTTATTGAGTTGCTCGGAAATGCCGACCTTGCCATACGCAACAACATGCTTTATGCCGATTCTTACATCGATTTGGTTTGGTTCGATATCAGCAATCCTGCATTGCCGGTATTAAAAGGCAGACTCGAAAATATTTTTACCACTGCACTTCCTTCGGTCGATAACGAGTTTGGAATTGACTACAGGCTTAGTTACGAAAATGCCGAAAAAAAGGGAGTCATTGTAGGTTGGAAAAAAGTAGAACGTACCGAAGATGTTGATAAATTCAGCGGATGGGGCAGCGGCTGGGGACAACCTTGGTGGAGAGGCGGCGTTATGCTCGATGGTAATTTTGCTGCTTCCGAAAAAGGAGGTTCAACAACCGGCATCAATGGGTCAATGTCGCGCTTTACCATTTACAATGATAACCTTTATAGTGTTATAAACAATACGATGAACATTTTCAGTCTGAGTGGAGCAGCACCGGTAAAAGCTGCCGAAAATATTTATGTGGGGTGGAATGTCGAAACAATTTTCAGCTATAAAACCAATATGTTTATGGGTACGCCCACCGGCATGATCATTTATTCGGTAGCCGACCCGCTGAAACCGGAGTTTCAGTCATCGATACAACATGTTTTCGGTTGCGACCCTGTAGTAGTTGAGGATGATATTGCTTATGTAACCATCCATTCGGGAAACAATTGCGGACAAAACAGCAATGAGTTAATCATTATCGATGTGAAAGATGTGAAGAAACCCAAACAAATTGTTTCGTACACCATGACCAATCCAAAAGGATTGGGAATTGACAACGGTATTTTATTTGTGTGCGACGATGGGTTGAAAATTTTCAATGCTAAAGATCCTCAAACCATTATGGCAAACAAATTAGCGCATTACAAAGGCATGGATGGCTATGATGTAATTCCTTTTGAAAAAGTACTTATGATGATTGCTGCCGATGGTTTGTATCAGTACATGTATTACGATGCCAATAATATTTCATTCCTGAGTAAACTCGAATTTGGCAAATAATCAAATCAAAAAAGCACTTCTTTCTGAGGGAAATATCTACTTCTGTGTTGAAATTTGGATTTCAACACAGAAGTGAATATAATATACAATTCAACCACTTTTTTTATTCAACTTCAACTTTGTAAATATCCGACAATCAATTATATTGAAATAATAAATCGATAAAAAATTAAATTCCGGCTTAAAAAAATAAGGCTGTTTATTCCAATCCTACTTTTTCAATGTTAAATTTTTAAGAAATAGGACAATTTGAATATTTAACGCATATATTTGCACTAACAAACAGTTGATTCAGTTGAACTGATTTGTCTTTTTGAATTTCAAAAAACAATTGCTGATACAATAAAAAATTACAGTTATGAAAAAATTACTTTTCAAAACAACATTAGTCATTGTAGCCGGTATTTTAGGCATTCTGACTACAAATGCTCAGGTAACTTCCACTTTAAAAACCTCAGTTACCATTTATCCTTCCGAACCGTCTCCCGCCGACAGCATATATATTGCTTACAGTTATGTTTCGACCGATGGATGTCCCGATTTCTATCTGGGTTTAGATTCTGTAGTTTCAAATAAATTCTACGTGAGCAGAAAGAAAATTGACACTTCGCGTTCAATTTGTACAACTGTAATTACAAATTTCACCACCAAACTTAACATAGGAAAAGTTGCAAAT
>JAURYY010000276.1 GCA_030653695.1 Paludibacter sp. | reverse complement strand
TCGGGACTTAATTTTTCCAGCGCTCTCTTCATTTCTTGGACGTAATCCTGACCATCCTACTAATGCAGATGCGGTAGCAAACATTTTCATATCTGCTCCGATTTCAGCCAAAATACTGGCGGCACTCTGCTTTTGAATTCCCGGTATGGTCAGAAGTAAATCCATTTCTTTTTTAAAATACGTATCAGCAATAGCAAATAAAGCCTGTAAGCAACCTCTTCTACATGATGCTGTAGAAGTGTTGCGCGCAATCTGTGCAACTCGGGAGTTAATGTACCAAACTTTTCTTCAATTTTTTCACCATTTTCTTGCAAAAATTCATTAGTACACACTATCTTTGTGTACGTCAAGACCACTGACTCGTTTCATAATGTTACTGCTTTAAATTATACACTTTTAGCATAGACTACGTTAATGAATTGCTTATATAACAATTTTGCAGAACTTTCAGAGGACGTGGTCTTGATTTTTATTGGACTCGCTTATAAATCGCAAATTTTTATGTAAGTTTGTCAGCAATATAAAACTATTCACAACAAACCGAATTAAACACACATAAATAAATGCGAAACAATTTTAATCCCTGGCATCAAGTTGCTCCACTTACCGATAGACCAGACGTAGTAAAAGGAATAATTGAAATTCCTAAAGGTACACGTGCAAAATATGAATTAGACAAAGAAAGTGGTTTATTGCGTCTCGACCGAGTTCTTTACACTTCGGTATATTATCCTGCAAATTATGGTTTTATACCTCAAAGTTATTGTGATGATCATGACCCTTTGGATATATTAATCTTATCTCAAATCGATGTTGTTCCCTTGTGTATAGTCGAAGCCAAAGTCATTGGAGTAATGAGAATGTTGGATAATGGCGAAGCTGATGACAAAATAATTGCTGTTGCTTTGGGTGATCCAAGTGTAAATCATTACAATGATATATCGGAGCTTCCACAATACCTGATTGCCGAAACAATGAGTTTTTTCGAAGATTATACCAAGTTAGAAAACAAAACAGTAGTAGTTGAAAAATTCTTTGACAAAGAAACTGCTTTACAAATTTTAAATGATAGTTACAAAATGTATCAAAAACATTACGGGGAATTGCACAAGTGGTTTTTTGGCGGCAAGTAAATTTTATACTAAATTGATATGAAGAGCCTTACATTTTTGTAAGGCTCTATTATTTTAAAAAATGCATTACAAAACAATTGATTAACTTTGTTTTAAATAAAAACATCGCATCGAACGATATGAAGCGAACTTACATTTAAAATACTACCGAAGACTTGCAAGAATTTTTTAAAACATAACATTTACTATTCATCATAAATCCATTACAATATGTTACATATCAATATCAAAAAAATAATCGAAAAATTACAAATAGCTGTTGACAACAAGGAATTAGTAAAACTACAACTAACCGGAAAACGCGATAAAACTTCCGATTTGAAAAAGTTGATTATTTCGCCCATCGAAATAAAAAAAGGATATTGTTTGAATTTTGTGTATCGATATAATACAAAAGACATTACTAAAAATTATCAGATTTCAGAAGGTTTAAATTTGATTACTTATGCACTTTCGGATGAGTTTTATAATGCCGAAATGATTACTTTGAACGAAAAAATGAACCTTTTTATTTTACCAAACGGAAAAGCCAGTATGAAAAGCATTAGTTCAACAATAAAAATACCTGCTACTTTTACACATGATAAAATTAAAGAACGATTGATAGAACTAAAAGGAAGCATTTATTTGCGCGAATTGGGAATAACCAATGCCGATGGTGAACTTCGCCGTGAAATGAGTGATAAATACAAGCAAATTAATCAGTACATCGAGTTGCTCGCACCTTATTTAAACGAAATTAAAACAACTGACAACCTCCACATTGCTGATATGGGTTCTGGAAAAGGATACCTCACTTTCGCGCTATACGATTATTTAACCAATAAATTGAAACTGAATATACGAACGACCGGAGTAGAATTTCGGGACGATTTAGTAACAATCTGTAATTTAATTGCCCAACAATCAAATTTCGATCAATTACAATTTACAAAAGGAACAATTGTCGAAACGCAACTTGATAAAATCGACATTTTGATTGCGCTGCATGCCTGCGACACGGCAACCGATGACGCAATTTTTCGTGGGATAATGTCAAATGCCGAATTAATTGTGTGTGCTCCCTGTTGTCATAAACAAATAAGGAAAGCCATGAAAGTAACGAATGAACTTAGCAATATTACAAAATTCGGGATATTAAAAGAACGTCAGGCTGAAATCATTACCGATACACTTCGTGCAATGATTATGGAATATTTTGGTTACAAAACCAATGTTTTTGAATTTGTATCGCTGGAACATACACCCAAAAATGTAATGATAGTAGGGCAAAAAGTTTCAACAACGAATAATGCGAAAAAACAAATCATAGATGATATAGCAGCCATTAAAAAAATGTACGGCATCGAAAAACATTATTTGGAAACTTTACTTAAAGTATAATAAAACCTGACTTTGTTAAGTTTTTGTTCTATAAATCATTATATTTAAACTTCGATATCATCAATAAAAATTGATGGCATCGAATGAGTTACGAAAGATAAAGATAGTGAATGTATAACGAGCTAAGTATTAAAGTGAGGAAGTTTTTTTACATATAATAATACATCGATATTGTTTCTTTAACCATAGAAAAAACTTATCTTTGTATTCAAATTGAAGTATTATTGCAAAATTATTTATTTTATTGAATAGCTGCCCATTCTGTAACTTCTTTAATTTCTGCAACTTCTGTAACTTCTTTAACATCAATATTCCTAACTTACATAACAAACAATGATTCAATTTTTTCAAAATCCCGACCAACATGTTTTTGTGGTCCAAGCCCAAAACAACTTGTCTAACGAAGATGTAAACAAATTAGAATGGCTATTTAGCGAAGCAAAATTGACGAACCTATCTTCTATCGAAGGTAACTTCGTAGGTCCGCGCCGCGAAATGATAACTCCCTGGAGTACAAATGCCGTTGAAATCACTCAGAATATGGGTATCAGCGGCATTCTTCGTATAGAGGAGTTCCGTTCCTTAAATATACCATCAGATGACGGAGAATTAAAGACCCCAATTTCTGAAAATAATAAAAACGATACTAATTCAAAAAGCCCCTCCTTTGGGGAGGTTTACGACCCGATGCTTGAACGCATCTATTCAGGTCTGAATCAGGAAATATTTACCATCAACAAGCAACCTGAACCGATTCTTCATATTGATGACGTGGCTGCTTACAACGATCAGGAAGGCTTGGCACTGAGTGCTGACGAAATTGAATACCTGAATCAAGTGAGTGAGAAAGTGGGTCGTAAGCTGACCGATAGCGAAGTATTCGGCTTTTCGCAGGTAAATTCAGAACACTGCCGGCACAAAATTTTCAATGGTCAATATGTGATTGATGGTGAAGAAAAAGAGTTGACGCTATTCAAACTTATCCGCAAAACTTCGGAAGAAAATCCAAATAAACTTGTTTCGGCTTATAAAGACAATGTGGCATTCAATGCCGGACCAAAAATTGAGCAATTTGCTCCTGCTACTGGCGATAAACCTGACTTTTTCGTAACCAAGCAAATTGATTCAGTTATTTCGCTGAAAGCAGAAACGCATAACTTCCCAACTACCGTAGAACCTTTCAATGGCGCTGCTACCGGAACAGGTGGTGAAATCCGTGACCGTCTCGCCGGTGGTAAAGCCAGTTTACCGATTGCCGGAACAGCTGTTTACATGACAAGTTATCCGAGAAACCTCCCCCCAAACGCCTCCAAAGTAGGGGACATTGGACACCCATGGGAAGCTGCAATTCAACCCAGAAAATGGTTGTACCAAACGCCGGAACAAATTCTGATTAAAGCATCGAACGGAGCTTCTGATTTTGGAAATAAATTCGGTCAGCCGCTTATCTGTGGTTCATTGATAACATTCGAACATCAGGAAAACGGCAAGAAATTCGGTTACGACAAGGTGATCATGATGGCAGGTGGTGTTGGTTTCGGCACCATGCGCGATGCGCTGAAAGGCGATGTGGTAGCCGGCGAGAAAGTGGTTGTTATGGGTGGCGACAACTACCGCATTGGTATGGGTGGAGCTGCAGTTTCATCAGTACAAACCGGTTCGTACGACAATGCCATCGAGTTGAATGCCGTTCAACGTGCTAACCCTGAAATGCAGAAACGTGTTGCGAACGTAATTCGCACATTGTCCGAAGCTGAATCAAATCCGATTGTTTCTATTCACGACCACGGTGCAGGTGGTCACCTGAACTGTTTGTCGGAATTGGTAGAAACTACCGGTGGTAAAATCGACATTTCGGCATTACCTGTTGGCGATCCAACCTTGAGTGCCAAAGAAATTGTAGGGAACGAAAGTCAGGAACGTATGGGTATGGTGATTCGCGAAAACGACATCGAAGCTGTACGCCGCATTGCCGAACGCGAAAGGTCTCCATTCTACGTGGTGGGTGAAACCACGGGCGATATGAGATTGACGTTTCTGTTCCCTAATCCCCTAAAGGGGGAACCAAAAGCGGGAATGCAAAGGGCATATCCTTCATTGTACTCCCGATTAATAGAATTAGCAGTTAAACACAGATATAATCCAACTCAAGCAGGAGAATTTCTTTGGGAACAATTAAAAGGTAAACATCTTGATAATTATAAATTTAGAAGGCAACATATTATTGGCGATTGTATTGCAGATTATGTATGTTTGCAAAATAAATTAGTTGTTGAAGTTTATGGTGGCTATCACAGTGATCCGGAGGTAATCGAATATGATAAATTACGTACGCAACTTTTTGAGGAATATGGATTCAAAGTTATTCGATTTACCAATGAAGAAGTATTAGGTAATATTGAAAACGTTCTAAACGCAATAAAAACTGAATTAGCTAAGCAAACTCCCCCTTTAGGGGGTTGGGGGGCTTGTCCAATTGACTTACCATTAGATTATTTGTTCGGAAAACCACCCCGCATGGTGATTACCGACAATACCATTGAAGAACATTATGCAGCTCCCGAAATTTCGGAAGATAAACTGCAATCATATATCGAAAATGTATTACAAGTTGAATCTGTAGCTTGTAAGGACTGGCTGACAAACAAAGTGGACCGTTCGGTAACAGGTAAAATTGCCCGCCAACAGTGTGCAGGTGAAATTCAGTTACCGCTGAACGACCTTGGTGTGGTGGCATTGGATTACCGTGGAACTACGGGTATTGCTACTTCTATTGGTCATGCACCGTTAGTTGCTATGGCCGATCCGGAAGCCGGCTCAGTTATGGCTATTGCCGAAGCATTGACCAATATTGTGTGGGCACCGTTGGCCGAAGGTTTGGACAGCGTTTCGCTTAGTGCCAACTGGATGTGGCCTTGTAAAAATCCGGGTGAAGATGCACGTTTGTACAAAGCTGTTGAAGCTTGTTCGGATTTTGCTTGTTCATTGGGAATTAACATTCCGACCGGAAAAGACTCACTGTCGATGACACAAGTATATAGCCCCCCTACCCCCCTAAAGGGGGATTTAACAACCCAATCTTCGGAAGAAAATGGAAAGGTTGTGAAAGTGTTTTCACCCGGAACAGTGATTATCTCAGCCGGTGCTGAAGTTTCAGACGTAAAGAAAGTAGTTTCGCCGGTATTGGTAAACGATGAAAAGACAGCTGTTTATTATATCGATTTTTCTTTCGATAGCCACAAATTAGGTGGTTCGGTCTTGGCTCAAACGCTGAATAAAATTGGCGACGATGTGCCCACCGTAAAAGATGCCGAATACTTTAAAGCAGCCTTCGATAGCATTCAGGAAATGATTGCCGGCAACCTGATTTTAGCCGGACACGATATTTCGGAAGGTGGCATGATTACCGCATTGCTCGAAATGTGTTTCGGAAACACAAAAGGCGGTTTGAATGTAAATCTTGATTATATTGCTGAAAACTCATTGGTAACCATGCTTTTTGCTGAAAATCCGGGTGTATTGATTCAGGTAAAAGACCGCAAGGCGGTTGAAAAAATACTGAATGACAACGGTGTTGGATTTGCCCGCATTGCTACGCCAATTGCTGAACGCCGTTTGGAAATCAATCGTAAGAAAGACGCTTATTCATTCTCAATTAATGAATTGCGTGACCTGTGGTTTAACTCTTCGTATTTGCTTGATCGCAAACAAAGCGGCGAAGTTTGCGCGCAATCACGTTTCAATAATTATAAAAATCAAGCTCTCGAATTTGCTTTCAATGTTTCGTTCAAAGGTAAATTCTCACAATTCGGTATTTCGCCCGATCGTAAACCAAGTGGCGTAAAAGCGGCTATCATTCGCGAAAAAGGAACCAATGGCGAGCGCGAAATGGCTTACGCATTGTATTTGGCTGGCTTTGATGTGAAAGACGTTCACATGACCGACTTAGCTACAGGACGCGAAACGCTTGAAGATGTGAATATGATTGTTTTCTGCGGTGGATTCTCGAATTCTGACGTATTGGGGTCAGCTAAAGGTTGGGCTGGAGGTTTTCTTTACAACGAAAAAGCCAAACTGGTGCTTGACAATTTCTATAAACGTGAGGACACTTTGAGTTTGGGTATTTGTAACGGTTGTCAGTTGATGGTGGAATTATTTGCCCCCCAACCCCCTAAAGAGGGCAAAACCGAAGTCCCTCATGCAGGTATGTTCGGTGGAGCAAAAATGTTACATAACGATTCGCATAAATTTGAATCCGGTTTTGTAAGTTTAACTATCTCTGAAAACAATTCGGTAATGTTAGGTTCATTAAGCGGAAGCAAATTAGGTGTTTGGGTAGCACACGGCGAAGGAAAATTCTATTTGCCAAAGGCTGAAAACGAATATAATATTATTGCTAAATACGCATACACAGACTATCCGGCGAATCCAAACGGCTCTGATTACGGCACAGCAGGTATTTGTTCTTCAGATGGTCGCCATTTGGCTATGATGCCACACCCTGAACGTGCTATTTTCCCTTGGCAATGTGCACATTATCCGGCCGAACGCAAAAGCGACGACCAAATCACTCCGTGGGTGGAGGCGTTTGTGAATGCAAGAGTGTGGGTAGAAAAAAGTTCCCTAACCCGTTCGGCTGAGCTCACGTCGAAGCCTAAAGGGGAATAAGAAAATCACGGCTTCGCATTTCTGCGAGGCCATTTTTTCTTCATATCTCACTTACCCGTATTTTCTTCGTTTTGAGTTTACTGTTATTTGTCAGGTAAATAACGTCTTCTATTTTGGAAGCATGAACACCTACAAAAGTGCATTCCTGTTTAATTTCGATCATTCCTAATTCATCGGGTTTCAACTCACCCTGTTTCATAAACAATCCGGCTATATCACTTTTCGAAATTTTATCCCTGCGTCCACCCGAAACATAAAGCGTTTTCCAGACAGAAGGCAAAGGAAGCGGTGATGGACGAATTTCTTCAACGATTGTTTTACCAATAAAATCAGGCAATTTTTCGTTTTTCCAAAACAAAATATATGCAGTTCCATCACTTTTCATACGGGCAGTTCTACCGTTACGATGGGTAAATTCCTGTTCGCGCGCCGGAAGTTGGTAGTGGAGAATAAACTTAATTTCCGGAATATCGAGTCCTCGCGAAGCCAAATCGGTTGCCAGTATCAATTGATGTGTTCCGTTTCGGAATTTCACCAACGTTCGCTCACGGTCAATTTGCTCCATATCGCCATGAAAACAACCATGATAGATATGATTTTCAGTCAGATAATCGCTGACGCGCTGAATAGATTCTTTGAAATTACAAAAAACAATTCCCGGTTGATTTCCAATATGACTCAAAGCATCAACCAACGTATCTAATTTATCTTTTGAAGGTGAAATTATGGTTTTAATGGTAAGCTGCGTAATGGCTTCGTGCAGGTAATTAATGTACTTAGGATGTTTCAGTTTTACAAATGCCGGTATTTTTGGTGCTTGTGTAGCCGAAGTCAGAATCTTCTTTTGAACATTGGTTAAAGCCGAAACAATTTCAGTCATTTCAGTTTCAAAACCAATTTCGAGCGATTTATCAAATTCATCAAGAACCAGCGTTTTCACAAATTCCGTTGAAAACCTGTCTTTGCGTAAATGATCGGCAATACGACCCGGAGTTCCAATTAAAATGGCAGGACGATGTTTTAAATCAATTTTATCTTGCGAACCGGCACGACCGCCATACACCGCATTGGTTTTAAAACCCGATCCCATTTGGCGCACAACCTGCTCTATTTGAATTGCCAATTCACGCGAAGGGACAACAACCAACACCTGAATTTCTGTACAAGCTACATCTAAATCTGCAATTATTGGCAAAAGAAATGCAACAGTCTTACCAGTTCCCGTAGGCGAAAGCAACACTATTTCTCTATTTTTTTGAATAACCTCCATGGCTTCTGCCTGCATGGAATTAAGTGTTTCAATACCTAATTTTTCAAGAATTTTGTTTTGATTCATGGCACAAAGGTACGATAATCTTGGCTTATTGCATATTAAATTGAACACAAAAATCAACCCTATTCCCGTCCCGATAGCTATCGGGAATAGGGACGGGAATAGGGACGGGACAAGACAGAAAGTGCGGTAATTTAACATGTTACGATTTACAATATCAGGTTTATTTACTCTGTATATAATGAAACTAATCAAATGCTTCTCTGATTTCATTAACAATGGTTTTGCTATTTGAGTGAAATAACAGATAACTAATTAAATGTGTAATAATTAATGTTGCAAAAGCCTCAATTTTTATCTATTTTTCACCATTATTTTAAAGTGAAACAAAAAAATGGTAATTTTGCAAATGTAACAATGATAAGAATCAGAGATTATTAATTGAATGTAAAATTTAAAAAATTTACCGAAAATCAAATGAAAAGAATTATTTTCTGGTTATTTATCATATTTAATTTCCCTGTTTATTTGTGCGCCACAACTATTGATTCAATTTCAACGAGCTATAAAAACGGAGAATTTATTACTTATAGTCAGGTTTGGGTAAAAGTACCGAAAGAAGTATTAGCAGGAGTGATAGAAGACTTTGTTTTTCAAACAAAATATGATTTGGACGCTTTGTTTACATGGGCTTTAACAGGAATGAACTTGCGTAATGAAAAAAATGAGTTCATCGTGTTTAATTTCATATCGACTGAATATAATGATAAAACAGGATTAATCAGAGGTACAGGCGATGTGGTCGTTCCATATCTGATTACTTTTCCGAATATACATATCGACAGCAAATTAGACCATATTGTGTTAAACAGTGGAAAAAACAAGGTAACAATTGATGTGTTTTATTCAGATGCATTTTTAAAAAAAACGATTGGTGTTTTTTACTTAATACCTCATGAAACAGGTTGTTGGATTACGCTTGAAACCAGAGTTAAATTTGGCTGGTTTTTCGATATTTTCATTACCCGTTACAGATTTAGCAGTATTATGGAATGGCGTTTTCAACGCATGATGCACAATATTAAAAAAGAAGCCGAACGAAGAGAAAGTATAAAACGAGCAGGTTAGTTCATGATATTGGCTGTTATCAACATGCCCTGAAAAAAAAGAAAGCGACTTTTGCTTTAATAATATTTCATCTGATTAAAGTTAGAAATGAGAATTGAAAGACGGAAAACTTGATAGATGCTAAACTGCAAAAAAAGTAACTTTGCATCTATTCTCAAAAAAAACAATATCTAATTACATACTACCTGACATCCCACAGATTTTCTTGTCGTATTTAATTTTCAACATACAACATACATTAAATTTTATTTCTGTAAATCAAGACTTTAATTAACGATATGTTACTTATTTTCGATTTATGCTGCAATTAGATAAGCGATTGGTGAATTTTCATCTTTTATAATTTCATTTAGTTAATAAATATGGGTTCAGGTCTGAAATTATCACTCATAGTGATTTCTTATGCTGACATGCGATGACAGAATTATTCCCCTTGGTCTTCCGATAGCTATCGGAACGTTGGTTCCGATGCTGTCGAAAAAAAAAGAAGAATATTGACAGAATCAGAATTCTGTCATCCCAGCCACAGAGTCGAAACACTGTCATCGCACA
>JAURYY010000274.1 GCA_030653695.1 Paludibacter sp. | reverse complement strand
GCGAATTGGGGCACATGTTATGGTTCAGGGCGGAACAAAAGTAACCAAAGATATTCCGCCTTATGTAACTGCCGGAAGAGATCCGCTTTCGTATGCCGGTGTAAACTCAGTGGGTTTGCGGCGATGCGGATTCTCCAATGAACAAATAAGCACTATTCAGGATGTTTACCGCATTCTTTTCCAAACCGAAAAAAATACTACACATGCCCTCGAACGTATTTTAAACGAATTGCCTGCAAGCGAAGAACTTGATAAAATAGTGGCTTTTGTAAAAAGTTCACCACGAGGAATAATAAAGGGGTATTTTGAATAAGAAGTTGGTAGTGGGTAGTTGGTAGTGAGGAGAACGTAACAAATACTAACATCAAACCTCAAACTCTTCAAACTTCTCAAACACTAAAAACGCGGAATAGAAAAGATAAGAATTATGGAACCAATTAACGAAGAAACTCCCAAGAAAAGTCTAAATTTTATCGAGACTTTTGTAGAGCAGGATTTGAAGGATGGAAAAAACGATGGTCGTATTCAGACACGTTTTCCGCCCGAACCAAACGGATATTTGCATATCGGACATGCCAAAGCAATTTGTCTCGATTTCGGTATTGCAAGCAATTATGGTGGTATCTGCAATTTGCGTTTTGACGATACAAATCCTGTAAAAGAAGATGTTGAGTATGTAGATTCTATTCAGGAAGATATTCAATGGCTTGGTTACAAATGGGAAAATGTGTATTATGCATCCGATTATTTTCAGCAACTTTGGGATTTGGCTGTGGAGCTGATAAAACAGGGAAAAGCATATATTGATGAACAATCGGCCGAAACGATTGCCAAACAAAAAGGCTCGCCTACTGTTGCAGGAACAGAAAGTCCGTACCGCAACCGCCCGATTGAAGAAAATCTGGAATTATTCCACAAAATGAATACAGGCGAAATACCCGAAGGGGCAATGGTTTTGCGAGCAAAAATTGACATGGCTTCGCCTAACATGCACTTGCGCGACCCTTTGTTGTACCGCGTTATCACTTCGCATCCGCATCACCGCACCGGTTGGACATGGAAAGCCTATCCAATGTACGATTATGCACACGGACAATCCGATTATTTCGAAGGAGTAACACACTCGCTTTGCACACTTGAATTTGAAGTGCACCGTCCGTTGTACGATTGGTTCATCGATCAGTTTAAAACATCGGACTATCGCCCCCGACAAATAGAGTTCAACCGACTGAACCTGACTTATACGGTAATGAGTAAACGCAAAATGCTTCAATTAGTTCAAGAAGGGCTGGTTAGTGCTTGGGACGATCCTCGTATGCCTACCTTGTGCGGATTGCGCCGGCGTGGATATTCGCCAGATGCCATCCACAATTTTATCGACAAAATTGGTTATACTAAATTTGAAGCCCAAAATGATATTGGTTTGCTCGAACATGCTGTACGCGAAAGTTTAAACAAAACTGCCATCCGCGTCAATGCGGTGATTAATCCGGTAAAATTAATTGTTACCAACTATCCCGAAGGAAAAGTGGAAATGATGGAAACCGGCAATAATCCCGAAGACGAATCGGCAGGTACACGCCAAATTCCTTTTTCACGTGAATTGTACATCGAACGGGAAGATTTTATGGAAGAAGCCCCGAAGAAATTTTTCCGCATGACTCCCGGTCAGGAAGTCAGGCTGAAAAGTGCATATATAGTAAAATGTACCGGATGCAAAAAGGACAGCGATGGAAATATTGAAGAAATTTATTGCGAATATGATGCCTTGACCAAAAGCGGCATGCCCGAATCAGCTCGAAAAGTGAAAGGAACACTTCATTGGGTGTCGGCTTCTCATGCTTTGCAAGTTGAAGTGCGACTTTACGACAGGCTTTTCAGTGTTGAAAACCCTTCGGCAGATGAGCGCGATTTCAGAGATTTGCTGAATCCGGATTCGCTGAAAGTATTAACAAATTGCTGGGTTGAACCATCGTTGCAAATAGCGAAACCGCTCAATCATTTCCAGTTCCAGCGCATTGGCTACTTTAATGTCGATCCCGATTCAACACCCGAAAAACTTGTATTTAACCGCACTGTTTCGCTCAAAGACAGTTGGGCGAAAGAACAGAGCAGATAATAACCCTAACCCTAAAGAAAAAAAAGATAATACCGCAACAAGATAAATTTCTTGTTGCGGTATTTTTTATTAAATGACTATCGGCATTTGTACCCAACGTATTTTTAATATTTGTAAAACAATAAATAATGGCTCTTTTCTACGACAAGGTTGATGGTATATGGTTAGTTTTCGAATCAATTTTCTGTGAAGAAATGGAAAAGAATGGAACGCGGATTCTCGCGGATTAATCCGCTAAATCAGCGAAAATCAGCGTTCTATTCTCATTAATAAGGAAGTATTAGGTGCTTTTTTAAAAATAGAACCAAAATGATTTAATTGTCAGAAAGAATATTAAATCATATATATTTGAGCTAAATTTATTTCATTGGGTGCAAAACCCGATAGTCACTTTAAAAATTAATAAAGAAGATTTAATGTGTTTTATATCAGTAATATAAAAGTTTTTCAGTAATCCGTTTTTGTAGCTACGCCACTATATATTTTTCTTTGTTTTTAAATTTTTTCTTTTAGATATTTTCCTGTATAAGATGCTTCACAACCAATAATTTTCTCGGGTGTTCCCTCAAAAACTACAGTACCACCTTTATCTCCTCCTTCGGGACCGATATCGATGATGTGATCGGCACATTTGATAATTTCGGGATTGTGTTCGATAATGATGACCGTGTGACCTTTGGCAAGCAAGGCATCAAAAGCTTTTAACAGCGTTTTAATATCGTGAAAATGTAGCCCCGTAGTCGGTTCATCGAATACAAAAATGGTCGGTTCGGGCTTTTCGTTGGCGAGAAATGAAGCTAACTTCACGCGCTGACTTTCGCCTCCCGAAAGTGTGCTCGATGATTGACCAAGTTTTACGTAACCGATGCCCACGTCCTGTAAGGGTTTCAATCGTTTTACAATTTTCTTTTCGGTGTTTCCTGTGTGCGACCCAAAAAATTCTATAGCCTGATTCACAGTCATTTCCAATACATCAAAGATGTTTACACCCTTATATTGAACATCTAAAACATCCTGTTTGAAGCGTTTGCCGTGACAATGTTCGCATTCTAAAATCAGATCGGCCATAAACTGCATTTCAACCGTTACAGTTCCTTCGCCTTGACATTCCTCGCAACGTCCGCCTTGGGTATTGAACGAAAAATGTGACGCAGAAAAGCCCATTTGTTTCGAAAGTTGCTGATCGGCAAACAGTTTTCGTATTTCATCGTAAGCTTTAATATAAGTTACCGGATTGGAACGCGACGATCGGCCGATAGGATTCTGATCAACGAATTCAATGTCTTTAGCCAAGTGCATAGAACCCTGTAATATTCCGAATTTTCCGGTACGGTCGGCTACACCGCCATAATGTTTTTTAAGTGCTGTGTAAAAAACATTTCGTACTAACGACGATTTTCCCGAGCCGCTGACACCGGTAACCACAGTCATTACATTCAACGGAAATTTTACATTAATTCCTTTCAGGTTGTTTTCGCGTGCACCAAGCACTTCGATATAATTATTCCATAAGCGGCGGTGTAGTGGTATGTCAATAAACTCTTTATGTAATAAATACTTAAGTGTGAACGAGTTTTCAATTTCAAGATCCGATCTTTTCGGAATAGAATCCGTTTCGCCGCAAAAAACCACTTCACCACCTTTTCGTCCGGCATGAGGACCAATGTCGATGATATAATCGGCTGAGCGCATAATTTCTTCATCGTGTTCCACCACCACAACTGTATTGCCCAAATCGCGGAGTTGTTTCAATACTTTGATAAGCAAATGCGTGTCGCGGGGATGAAGTCCGATGCTCGGTTCGTCGAGAATATACAATGAGCCCACCAAGCTGCTACCCAATGATGTTGCGAGATTTATGCGTTGACTTTCGCCGCCCGAAAGGGAATTTGATAGCCTGTTCAGGGTAAGATAACCCAGACCGACATCGAGAAAAAACTGAATACGGTTGTTTATTTCAAGTAAAAGTCTTTTGGCTACAGCCGCATCGTGTTCATCCAATTCTAAGTCATCAAAAAAGCCTTTCAGCGTACCGACCGGCATAAGTACTAATTCAGAAATTGATTTACCTGAAATGCGAACATAACTTGCTTCCTTTTTCAACCGGCTACCCTTACAATCGGGGCAGGTTGTTTTTCCACGATAACGTGCCAGCATAACTCGATACTGTACTTTATATTGGTTATCCTGGAGCATTTTGAAAAAAGCATTCAGTCCTTCGAAATATTGATTACCTGTCCAGATTAGTTCACGCTGCTCATCCGTCAGTTCGTAAAAAGGTTTGTGTATCGGGAAATTGATTTTATCGGACGAATAAATTAATTGTTTTTTCCATTCACTCATAACTTCACCTTTCCAGCAAACAACCGCATCTTCGTATATCGAAAGCGTTTTGTTGGGTACCACCAAATCTTCGTCAATGCCAATTACACGTCCGAAACCTTCGCAGGTAGGGCAAGCTCCCAACGGACTGTTGAAACTGAAAGTGTGTACAGTTGGAACCTCGAATTGCATTCCATCCGCTTCGAAACTTTTGGAGAAATACAATCTAACTCCATGTTCTTCTTCTATAGATAACGGGTAAAGGTTGAGTATGCAAACGCCATTTCCTTGCAGAAAAGCCGTTTCAACCGAATCGGTAAGACGGCTTATACCCGATTGTGAATGGTCAACAGTAAGCCGGTCGATAATCAGATAAATTTCCGGGTTTTTCTGAAGTTCTTTGTTTTCGAGCACTTCCTGAATTTTATATATTTCTTCCCCAACTTCAATGCGGCTAAAACCCTGCATCAACAAACTTTGAAGTTCTTGGGCAAGCGACTTGTCGCCCGAAGGAACAACCGGTGTCAGTACCATTAATCTTGTGCCTGCTTGATATTCCAATGTAGCATTTATTACATCTTCGGCTTCGTGTTTTTTTACAATTTCGCCCGAAACGGGTGAATAAGTTTTGCCAATGCGTGCGAAAAGAAGTTTAATATATTCGTAAATTTCGGTGGAAGTTCCCACGGTAGAACGTGGATTGCGGGTATTTACCTTTTGTTCGATGGCTATTGCCGGTGGAATTCCTTTGATATAATCCACTTCAGGTTTACTCATACGCCCCAGAAACTGACGGGCATACGACGATAAACTTTCAACATACCGTCGCTGACCTTCGGCGTAAAGTGTATCGAAAGCGAGTGACGATTTTCCGGAACCCGAAAGTCCGGTAATGACAACTAATTTATTGCGCGGAATTTCAACATCTATATTTTTGAGATTATGAACACGTGCGCCTTTTATAATAATATTTCCTTGTTTAGACATAAAAATATTGCTGACTGAATTTGAACCTGCAAAGATACTATATTGAAAAACAATTCATGGAACACGGTACAATAATTTTTAATTTAAATCATTTTGAATTTTAATCCTAAGATTTATTAGAGGTTTGTAATTTACCTTTTGGGTTGAAAAAAAGGCGGTCGATTAATTTAAATGTTTTTTGATGCTAAAACAGACCATCAACAATTCGTTGATTGCATCAAGAGATTTCTGCATAAAAATTGAGAATATAAGTTATGAATTATATTTATACCTCATTTTAAATAGTATATTATGAATAAATATGTGTTAAATATGTTTTTTGTTCAAATAAAAATACAAATACACCCATAAAATGAATATTATATTTACTTAACCTTGTTTATATACAAAATTTGTACTAATTTTGCGGTCGTTATTAATAAATATGCATTTATGAAAAATAAAAGAAATCGGTTACGCGTAATTTCCGAAATTTTACGCTCTAAAGTTGTTGGCAGTCAAGATGAATTGCTCAAATTGTTAAACGAACGACAGTGCGAAGTAACCCAGGCAACTTTATCGCGTGACCTCAAATTACTGAAAGTAGCCAAAACACCACTGTCGAATGGCACTTATAAATACATTTTGCCATCATACAATAAACCGCTGCCTTTACCGGTTGTTACAAATGCAATGATTTCGCATGGAGTAATATTGAGTGTTGAATTTTCGGGTACATTAGCAGTGGTGAAAACCAAACCCGGTTATGCAAGCGCTATAGCTTGGGACATTGACAATAAAGCCACCGAAGAAGTACTCGGAACCATAGCCGGTGATGATACTATTCTGATTGTACCGCGCGAAGGCATTTCGAGAGAAGACATTTTACGTATGATGAATATAACTTTTGAGGAAAAATATAACTAAGATGTGTACCTGTTGAAGGTACAACCGAACTTATTCAAAACAGAATATGAATACAGATATTACCGTTGACAAAATAACGGTACAAATTGCTGACGAACAATATTTAGAGTATGTTGAGACTATTCTAAGCACAATTGCCGATGCGGCGAAAGTTCGCGGAACTGGTATTGCCCGCCGTTCGCCCGAATATATTGAACAGAAAATAAAGGAAGGAAAAGCCATTATTGCGCTGAGTGGTGATGAATTTGCAGGTTTTTGCTATATCGAAACCTGGGGAAATAAAAAATTTGTTGCCAACTCGGGATTAATTGTTGTTGATAAATTCCGTGGTAACGGACTTGCAAAACGCATTAAACGCAAGGCTTTTGAACTTTCGCGCCAGCGTTACCCACATGCTAAAATATTCGGACTGACAACCGGACTTGCCGTTATGAAGATCAATTCAGAATTAGGATATAAACCGGTAACATTTTCCGAATTAACCGATGATGAAGCCTTTTGGAAAGGCTGTCAGAGTTGTGTGAATTACGATATTTTGCAACGAACCGAACGCAAACATTGTTTGTGTACGGGCATGTTGTTTGACCCGGAAAAGGAAGAGGATAAATAATTTACAATTTTACTATTTGCGATTTGCGATTTGAAGCGTTTTCTAATTTCTAAATAAAAATAAATGACTATCGGCTTTTGTACCCAACGTATTTTTAATATTTGTAAAACAATACATAATGGCTCTTTTCTAAGACAAGGTTGATGGTATATGGTTAGTTTTCGAATCTATTTTCTGTGAAGAAATGGAAAAGAATGGAACGCGGATTCTCGCTGATTAAGCGGATTGAAAACGGATTTTCATTCCGATAAATCGGAATGATTTAAG
>JAURYY010000270.1 GCA_030653695.1 Paludibacter sp. | reverse complement strand
TCCAAATTTTCAATAACTTCACTAACTTCCAAATTTTCAATAACTTCACTAACTTCCAAATTTTCAATAACTTCACTAACTTCCAAATTTTCAAACCCTTCAAACTTCCTTAACTTCACTAACTTCCTTAACTTCACTAACTTCCTTACTTTCTTACTTTCTATTCAAAACCTTATGTCCAATCCTGCATCGCAAACAATATTTATCATCGCAATACTGCTTTTTAAGTTGCAAAAATGCCTGCGAATCGTAAGCCGAATGTATTTGAATACCTACATTGCGCCATCCACTTACAATGGCGTTTTGCTCAGCCGGGATTTTTTCCAATAATTTCAACGCCGTTTCTTTCAGTTCTTCATTGCCTTTTCGGTGGGCAAAGCAGAAAATAAAAGGTACAACGGTATTTATCAACAAACTAAAGATGGAACTTTTGCCCAATTTCTTGCTTTTTTCCCGGCTTTCTTCTCCGAACAAATAATGTGTTTGCCAGTAAATGGAAGGTTCACATCGAAATAAACCGGTCAGATAGTTAATTTCCGGCTGTTCAATAATTTTAGAAAACAGTTTGGTTGAACTGTGAATTATGGCTGCAAACTGCGCAATGCGCACGTGCGGAAAGTTATCAGGGCGCAGCCGTAACAGTTTCCACAATGAGCCATTGATTGGCTCAAGATTGTATTTTATTCTCAGAAAATCGTATTCTTTTTTCAGCTTTAAGGTATATTCGTCGAGTTCATTGCATTCGAGCAAACCCGACTGCCCAAAAAGAAGTGCTTCAATCTGAAATAAATCGTTTTTGTGTTTCCCTAAAATGGAAAGTGCCAGGGATTTAGCTAACATCTCGAATGCCTGACTGTTAGTACCAAACCCGAAACTACGTGCCAATGTGATATAAAAGGCTTCTTCCCAATGTTGATTGTTTTCATTCAACAAATCCTGTATATGACTCGTTTTCAGTGCTAATCTTTCGGCAAGTAAGGCATTTTTCCAACTTTGGATAAAAATTTCGGGTACTTCGGAAATCTTATCGGCACATGGAATCCACTTTTGATCGTTTATTAGCAATTCGTAATTTTGCTCGATGGCTTGTGGATATATCAACTCCAATTGAGGTATTTTTTCTCCATCGCTCCTGAAAATTTCAACATCCGCCCTTTTTACAACATGCAGAATAACTGAGTCGTAAGTTTTGTCGGACTGATGGTTGTGTTTTTTCCAATCGCTTGCCAATGTATGAATTTCCACATTACCTGCCCAAACGGTATTACCAATTTTTACTTTCGCATTAAAAAAATCGGGTCCTGCATCCGTATTTAATTTTCCAACATCTATCACGTCAACAGTTACGCCATCGGTAGTGAGCAGCGCGTGTTGTGTAAACAGTTTATACTGCCAGATATAATGTAAAATGGATTCTTTCATAGTTTGTGCCTTTTTACTTTTCGATATTTTTGATACTTACTATTTGGTTTTGTAGGAATTGTCATTTCAATTAAACCTAACTCTAAAGCAGCTTTAAGATAGAACTTTCTAAAATATTCCCTATCATTTAATAATAAAGCACTCATTAATTCTTCTCTTGACATCTCCCCCCCTAAAATCTTTAGAAGATTCTCAACTTGTTTAGTATGTTGCGGGGTATGTTGCGGGGTAACTTGCGGGGTATCTTGCAGGGTATATTTTTTATAAGTAATTGAAAATATAAATTTATCTCCATTATCTATTAAAATCTCCGAGCCATTAAAATACTGATGGGCATATTTTTTTATATTTTTCCGACCTGAGCCCAGTTCTTCTACCCATTTCATTTCTCGAAAAACCTTTGTAATCAAAGGATTCTTTGTATGTGCATCCCAGTTATCTAAAGTCAATTCTCTATCTTGTACCTGTTTACTCCAATTTTCAGTAATAACTCTATCCGAAAAAATCAGAAATTTAGCTGGATAACTATTAGTGAATTCTCTATGCACAAGTAAATTCGCTACTATTTCCCTGAAAATAATATTCCTAAGATCAATACGATTCAGATTTTGTTCATCTAAACTAAACTTATCAGGTAAGTTTCGTTGTACAAAGTTCATTAATCTACTGTATGCCAAAATCAGATTTTCACATATCAAATCTCTATCATCGTAACGAATATCCGGTTCATTTGAATGTGGTTTGAGATAACGCTCATAATCCAAATTTCGATAAATGGCATCAGTACGATAATAAGAACAACAAGACAATATTGTCTGTTCTTTTCCAAATAGCAAAACAGCAGCCAATACAAAGCCTTCACGGTTAGTCAACGGATCTTTTCTCCAAAAACCTGCTGTCTTTAGCATTTCTTCATTTGATTGTTCTAACCATGGATGAGCAGGATTGTATATTGCAATATGTTGACGCATTTTACGAAATGTACTTTCATCCAAATCATTAAGAGTGATATATGGTAAAACTTCATTTTCAGAAGAATCTTTTCTCTTTTTTAAATGCAAGTTATCTATTAACTGAAAATTAAAGCTGATATCGTTATCAGCAGTACCTGTTCTGTCGAAAACTTTATTCTTATATCGGTGTACCTGGGGGCTTTCGGGTACATTTATATACAAAATTTTTTTATCTTCAATATTGAATTGAAGAACAGACAAATAAATAGTCGGATTAAACACCTGAATATTATTTAATTGACTATGCAAGTTATGAATAATATTTTCAATACTGGATTCATTTACTCCAACAATATTTTTGTCATCAGTAACGCCAATTATCAAGTGACCACCATCGCGGTTTAAAAATGCACAAATAGTTTCAAAAAATGATGCAGAAAGTTCTGTGGAACATTTCTTGAATTCCACATCGCTCTTTTCGCCCTCGGCAATTAACTCTCGCAAATGTTCCTGATTCATTTAAATCATCTAATATTTTTACAAAACTCCAAATCTATACCCTTTACTTTCCCAAAACTCAATGGACATTGGCAAAACTTTCAATACATTTTCTTTGGCTTTGAGCGAATCGTGAAAAACTACTATCGAACCATTTCTTACATTTTTTTTTACATTTTCGAAAACATCTTTGATAGTCAGATTTTTAGCATAATCGTGGGTAATCACATCCCACATTACAATTTCAAAATTATTTTTTAAAATTCCGGCTTGTTTTCGGGTTATTCTGCCGTAAGGCGGTCTGAACAAGTTACTGTCGATATACTCAGATGCTTTTAACACGTTTGCAACATATTGTTCAGTTGAATAATTGAACCCTTTGATATGATTAAAACTGTGATTGCCGGTTTTATGTCCTCGTTTTAGTATTTCTTCATAAAGCTCGGGGTGTTTCCTTACATTTTCACCTACACAGAAAAATGTAGCTTTCCAACCGTAAACATCAAGAATATCGAGAACACCGGGAGTTACTTCAGGCACCGGACCATCATCGAAAGTGAGATAAATCACTTTCTCCGATGGTGTTTTGCGCCATGTGAAACTTCTGAAAAATATTCTGAAAATACGCGGAAACTGTATGTTCATTTACAATTCCGAATTATTTGTATATCGCATGTAATAAGGCATATATTTGTCGAGAATCGTTTTTTGTTTTTCCTGATCGCAAATACGCAAAACCTGATTCAACACCGCCATATTATGTCCAATGCGGTTTTTCACACTGTTGCGTTGTACTGTATTAAGGTTATTGTACCACTCTATGTTTTCTATACAGTCTTTTGCAACGGCATCCATAATGTCATCACCTTTTTGGTTTTGTCCGAGTTTATAATAATACTCAGCCAGCATGGTGGAAACATAGTCGTGACGAACGGCAGTACCCGGAATCATTTTATTGCAATAATCCAATGCATTGAGTGTACGTACTGAATCACCTTCGTTGTACAAAGCACCCACTAACTGCGAAAACATCATGCGATGCGTGCGGCACATGCGGAGTGTATTTTCATCTAAATATACTTTCGGGTCTGCAATATTCCCAAAGCGGAATTTTGTCATCATATTTACGTACATTTCCTTGGTATTCACTTGCGGACCGGCTCCCTTTACTCCTACCGGCACAATCTGATAAGCCAAACCTGTCAACTCAAAATGATCGCTCATTCCCAAATAATAATCGTCGCCTACGGTTACCGCGAAATACATCGGACGCTTCCAATTGTTTGTTTTCAGCATTTCAAGTACCATCAATTCACTTTTTGTAAGTCGTCGGCTCAGCGTAATATCAATCTGCGGATTAATTTCAGCAATTCTGTCAGCCGAGACGGTGCCGGTTTTAATAACTTGTTGCGCATCAACCGGCAAGAACAATTGTTTTGCAGGAATGTATGCTTCTTTATTTTGCTTGGTTGCCGGATCGTCTGATAAAATAAAATCAAATG
>JAURYY010000248.1 GCA_030653695.1 Paludibacter sp. | reverse complement strand
AAAAATCAAAACTCAGTTTTTCGAGTTTGCCACTGCTGCGTTTGTAAACTTCAAGATATTGATTGTACATTTCCGGTGTAAATGAAGCACACGATTTTTTCTCAAATCGCAAATCTTTATTTTCCTGATTAATTTGATTTATACGTCGGCGGTAATTTGAGCGGAGCGATGCCAAATAGTGGCTACAATCCGAAAATTGATTTGACAAAATGATGGTTGGCAGGGTGTTACCGATCGCATTTATGCTTTCCACAGGTTTTTCAGTTAAATTCAAAAATACAACCAACCCTTTTTCAACTTTGTAAATATACTTTTTTAAGGCTTCAATAGCACTGCTTTTCCCGAAAATTCCCTTACTCGAAACCGAACACGGGATTCCAACGATATGCATTTTAACAGGACTTTTTATTTTTATAAAAGTGAAAATATCGAGTCTGAGTGAATAAATTATTGCAGCTGCAACCGCTTCACCACTTTCGAAACACATATAATATCGTTGCTGACACGGATTAAATTTTTCAGTATGCATCAGAAATTTCTTTTGCTGAAAATAATTTTCCGCCAGTTCGTCCCATGCTTCGGGAAGTAGGGTCGATTTTTCTATGTGTTTAAATTCCAGCATTATAATGTAGTTTCAAATACCGCGTACTGCCTGTAAATTTCAGGTTCTACACCAAAGCTACGTTTCAACAATCCTTTTACAAAAGCCATCGAAGCGCTGTTTTCCTCAAAAATAAATCCGCCTTCGCAATATTTATATCCTTTTTCGAGTATTTTTGGCAGTGCTTTGTTCAGCATAGCTAACGCCACCGGACTACGTTGAAATTCAGGAATAATTCCAATTTCAGTAAAACGGAAAGTATCGGGAATTTTGCCAAGCCTGTATTTCAGTACATCAAAAACGTTCAAATCCCTTTGCGATGAAATCAATTGATTGAAATCGGGATACCACAGGAAAAATCCGACCGGCTTACCGAAAACTTCTGCAAATACCAGATTTTCATTGTCGAGCAAATGGCGGAAAGGATAAAAAAGCTCTACATCTTCTTCGGTATCACGGTTTGCCCAAAAGGGATGACTGGGGAATGCCTGATTGTTGAGTTGTGTATAAATTGCACTTTCGGCTTTTATATTTCGTTTGTCCATAAACCGAACGGTAAGTCCTTTCAGTTCACGCAGAGTGGAGTAAGATTGAGCCCATTTTGCGTAAGCCTCAATGCTCAATCGGAATGTTGCCATTTTTCTACAATGAAGTTCGTTAAAGTATCCGGAATAATAATCAGGATTGTAAGGCAAACCAAAAATGGGCGGTTCATTAAAACGGTTCATCAAAATGCCTGCGCCGTAGTTTAAATGTCCGTTCAACCCCACAACCACTTTGCTGCAATGTGGAAAATGATGCTGAATTTCCTTTTTTATCAGCGAAAAAATATCGCCCAGCCCTTTTTGCGCTTCAAAAAATGAAACCTGAACATAATCGGGCAACCATCGATCGTGAATCAACGCAAACCGGGCAACCAAATCATTTCCATCGCGCACTACAAACTTTTTTACCGTTGCATGGCAGTTGAAAGCGCTATGCGAACTCAACACTAAAATTTCGACACTGCCATTGGTGCCCCGAAAATATTTATTTTCACAGTAAACATTTTCACTTGCTTTTGCGAAAATTTTATGCGCTCCTTTACCCTCAATAAGTTCTGCTATCATAAGTAATATTCTTCAGGTTTCTGAAAACCAAGAAATTGCATGTAAGAAGATGCAGAATAAGAACCGGCATTCCCCAATACTACAATGTCGCCAATTTGTAATTCGGGCAAAACTGCCTTGTCGGTAAAAATATCGCGCGAATAGGTGGAGCAGCCATAAACGGTGGTCAATTGCATTGCTCCGGTCGTTACCTGAACTCCGTTTCGGATAATCATTACAGGATGATTCGCAGTGTCGGGATACAGCAATGGACGCGAAAACTGAACAGTGGAAGCATTAACACCCACTAACTTTTTGTCGGGTCGGTTTTTGATATCTGAAACACAGCAAACAAAATAACCCGCATTTCCGCCGATTATTCTGCCGGGTTCAAGAATTAGTTTTATGCTTTTACCTTTTTTTTCTGAAAATTCATACATAAGTTTGGTTACCTGCTTATTGTATTCCTCAAAATCAAACTGTCGGTCGCCGTTTTCAGCCACTCCGAATCCGCCTCCGAAATTCAGGTATTCGAGATTCGGGAATTCAACGGCAATTTTTATCAGCTCTTTATAACAATCGATAAAATATCTGATATTAAAAACATCCGTACCAACGTACAAGTGCAAACCTTTGATAATTGATTTATCAGGAATCCGGGAAATTTCGTCATGCGTAAAACCCAGCCGGCTTTCTTTCCCGATAAAAGCTCCGGCATGCGATGCATAAGGTTTCACATAGTCGCCGATATTGCAGCGAATCCCTACTGCTTTTCGTGAAAAAAGTTGAGTCCACAATGCTAATTGATTGAGCGAGTCGAGATTAACCAGCACACCAACACTTTCGATGTTTTTCATGGCTTTTACGGAAAGTGCCGATGAAGTAAAAATGATTTCACTTCCACTGAATCCGGCTTTGAGTGCAGCGTCCAAGTGCAGAGGCGAATTGACAAATATATTTAGTCCCTCACCTTTTACAATTTCGAGAAACTGAGGATTTATATTCGCCATCGAAGCAAAATGAATGGATTTATTCGGGTAAGTAATATTTTGAAAAATGCTACATTTTTCTTTTATTTTCCTACTTTCATATAGATAAAAAGGCTCAAATCCGTCACCGGTTTTGCTGTTTATTGCTTTGAGTATGTTGGTTTTTAAAATCATTTTTATTGTAAATTAACCTGTCTGTTATGTGTAAAGTTGAAATTGGCATTGCTAACTAAGTATATAAAGAGCGTTGTTTCTATGATGCATAAGCAAAAGCACTGATAAATTTAACATTTCCGCTTTTTTAGAATAGCATTTTGATTTTCTTCTCATTCTTGCCAAAAAATGCATGAATAAACTATTGTACCCTTCTACCGTAAATGTTTCTGCCTTT
>JAURYY010000243.1 GCA_030653695.1 Paludibacter sp. | reverse complement strand
TAACTTGCTGAAAGAATCAGGGGTAACAGAACGCTTAGCCGAAACTGCTCGTTTTGCACTTATCAACACCATAACCATTTTATTAGGATTAACCATAGGAGCTTCGACTCAAGCGGATAAATTCCTGACCATTGACTCAATATTAATTTTCGGATTGGGAGCAGCATCGTTTATTGTAGCTACTGCATCGGGTGTATTGTTTGCCAAATTCATGAATTTGTTTCTAAGAGGGAATAATAAAATTAATCCGTTAATTGGATCAGCAGGAGTTTCGGCAGTACCCGACTCAGCCCGTGTATCGCAGGAGGTAGGTTTGCATTACGACAAAACAAATCACTTGCTAATGCATGCTATGGCACCAAACGTAGCCGGCGTAATCGGATCAGCAGTTGCTGCAGGTATTTTACTAAGTATGCTTTCTTAATTCTCGTTCGTTTTTTTTCAAAAAAAAAGCTTGCCCTACACGGCGGGCTTTTTTTATGTTTTGATTGTTCATTCCGATTTTATTTTTAATCTTTGTGTAATAAAATTTTAAAACGCACATTTAATACATCTTTTCCAAAAAATACGAAAAATTTAATATTAAATTATTGTAAAAAAAAGACTTAAAATATTTATAATGGACAATTTATCACCATTTTATCATTTTGCCCGTGAGTTTGCCATCGCCACCAACCGAAGCATTTTTCTGACCGGAAAAGCCGGAACGGGAAAAACAACTTTTCTGCATAATCTGCAAAAGGCAACCAAAAAGCAAATGGCCATCGTTGCACCCACAGGTGTGGCGGCTATCAATGCCGGCGGAACTACTATGCATTCATTCTTTCAACTACCTTTTACACCATTCGTACCAACTGTTGATGGACGTAAAGAGTTGATAGAAAAAACACGAATGCAGGGAAATAGGCGTAAGGTTTTGCAGGAACTGGAACTGTTGGTTATCGACGAAATAAGTATGGTTCGGGCTGATGTACTCGATGCAGTTGATACAATACTGAGGCATTTTCGCTACCGCCAAACTGAACCCTTCGGTGGTGTACAGGTGATTTTTATCGGCGATATGTATCAACTTCCGCCGGTAGCCATCGACGAAGAATGGCGGCTTCTATCACCCTATTATAAGAGTCCGTATTTCTTTCACAGTCAGGTAGTTTTACAGCAACAACCTGTTTATATCGAATTAGACAAAATTTTTCGCCAGACCAATATGGATTTCATTCGGGTATTGAATGAAGTTCGTAATAACTGCCTGTCGGAAAGCGGATTAAAACTACTTCAAAGCAGATATAATCCACTTTTTGTGCCACCCGAAAATGACACATATATTACACTAACTACTCACAACTATAAAGCCGACCGCACAAATGCCGATGAATTAGCAAAGCTAAAAACAAAATCCTACTTTTTCGAAGCTGAAATTGAAGGTGATTTTCCGGAAAAAAGTTATCCGAATGAAAAAAAATTGCATCTGAAAATCGGAGCTAAGGTAATGTTTATTAAAAATGACAACGAAACACCACGACGTTTTTATAACGGAAAAATAGGGATTATTAAATCAATTGAAGATGACATTATATCAATAAAATGCCCGGGCGACAATGAGCCGATAGAACTCGGTAAAATGATCTGGGAAAACATACGTTATTCAACCAACGAAACTACCAAACAAATTGAAGAAAAAAAACTCGGCACTTTCGAGCAATATCCGCTGCGTTTGGCATGGGCAATTACTATACACAAAAGTCAGGGACTCACTTTCGACAAAGCCGTGATTGATGCAGGCGATGCCTTTGCTGCCGGACAAGTTTACGTGGCATTGAGCCGATGTCGAAGCCTCGAAGGTATGGTGCTATGGAGTAAAATTAACCCTTACAGCATTGAAAACGACCGACAGATTGTAGAATATAACCAGCATAAACTTCCGGTAGAAACACTTGAAATACAACTCATTGAATCACGAAATCAATTTAGATCGTTCGTGCTGGCACAACTTTTCGACTATCGTACAGGGATTGGACTTGCATCGCGGTTACTGCGCGAAGTAGAAAGTGTGGCAAGTTCGTTTAATGACGAAACTGTACCATTTCTGATAGCTATTCTGAAGCAAATTCAGAACATACAGGAAGTTGCAGATAAATTTCAACATCAGTTACAAAATATTTTGAACGAAGAAACAGTAAATGAAGATTTTTTGTCGGAACGATTAAATGCTGCCACAGGGTTTTTTACCGAAAAAATTGCAAATCTACTCGAAACAATGCGACAATCGCCTGCTACAACCGATAGCAGAGAAAATTCACGTACCTATAACGATCAAATCAAAACTAATTTCGGAATTATGGCACAGAAATTACATCTGCTGAAAGGTCTTAAACATCCATTTACTGTTGAAGGTTACTTTATGCTGAAAAACACATTCCTTTTGCCCGATTTCAGCATTGACTCATACTCTAAAACAACCGGAACCTCAAAATCAGTTTCATCTCGAAATCCCAAACTGTATTTTCAGTTGCTTACACTACGAAACCAACTTTGTGAACCTCGTGATTTGCCAATTTACTTAGTAGCCGGCAGTGCAACCTTGATCGAAATGGCTGATTATCTTCCATTAACAGAAAATGATTTACTTAAAATAAATGGTTTTGGTCCGGCTAAAGTCGAGAAGTACGGAAGTCAGTTTCTGAAAATTATCAGACAATATTGCGAAGAATATAAACTGACGACGCAAATGGAAGATAAAAAAGTAACGCAAAAGGAAAGGAAAGAGAAAAAACCAAAAGGCGATTCGCACCGACAGACACTTGAATTGTTCAAAACCGGTAAAACGATTGACCAAATTGCAGTTGAACGGGGACTCGCTGTTTCGACCATTTGCTCACATTTGTACAGTTTTGTAAATGTAGGATTATTAGACATAAACAAATTTATTTCGGCTGAAAAACGCGAAATGGCAATAAAGCTGATGGATAAAAATGAAGAGTCAGGTTCGGCTCATCAAATGCTTGGAAGTATTTTGAATAACATCGAAATTAATTTTTTCCTCGCTTGGATGCGAAGTAGAAAATCTAAATCGGGGGAATAAAAAAATATTCTTAAAATTTTATTCTTTTGTTCGGAATCTGCGTTTTAATCCATTTCTCATATTCTTTCAGTTCAGCTTTGACTTCGGGAGCCAATACTAACAACCCGATAATATTCGGAACCGCCATCGAAAGTACCAACATATCAGAGAAATCAACCACGGCACTTAAACTCAACACAGCACCTAAAATAGTAAAAATAAGAAAGAAAATTTGATAAAAGCGTGTTGCATAAACGCGCTTTCCAAAATATTTTTCGGTAAAACCACCCACTAAAAAATCAAAACTTTTAACACCGTAATACGACCATGAAATTATGGTTGAATAGGCAAACATAAATATTATTGGCAATAAAAGATAAGGAAACCAAGAGGATACTGTCGCAAACGCGGCTGATGTAAGTTGGGTTCCGGCTAAGTTATCAGGATTATTATAAAGCCCTGTAATTATAA
Organism: Paludibacter sp.; assembly: GCA_030653695.1. Classification (GTDB taxonomy): domain Bacteria; phylum Bacteroidota; class Bacteroidia; order Bacteroidales; family Paludibacteraceae; genus Paludibacter. The sequence continues at coordinate 6,509 of JAURYY010000243.1, read as the reverse complement.
TTACTAAAGCCGTCATTGTACAAATAACCACTGTATCGATAAAAGGCTCGAGCAACGATACAAATCCTTCGGTAACAGGTTTTTGTGTTTTAACTGTAGCGTGAGCAATGGCTGCCGAACCAATTCCGGCTTCGTTTGAAAAAGCAGCCCGCCTGAATCCCATAATCATGACTCCTACAACACCTCCTTTGGCAGCATCGGGTGTAAATGCACCTTGAAAAATCAAAACAATGGCATCGCCTAAATGATTAAAATTAACTGCAATAATTACAAGGCAAGCCACAATATAAAAAATTGCCATGGTCGGAAATAATTTATCATTCACTTTTGCAATGCCTTTAATGCCACCAATAATAACAATTCCAACTAAAAAAGCAATCAACAATCCGATCCAGATTTTATACTCAAACAAGGCGGGAAAAGTAACAATAGTTTGAGAAACAACCTGATTTGACTGAAACATATTACCAATTCCGAAAGCCCCAATGGCAGCAAAAATGGCAAATAGTACTGACAACAACTTACCTGTTTTTCGCCATCCTTTCTTCGCCAATCCGTCTCTTAAATAATACATGGGTCCTCCCGACACCGATTCATCAGGATTAATTTGGCGGTATTTCACCCCTAATGTACATTCAGTAAATTTTGAAGTCATACCCAAAAAACCGGCTATAATCAGCCAAAAAGTAGCACCGGGACCTCCTAATGAAATTGCCACTGCCACTCCGGCTATATTTCCTAATCCTACGGTCGATGCACATGCAGTGGCAATTGCCTGAAAATGTGAAATTTCACCATCGTGTCCATCTTTATCAAACACCCCGGACACCAACTGTATGGCATGTTTAAAACCCCTTATGTTGATAAATTTAAAATAAAAAGTAAAAAATAATGCCCCGAAAATAAGCCATATTATAATAATCGGAACTTTGGTTCCTAAATCAAGTCCAATAGCAGCAAAAGGATCCCAAAACAAAATTTTATCTAAAATAGAAACAACAGGCTTGAAAATATTATTGGCATTTTCATCTAAAGTATTTGACGAATTTTGAGAAAAGACAGGGATAGATGCAACAGCAAGAAAGGAAATTAAACCATTTTTCTTCATATTTTATGAATTTAAGATAATACAAAAATACAAAAAAATTTGAACAAAAAAATTTGAACAAAAATGAAGTAGTGATTTTTAGTTCGGCAGTTTCTTTCGGAAACAAATGTGGAGGAAAAAAATGAAAAAACCGCAATGTTTTTTATTGAGAAAACTCCTGTAAGCAGGATTTAAGCTGTAAGTTTCTTTTGTAATCTGCCGTTCCGATACACTCGGAATACCCTAAGGTGCAGCCCGCCATTAAAAACCTCCATAACTCGTTAAATGTTTTATGTTGAGTTTTCCAATCTCCTAACAATGCGGTTTATTTCATTATTCTGATGCAAATATAATACTATTATTTTACAGTTATTCCTTTTAAACAAATATTTATAGTTAAAAACAAATAAAAAAACGGCAAAATTATCATTCATCAATTAATCGTTGAATATTCAAAAAAACAGCTTGTAAAATTTCGGTATATAAAAGAAAATCTGTAATTTTGCACCGCTTTAAAGCAGATTTTTTCAAAAATTATACAAAAACATTGAGATTTATGTTGAACAAGGGGAAAAAACACAATGAGTTAGAAAATGTTGAACAGGTTTTAACATCATCGGAAGCTTTTATTGAAAAATACCAAAAACAGATTTTGTATGTTGTCGGAACCATTGTAATGGTAGTCATTATAATATTAGCATTCCGAAACTTCTATTTAAAGCCCCGCGAAATAGAAGCTGAAAATGAAATGTATAAAGCTCAAACCTATTTCAATACCGATTCATTTAAAATTGCATTGGTTGGAAAGGCAAACGAATTTATTGGTTTTAAAGAAATAATATCTGAATACGGAATAACCTCTTCGGGCAATCTGGCTGCAGCCTACGCCGGAATATGTTATTATAAATTAGGGGAATATGACAATGCCATTAAAAACCTTACACAATTCGATGGCGAAGATGAGTATTTTACTACTTCAATCACCGGATTAATTGGCGACAGTTATGTTGAACTTGGCGAAACAAAAAAAGCAGTCAGTTATTTTGAAAAAGCTGCCGATATGAATAACGAGGTTTTGAGTCCGGTTTATCTGAAAAAAGCAGGTTTTGTTTATGAGTCATTAAATCAACCTGAAAAAGCACTTAAACTTTACATTAAAATTAAAGATAATTTCCCGAAAAGTAATGAAGCTGCAGATATCGAAAAATACATTGCACGTATTCAGAAGTAACAGCAGGTTAAAATAATATAATCAAAGCTACTTCATCAGAAGTAGCTTTTTTTAATGGTTTGAAATACAAATTATTTATAAATTTTCATTTTTGAATTATCATGGCAACCCAATTTCAGAATCTCTCGGAATACGATCAGGATAAAATGCCTGATAAAGATAAAGTATTTGCGCAACAATATGCTATAGCGGTTGCCGACTGGAACCCACAAATTACCTATTCTTTATTGCAGGGTGCTATTAAAACTTTAATCGAAAATGGTGTTAAACCGTCAAACATTAATATTGTTCACGTTCCCGGAACTTTTGAACTGACTTATGCAGCAAAAGAACTATTAAATGATTATATATGTATGATTGATAACCGAAAGATTCATAAATACGCTGCGGTTATTACTTTGGGCTGCGTTATTCAGGGCGAAACTCCACATTTCGATTATGTTTGTCAGGGAGTAACATCCGGAATCACCGCGTTAAACACTATGCCTGATTGTTGCCCGGTAATTTTTGGAGTATTGACCACAAACACGTTAGAACAGGCACAAAACAGAGCCGGCGGAATACATGGGAACAAAGGCGTAGAAGCAGCAATAACCGCCATAAAAATGGCGAATATTATTTGGTAGTTATTTGAAAAAATAGTACCTTTGTACTTCGTTAAAAAAAACCGGGCAGTTACCAAAGTGGCCAACTGGGGCTGACTGTAACTCAGCTGTCTTTCGACTTCGGAGGTTCGAATCCTTCACTGCCCACAAAACGATGAGATGATGAGTTGATAGGTTGATGTGATAATTGTTTTAATTATCACATTATCAAATTTTCACATTATCACATCAAATTGCGGAAGTAGCTCAGTCGATAGAGCATTAGCCTTCCAAGCTGAGGGTCGCGGGTTTGAGTCCCGTCTTCCGCTCTCAACAAAAAAGCGAACCTGTTGGTTCGCTTTTTTTATTGGAGTTTAGCCATAAATATTTTTATATCTATAATATAGCGTTCGTGAGTTGCCTCGCCAATCAATTCTCCTTTTTCATTAAACGCTTTTAATTCAAAACAATATATTTTGCCTTCATTTGAAATTAAAGTTGCGAAACACCTTATGCAATCTCCTATCTTACTTGCTTTTAAATGTTTTATATTGATGGCTGTTCCTACACTTGAGGTTCTCTGTGGTAGTTCGATAAGTTGCATGGCTGTATTTTCCATGAAAGCAACTAATGCCGGAGTTGAAAGAACAGGCAATAAACCCGAACCTAAATATTCGGCTGTTTGATTATCTTTTACAATCATTTTCTGACTAACTGTTTTTTTCATCGGTTTTTTTTGAGTATATGTTGATACCATTGGTGATTATCTGCTGCAAATCCCTGTAAAAAGGCAATATTCGCACGGGCTGGTATTGGTAGTTTGAAAAAAAGGAATTTCAGGGTCGAATATTTCATTTAAACAAGCCCTGAGTCCGATATTGAATTCATCCTCAAATTGCACGAAATCTTCAACAGCCAGATTTGTTTTAGGGTCGGGTTTATAATTTAATGTTGTTGAAAAACCGTCGTTAAATACATTGCGGATAAAATAGATGCCGGGTGTAATTATTTTGCCGGCTGCTTTTTCTTTATAAAAAATTCCATACAAAAATGTCTGCAAAACAAATTTATTTTTGTTGTGATTATTGTGTTCGAACACTTCGGACAAACTTTTGAAATTGAGATTTCCTGCACCGGTTTTATAATCAAGAATTCTGATTCGTTCATCTTTTTCATCAACTCTGTCGATAAAACCCTTCAAATTCACTTCTCCGGCTTCGATGGGAAAACTTATTTTGCACCGTTCTTCTGAATTTAAATATTTGAAAGGAGCATAATCTTTGTCGGTGCGCAGTACTTGTTTTACGTATTTTTGAAGCACATTGGCTATCAGTAGGTTATTTCCTTCAAGCTCCACGGTTTCAGCTGTTTTCTTTTTGAAAAATTTTTTGGCAAATGCTTTATTAATTTGTTTGTCGATAAACAATTGATTGTCAATCAAGGTTTTTATATCATCGGGTTGAATAATCTTCCCTAAATAAGGTTCGTAAATATTCTCCATTACAGCATGAAAAAGCGTGCCGAACATGTTATCTTCAATCATTTCGGTTACTTCGTCGGGTTGTTCGGTTTTTTCAATCTGGGTAAGATAAAACTGTAACGGACAATCGATGTAAGTTTTAATCGAACTTGCTGACAATGAACGACCATCTTCATCTTTGCTCAAAAAAGCATAAAGTTTGTTCATTACATCAGGCGTTTTTTCAATCTGAATATTTTGAACATTGTTGAACGAAATATCGTACGAAACAGTTTTGTGCTTTATTTCAACCCCGTAATGATAATACAGTTGATGCAAATAACGGCTAACTTCACCTGATTGCATTCCTTCCGTCCGTGAATCGTAAAGAAAGAAAATTCGTTTTGCATGATGAATTAACCGGTAAAAATTATATGATAAAATGGCATCGTGAAATTCATTAGTGGGTAAACCAAAACCTTTTCGGAGATTATACGGAATAAAACTGTCCGATGCGCTTTTTTTAGGGTAAACTCCTTCGTTGAATGATGTTATAATTAAATTTTCAAAATCAATTCCCCGAGTTTCAAGCACTCCCATAACCTGTAATCCATCAAGTGGCTCACCAACGAAAGGTATTGTTATTCCTGATGTAATTTGTCGGGTCAACCGCATTAAAGTATCAAGATTCATTTCAATTTTTACCGAATTTTCTTTTATTATATCTGACATCCGATTCAGGGTAATATAATATTGGTAAATAAAGTCGGTTTCAAGTTGAAAGTCATTCTTCGCTTTTTGCATTCTTTGCAAATTTATTTGTAAAATACGGAGGATACGAAGCAGATAGGGCAGAAAGTTTTCAGCATCGGTTTGATGTGTGAAGATGGCTTTGAGTAAATCGTTTTTTTGTAAATCATTTTCAGTTATGTATATCAGGTTGTTTTCTGATATTTGCCTGCTGATCTCATGAACCTCTTCACTACAAAGTAGTGCAATATACTGATGATTCAGAATGTTTGCAACTGTGATATAATAAAAACTGACTTTTTTGCCCGAAATTCGAATACGTTTTTGCAATTCGAATATTGAATCAATTAAGCTTGCTACCGGAGTAGTACTCAGCGGGAAACCCATGGTTACATTCACTTTCGCTATTTGTTCAGGCAATGAATGGAGCAAAGGTGTTATCAAACTTTCGTCGGGTAAAACCACAGCTGTACTGATCAGGTTTTCATTTTTTTCGTGGGGCGGATAAATTTTATTTAATATCGAAAAAACCTGTTTTGCCTGTCCTACAGCCGAAGGAACGGCTATAATTTCCATTATCTTTTCGTTTAACGATTCGATTACCGGTTCGATAGTGTATTTCGATGGGAAAAGTTGGGTGTTTTGAGCATAAAATTGCGAAGCAGGATTGTCCAAATCGCGTAACTCACTTGCTTCATAATCCCAGTAAAAATCGGCTTGTTCGCGTTTTTGAAGTTCCGCCATCAATGCGCGTTCGCATGGATTAAGGGCATTGAAACCAATAAAAACAAATTGTTTATTTTCCCATTGCGGGATATTTTCTTTATTTTTCAACCGGCTTGCCACATTACGCGAAATCATTCCTTCAGTTGCTGTGTTTTCGGCAATTAATTCACGTCTGCATTCTTCATAAACCGGATTTAAAATATTCCACGTGGTAATAAATTCTTGTTGGGTTTTTTCTTCAGTAACGGGAATAAAATTTTTCCAGAACTCTTTGATGGCTGCTATCTGAGTTTCCGAAAACACATTAAACAATCGGTCTATTTCCTTTAATTCAGTTACATTGGTAAATAGTTGACGGGCATCAACCATGTATTTGTCCACTTCATCGAAATCGTTTAACAGCATTTCGCCCCAGAATGCGAAAGTATCAAAGCTTTCATCGTTTCGGCTTAACTTCCTGTAAATATTGTAAAGCCGGAACAACATGCTCAACCTATCGGCAGTTTGCCAAGTACAGGCCGAAGCAAAACATTCGTTTATAGTGATAATTTCGGGAGAGAATATCGGACGGTTGGCAATTTGAGATAAATACCGCTGAAAAAAAAGTCCTGCGCGCCGGTTGGGAAATACAAATGTAAAACGACTTATATCTGTATTGTGGTGATTAAAATA
>JAURYY010000237.1 GCA_030653695.1 Paludibacter sp. | reverse complement strand
TAAAACATCCTCATTGCTGATTACAGGCAATGACATATCAGCCATCGAATTTAATCCATTTCCTACACCAAAACGCACAAAGGCGGACTTGTCGTTTCGGCGGCGCTCGCGTTCAAGTTCGGCTGCCGAAAGCGGATATACATTTTTATTGACATCGAGTGGCAAATTAAATTCGGAGTATTTAGCTTCTGCTTTTGCAACATTGGACTCGAGTACCTCCGGAACTGAGTTTATTTTTCCGGCATCCTGAATTACCGGTTTATACTCACGTTCCACCGTTACATTTTTATCATTTGTTTTTGTAGTTTGGGCATCGACCGAAACAAAAGTTCCTGTAAATAACAATGTTAAAACAGTATAGATATATTTAAATGTTTTCATTTTTCTGTTCATGTTTTTATAACTATTCGACCTGTTTTTTTATTTAATCAAACTTTTGCTTTCACGGTCAGCTATTCCCTGAAGTCTTTCGGATATCATGTCCTGAATTTCATCTTTTTCGGTATAATTTCGCTGTAAACTCAGCAAATACTGTTTCGCCTGAAAATCATTTCCCTGTTTGATATAAATATCGGATAACAGCACAAAACTACGAGCGAGCCAATATTGATATGGGGTATTCTTTTTGGCAAAATCGAGAATTTCTTTCTCTGAATCGCCAAGTTTTCCTTGATCGAAATATATATTTGCTAACATATATTTCGCTTCGGCTCCATTGGCAGTACGGGTATCGGCAGCAAGCGTTTTCAAATCGGACAAAGCCATATTTATTTGATTTAAAGCAATATAAGCTTTCGCTCTGTTATAGCGAGCTTCCGACTTCAACACGTCGCTTGAACGAAAATCGGCAAATATTTCGTTGGCAATATTGATGGTAGTCTGATGATCATTCAGAAAATAACTACATCGCAATACGCCCAATCGGCCTATATTTCTATTCTCGGTGGTTTGAGCTACTGTCTGCAATTGTTTGAAGTACTGTAAAGCCGATGCATAATCTTTTTCATCGTAAGTAATTTCGGCACAACGCATCGCAGCTTCTTCAATGAACTGATTTCCCCCTATTCTCAACAATGCTTGATAAGCCGGTAAGGCTTTGACTTTGTCATTTGTTTTGTAATAACTGTCGGCTAAATAATACTGTGCATTGGTACAATATCGTCCGCCGGAACAATAATTTTTCAGATAAGTCAACATACCGTTTATAGCCTGCGAATAGTTGCCATTAATATATTGCCGTTCGGCTGCCACATACGAAATTGAATCTTCGCGAACCGCCGTTGAATTGCCGATTGTTACTCCAAGTGTTTTTGTATATGCCACATACGATGCCACATCATTAATTTCGACATACACGCTTTCAAGACTTTCGAGCGCTGTACGTGCTTCCTGACTTCCTGGATATTTTGCAATCACCTGTTTATAAGCAGCAATGGCTTGTTCGTATTTTCCATCATTGAAATAAATCATACCGATTTCGTATGCTGCTTTTCGGGTCAAGTTGCTGTTGGGTTGTAAGTCGAGTAAGCGCTGAAACGCCGAAATGGCTTTATTGTCATTTTCGAGCATTATGTACGACCGACCAATTTCGTAAAGTGCATCATCTACATACTCAGAGTTGGGATATTTTGAAATAAGTGTTTCAAGCCTTGAAATTTTTGTTGTATAATTACTTTGTAGTCCGGCAGCATAAGCACTCTGAAATATTGCATAATCGCCTGTATTGGGACTCACACTTGAAGCTCTTGTATAAAACGTTTCAGCTTTCGAAAAATTTCGTGCATTGAAATAGCAATCGCCAATGCGATTCAACGCATCTGCATAAGTGGTATTTCCGGTACTTGTTTCCAAATCGATGTATTTAAGAAACCACGTCAGTGCTGAGGAATAATCCTTTTGCGAAAAATAAGCATAAGCCATCGAGTAATTGGCAATTTTGCGGTTGATGCTGGTTTTTGAATTTGAATTATCAAAAAACGTTTTCAGATCGCTGATACTTTTATCGTTATTGTTGGTTCGGAAATAACTTTCGGAGCGCCAGAACAGGCTTTCAGCTGAATATTTTCCGATCGGAGCATTTTGCAACGACATGGTAAAGTATTCAATAGCTTTATTCAAGTTGCCTTGCGTAAATGCTTCTGTTCCAAGTTGATATAATAAATACTGCTTAGTTTCAAGCAACTTGGCATTGGGCGTTCTTATTTTTAAAATGGTTTGATATGCCGATTCGTAGTTCTTGGTCGTCATCAAAGCCGAAGCAAGATAATCGTAAGCCTGGTTCGTGTATTTCGAGTTGGGGAACTCATAAAGAAATTGTTCGAAAGCCGAAACTGACTCGCCGAAAGCAGAAGTGGTTTCGTAAGTAGTTAACGCATAATTATATAACGCTTCTTCGCGCACCGACTTATTAAAATTAGTACGTATCGATGCTTCGTACGATAAACGAGCATTGGTTTTATCATTTATTTTCAAATAAGCATTTCCAAGATGTAAATAGGTGTTTTCGGTCAATTCATCTCGTTCAGTAACCGTTTTTGACAGATATTGAATTGCATTTTTATAATTCTTAGTTTGATAATAGGATAAACCCAGCAAGTACATATCGTTGCGCAGTACCTGAGGAATCAGTTCTTCGTATTTTTTAAAATTGGCAATGGCACTTGTATAATTTTTTTTCTGATATGCAATTTCGCCCAAAATGCGGTAAATTTCACCATTATTTTTATTGTCCGGGTTATTTTTCAACAAAAAATCAGCCCTTTCATTAAATTTATCATACTCTTTTTGGGCATAAAAAATCTGAGCAATATAATAGGGTACAATATTTTTGTAAGCCTGATTATTTTCAATTTTCAAAAATTCGGGCAGAGCAGCCTGATAATTTTCCAGCGTATATTCGGAGTAGGCATAGTAATAGGTTGCCGAAAGATTATAGCGGGTGTTCATCGATTTAAGCTCTTTGAAAATTTCGAGTGCTTGCACATAATTTTTGGTTTGCAAACTTGCGTACCCTTTGCAAAACAAATAATCGGTTCGTTCGCGCATGCCCAAACGTTTCGGTTCAATATTATTGAAATAAGCCAGTGCCTGGCTGTACTTTTTCTTTTCATATTCCAGCATTCCAAGCATTAAATTTGTTTTATCGTAAAATGGCGTGTATGGATGTTTGTAAAAAAACGCTTTGAGTCGTGCTTCGGCATTGTCTTTTCTTAACTCGAACGAATTGGCAGCAAGGTAAAACTCTGCTTCCTGAATTTGACCGGCTTGAATATTTTCGGTTTGTTTCAGAAATTCTTCAAAGTTCCGGTACGAAGCAGCAAATTTCCGCTGAGCAAAAAGTTCTTTCCCCTGATTGAACAAATAGTCGGGGTGAGTGTAAATCATTGTTTGCTGCGAAATGACCGGAAAGGCAAACAAGCTAACTAATAAGCTTAAGATGATTAATTTTTTCATCATTAATTTTTTGATGTTTAAATACAGATTCGAATTCATTATTTTAAAAATCGGATACTTATGCAAAAATAAGCATTTCAGGCAATTTCAAATTTATTCTTATATATTGATATAGCTTTTTTAATAGATTTTAAGCCAAATAAATCGGGATTTAAGTCTTTAAGTGGAATAAAGAAACAATCGGCAACATCATCGGCAGGTTTAATTTCCGAATCGGTCTTAATTTTCGCAGCGAAAAACAAGTCGAGTGTTTCAATAGTCCAACCACTATATAAATAGTCATTAGGCAACGAAAATAGATATTTAGCCTCTATTACCTCGGCATTCAGTTCTTCTTTTATCTCTCGCACTACTGTCTGTTCGGCAGTTTCATACTCATCAACAAATCCGCCCGGCAAATCAAGAGTCCCCTTTACAGGTTCTTTTCCCCGTACGCAAACAAGTAATTCATCTTTATTGTTTAAAATAAAAACAGCTACAGCCGCTGCAGCATTTGTGTACATCACAAATCCGCAGTTATCACAGCGTTTCGATTTTTGGTTGTTTATCTTGAAATGAGATGAACCGCAAACCGGACAAAAAGAAAATAATCGGGCGAAATGCATAAAATCACATTTTAAAAAAAACAGTGTACAAAGTTAAAATAATTTCAGACTAAAACCTCATTTGAATTAGCACTTTCGACTATTAAAACAAAAAAACACATTCATTATTATACAAATACCGTACCTTTACCACACCATGTTTCAGTTTTTTAAGGTTTTTGAGTGTCCTGAAAATCTCAAATACGAAACATAATGTTTATAACTTTTCGTTAAACCACTAATTTGATTGCATTTAATGTATTATTTTTGCAAAAAAAATCTGACAGCATGAACCGAAAACTTTCATTTCCACCGGACGATGACTTCAATGATACAGTAAAACGTTATGAAAATTTTCTGACCGGAACTGCAACAGGTTATTTCGATGTTGAAGAACTCGAAACAATTGTAGATTATTATCTTCGCAAAGGAAGAACCAAAGACGGAGCAAAGGCTTTAGAATTGGGATTGCAACTTCACCCTCAGAGTGCGGCATTGCAAACTAAACGTGCGAAAATATATCTTGCAGTTGGCGATTTCAAAAAAGCTTTCCGATTACTTGACTCACTTGCCGAAAACGATGATTATGAATTACAGCTGCTCAAAATTGAAGCACTGATAAAACTCAGCCGCGAGAAAGAAGCACAATTGCTGTGCAACAGCCTTATTAAAAACGCAAATGATGACATTGACAATGTATGTTTAGATATTGCATACATTTATTTTGGGTTGCTGAATTTTGAAACATCGCTCATTTATCTGCTCAAAGGGGATGAATTTAACAAAAAAAATATCGATTTGCTTTTTGAACTCGCTTTCTGTTATGAACAAATAGCTGAAAATGAAAAAGCTATTGAAGCGTACAACCGGATCATTGATGTTGACCCGTTCATGCCAGAGGCTTGGTTCAATCTGGGTCAGATGTATTTCTCGATTCCGGATTACAACAACGCACTGAATGCGTATGAATTTTCACTTTCATTAAACGAGCATGATTCGCTTGCCAACCTACAAAAAGCACATACACACTTTCAACTCGGACAATATGAAAAAGCCATTCAGGGTTACAAAGAGTTTGAAAAATACGCTTTTGAAGCATGGCAGGCAAAACTATTTATAGGAGAAAGTTATGAAAAAATGGAGAAATTTGACGTTGCTGTTGATTATTACAAACAAGCACTGCTCATCAATCCCGATAATTTCGATGCACTCACCGGAATAGGAATCTGTTACCTTGAACAGGAAAAATATGCACTTAGCATTGAATTTATAAACAAAGCGATTGAAATAAACGATGAAGCGTCAGAAGCATGGGTTTATTTAGCCGAAGGATTGATTGGAGTAAATGACAATGAAAATGCCTTGCAAGCATATCTCAAATCAATTTCGATTGACCCCGAACAACCCGATACAATCATGGCAATTGCCAATATTTACATGGACAAGGATGAGCACCAAACGGCATTGATGTATTATCTTGCTGCTTACGAAATGGATAACACCCTCGAATATATTGATTTATTTACCGCTGCAGCGTTTTTTAAAATTAAAAACTTTACTGCCGCCAAAGTTTACTTGAAAAAAGCCACCGACCAAAATCTCGATGCACCCAAATTGTTTCTCGAAATATGTCCCGAAGCCGTTAATTCTCATTTTTTTAAAAAATAATAACTGTATGATTAAAAAAATTTCTTTTTTAGTACTGTTTGTTTGCACATTTTCGTTGGCGCATGCAACTAACAACAACATTTCACAAGACTCCTTAAACCTGTCTATTATTCAAAAAGTTGAAAAATGGTACGAACAAAACATGAATTATTTCAGCATCACTGCTTTAATGACTATCGAGAGCTCATTCATCCCGTTTCCATCTGAAATTGTAATACCTCCGGCTGCATATATTGCCAGTAAACCCGACAGCAAACTGAATATATTTTTGGTAGTACTATTCGGTACTATTGGGGCTTTGCTTGGCGCTTTTATCAATTACGGGCTGGCTTTGTGGTTGGGACGGCCTATCATCCATAAATTAGCCGATAGTAAATTGGGGCATTTGTTTTTGCTGAGCAGCGAAAAAATTAACAAAGCAGAAGTTTATTTCAACAAACACGGTAAAATT
>JAURYY010000234.1 GCA_030653695.1 Paludibacter sp. | reverse complement strand
ATTTGCTGCATGTTTTTTTGTTTTGGTGAACAAAAATAGTCAACTTTTTTGTCATTTCCTCTTCCGAGTTCCGTTCGGACTACGTCCTTACTACACTCGGAAGAGGAAGAATGCTATCAACAACGTTGTGAAACTTGACAGGTATTCTTTTATGTTCGACATTATTGGTAAGTTGCGATGGTTTGCTGAATGTCGATTCGAAAAGATTAACCACCGATGAAGAATATGGTTTAAAATCGGCAAGCGATTCTATTTATTCAATGTTTGGTCTTTACAGTCAGCTTCAGAAAATTGCCGACAGTTATGTTTTGCTTGGTGAGCTGCGTGGCGATTTGATGGATGTAACCGCAACTTCCGACCCCGATTTACGGGAGATTAATTCATTTAATATTTCAAAAACGAATAAATATGTAAATATTAAAAACTACTATGCCATCGTCAATCATTGTAACTACATAATTCATCACCTCGATACAAGTGCAGTGGACCGGGGTCAGCAGTTGAAACTGCGTCAGTATGCCGCCGTAAAAGCCATCAGGGCATGGACTTATATGCAGATTGCCAATAATTTTAAAGAGGTAAAGTATTACACCAAACCAATACTTACAGTGGCTGATGCTTCAAAAACTTACCCGAAACTTACGTTAACCGAATTGTCCGATTCGTTAATTGCAGATTTGGAGCCATTAAAAAAAGTCGATATGCCCTATCTCGGATACGTAGATGCTTACAATACCACTTTTTCAATTTTTCCGGTTCGTTTTGTGCTTGGCGATTTGTATTTGTGGAAAGGCGAGTATCAAAAAGCAGCCATCGAATACCGCGAACTGATATTTGAAAAAAGAATTGTAATAGAAAAGAATAATTATTCGTACTGGGTGCCGGTGAATAACACAATTTCGTCCAATGCATTTCTGTACTGGACCCGAGCGCTTACCTTGGGCTCGGGCGAAGTGATAACAACCATTATGTGTCCCACTGAATATGGTCAGAATTATTATCTCGACAGTTTGAATAATTAACAAAAAATTACTGCATCCGGAATCGCGATTCAAAACTGGAGAAATCAGACTTATTATCTGAACGAAGCTTCTAATGCGCAGGGTGATTTACGCATGTATGGTTCCATCTCGTATAGTGCTGCCACCAACTCGAAAGCTACAACCGATTATGCTTTTGCAGGCGTTACTGTCAATTCTTATTTGATTTATAAGTACAAATTGTATCAGCAAAACGTAATTATTTATAGGTCATCGTTGCTTTATTTGCGATATGCCGAAGCAGTAAACCGGCTGAATAAACCTCAGCTTGCTTTTGCTGTAATTAAATACGGCTTGAACAGTACCAATATGTTTAACGAAAAAATTGTTCCCACAAAAGAAAAAGGTTCACCCATAGCTCAATTTATGAATTTTGCCGATGCCCGGTTTAACAACAATGTTGGTGTTCGCATGAGAGGATTAGGCAATATGGATAAAGATACTACTTTTTACCGCATCCCTAAATTAAGCAATATGAACGATTCAGTGCTTTACATTGAAGACTTGATTCAACAGGAACTGGCACTCGAAACAGCTTTTGAAGGAAATCGTTTCCCCGATTTAATGCGATTGGCACTCCGAAGAGGAAATCCGGCTTATTTAGCTGATAAAATTGCCAATAAACATGCTGAGAACAAACAGGCTATCAGAGCGAAACTAATAGATCCCGAAAACTGGCATATAAAGTAGAATTTATTTAGATTAACGTGAGTTATAGCGTTGAATATGAATAAGAATATATATGAAGCCACGAAGAATTCAAAGGTTAAATAAATATTTGATTTTGTGTGCAATTTTAGGTAACTACTCAGCACCCCTCGTTTTGATTATAACCTATTGATTTTCAACTTGACGAAGTCAAGTTGAAAATCAATAGTGGGGGATGTTTTTCGCTTTTACCCCCAGTTCCGCAAGCTCCACTGGGGGTTATGCACAGTCAGCCCCTCTGGGGCAGGATACTTAGTTTTCTGTAAATCAATTAAATAAATGTACAATTACTGATTTATAGGGGTGCTGAGTAGTTACAATTTTAGATAAAATTAAAAAAAAACTCAACAAACACAATCAAAAAATCAGAATGGATACAAAAACCGTTAGACATTTTGTTTTAAATTAAAAAAACGAGTCGGGTGACTCGTTTTTTTAATTATTTGAAAAAATTGAAATTAACCGCAACGCGAGTAAGCACAATTATTACAAGTAATACAACCTTCTTGATACACTAAACTATTTTGACCGCACGAAGGACAAATTTGCTCAACAATATGCGTACCATCGGGAATATATTTTTTCAAAGCTCGCTCAACACCTACTTTCCAGGTGTTTATCGATTCGCTGTCGAGTTGCAAACCTGAAACAAGTTTAATAACCTGATCGATAGGCATTCCGTAACGTAAAACTCCCGAAATTAATTTGGCGTAATTCCAGAATTCTTTGTCGAATTTATGCGAAAGCCCTTCAACAGTTGTTTTATACCCCCGTTTATTAGCAAATTGAAAGTCATAACGCTTGTTTCCGCTTTCATCTACGGTTTTAATAATTTTCCCTTCGGTAATGGTTTTAGGAAGTAAAATTCCTTCTTCATCATCGGCTAATCCGGTAAATATTTCGTAAGGACGCCCATCTTTCAACCCTACAAATGCAATCCATTTATCTTTGGAATTCTGAAAGCGAACCACATCGCATTCCAGTTCTATTGGGCGTACCAAGTGATCTTCGTTATATGGAAAACAAACTTTTTTCTCTTCATTTTTCTCATCTTTTTTGTCTTCAAGTGCAACCAATACACCTGTTCTACAACCATCGCGATAAACAGTAACACCCTTACAACCGCATTTCCAGGCTTCTTCGTAAAGTTGTCCAACTAATTCTTCGGTTGCATTATTCGGCAGATTGATAGTAACACTGATGGAATGATCGACCCATTTCTGAATCCGTCCCTGCATCTGAACTTTTTTCATCCAATCCACATCATTGGCAGTGGCTTTGTAATACGGAGATTGCGAAACCAACTGTTCAACTTCTTCTTTCGAATAATGTTTGGCAGTAGGGTATCCGTTTACCTCCATCCAGGTTACAAATTTATGATGGAAAACAATATACTCTTCGAATGAATCACCATTTTGGTCAATAAAATCAATGCGAACATTTTTATCATTCGGATTCACTTTTCTGCGGCGGGTATAAACTGGCATAAAAACAGGTTCGATACCCGATGTAGTTTGGGTCATAATACTTGTTGTACCGGTTGGCGCAATGGTCAGGCAGGCAATATTTCTACGTCCGTACTTGGTCATTAATTTGTATAGTTCGGGATCAGCTTCACGCAGCCGGTTGATAAAGGGGTTATTTTCTTCGCGTTTTGCATCGTAAATGCTAAAACTTCCACGTTCTTTAGCCATTATTACCGAAGATCGGTAGGCTGCCAATGCGACTGTTTTGTGTACGAGTTCCGAAAAATCTGTGGCTTGGTCGGTACCATACCGATAACCAAGGGCAGCAAGCATATCGCCCTCACCGGTAGTTCCAACTCCGGTACGTCGGCCTTGAGATGTTTTTTCTTTTATCTTTTCCCACAACTGAAATTCAGTATTTTTGATGTCATTATCTTCGGGATCTGAATCAATTTTTGATATAATTGTATCAATTTTCTCCATTTCCAAGTCAATAATATCATCCATAATGCGCTGAGCCAGCCCGACGTGTTTTTTAAATAATTCAAAATCGAAAACAGCCTGAGGCGTGAACGGGTTATTCACATACGAATATAAATTAATGGCTAATAACCGACAGCTATCATAAGGACAAAGAGGAATTTCGCCGCAGGGATTTGTCGAAACGGTTTTATAACCCAAGTCAGCGTAACAATCGGGCACTGACTCACGAATGATGGTATCCCAGAAAAGAATGCCGGGTTCAGCTGATTGCCAGGCGTTATGAATAATTTTTTTCCACAAGGCTGTTGCATCAATTTCTTTTGTGTACCAGGGCTTTTTTGATAAAACAGGATACTGCTGTGTGAAGGGCTTATTCGAAAGAGCGCATTCCATGAAGTCATCATGAATTTTCACCGAAACATTTGCGCCGGTTACTTTACTTGAATCAATTTTTGCATCAATAAATAATTCGGAATCGGGATGTTTAATAGAAACACTTAACATAAGTGCCCCACGGCGACCATCCTGCGCCACTTCGCGGGTTGAATTAGAATATCGCTCCATAAAAGGGACAATACCGGTTGAGGTCAACGCTGAATTATTAACCGGAGAACCTTTGGGCCTAATGTGAGACAAATCGTGACCAACACCACCCCTACGTTTCATCAATTGTACTTGCTCTTCGTCAATTTTAATAATGGCACCATAGGAATCGGAATCGCCATCGAACCCGATAACAAAACAATTGGACAAAGAAGCAACCTGATGATCGTTCCCAATACCGGTCATGGGACTTCCTTGAGGTACAATGTACTTAAAATTCCGGAATAGTTCAAAAAGTTCATCTTGGTTCAATGGATTCGGATATTTTTGTTCTATCCGTGCAATTTCACTTGCTATTCGCCGATGCATATCATCCGGAGTCGCCTCATACACGTTACCGTACGAATCTTTTAATGCATACTTGATTGTCCATACTTTTGTTGCAAGATCATCGCCTTTAAAAAACTCGTTTGATGCCTTGCTAATTTCTTCCTGCGAATAAGTTTTTGTTTTCACTATTATATATTTCTTAAATAAATTAAAATTAGATACTTGTATTAGGTGGTATCCGGTTTTATTCGGACTACAATTTTAATCAATTATTCTTTATAAAACAACTAAACGGACAATATATTTTTTGTTTAAATATGAAAGTTTCCGAAATATATTGTTATATTGCTGTTTAGTAGCAATTTAAAAATCTGTTTTTGAAATAATATTTCCAAAAAAATAAATGATTAACTAATAGAAGTGATTACAAAGAAGAATTGCGAGGATAAAGAATAGTAATAATGACTACACATTATTTAACGAATCAAAAAGTACTATTGTAAAATTTTACCATGTTGGACAGTAAAAATAGTAGCTTCTTGTTCAAGTTGGGAAAGTATTTCGTCTAAATGTTCACGGTTAGTGTCCGTAATAAAAATTTGTCCAAATGTTTCATCTGATACCAATTGAACTATTTGTTTAACCCGCTTGGAGTCGAGTTTATCAAAAATATCATCAAGCAGAAGCAAGGGCGACAAATTATGAATACGTTTTAGAAAATTAAATTGTGCAAGTTTCAGCGAAATCAGACAAGTTTTGTTTTGTCCCTGTGAACCAACCCGTTTTATCGGGTGATTGTCGAGCAACATTTCGAGTTCGTCTCTGTGAATTCCTTGCGTAGAATAACCGAGTATTTGGTCGCGTTGGCGCGAAGCGGATAAACTTAAACGAATATCTTTAGTATCAAGTTGCGATTGATAGGAGAGGTTGATTTTTTCATTTCCGCAGGAAATTCTGCTGTAATACTTCTGAAACAGGGGAACAAAATCGTTAATAAAAGATTTTCGTTGTTCGTATATATATGTGCCGTGAAACGCCATTTTGTCCTCCCAGATTTCATATAGTGCTGTATCAGCTCCCAAATCTTGTTTCAACAGGGCATTTCGCTGTTGCAGCGCAATGTTATAATTTAATAAATGCTCCAGATAAGTGTGGTTATATTGCGAAATTACCCCATCCATAAATTTTCGGCGTTCATCACTTCCTTCCGAAATTAAGACAGCATCGTCGGGCGAAACCAAAACAAGGGGTAATAATCCTATGTGTTCCGAAAGTCGGTCATATTCCTTTTTATTGCGTTTGAACTGTTTCTTTTGTTTTCGTTTCATTCCGCAATATATCTCTTCGACCGAATTGTGCAAATTGTACTTTCCGTGTAGCATAAAAAACTCGGCATCGTGCATAATATTTTGCGAGTCGATGGGATTAGAATGACTTTTGCAAAACGATAAGTAATAAATGGCATCCAAAATATTGGTTTTTCCCATACCATTATCGCCAATAAAGCAATTGATATTGGGCGAAAACTCAAGGTTTGCCTCACCAATATTTTTATAGTTTAATATTGAAAGTGAATCTAAACGCATCTTTATCAGATAATTTTTGAGTTACAAAGATAATACTATTTTACAGTAAAAAACCTGATAAACATACAGAGTTATCAACATGATTCATGTAGTTTTTTATCAAAAAACACATTATCTTATACAATAAAATTGTAATTTTGCAATCTATAAATATTAAATAAAACGAGTATTACTATGATAAAAAATTATTTATTCGGCTGCTGTTGCATCCTTTTACTGACCGTTTCGTGCAAAAGCGACAAACAGAGGGTTTCAGTCGTTGATGAACCTGCCGGAATAACAGACACAGTTATAATAGATTGCAACTACACATTCGAACAAGCCACAGCAGGTATCAAAATACCCGAGCACATCATCAAAAATCTCAGATTAATTACAGTAAAATACTATTCGATGGATGGAAAAATTCATCAGGGGCAAATGATTACAAATTATTTAAAATGACTATCGGATTTTGTACCCAACGTTTTTTTAATAGACTTTATATGGATTAGATTTCTATGTAATTAAATATAAGAAGTTTAACACTAAGAACACTTAATTGCACTAAGATACACTTAGAAACTGTTTAAAAAATAATGTAAAAATAAACTGCCTATCAGTTGTTTAGTTGAAAATAATGTCGTAACTTTATGTAAATCAAATACATAAAGAAATATGAAAACGTATCCAACCAACCTCACCGATAGTCAATGGAA
>JAURYY010000094.1 GCA_030653695.1 Paludibacter sp. | reverse complement strand
CAGAAAATTTGACGATAATATAGACAACAACATAATTGACAATATGGAAATTAGTTTTGACTTACCCTTAAATATAGCAAAAAGTAGAAACAAAAATATGCCAGCCGCTAACACGGGTTTTGCGTTAGTGGGCGGACAGTGCGAGTATAAACATTTGAGCAATTAATAAACTTAGTGCGGGCAGACAGTTTGGTGTTCCAAAAGCCCACCAACGCAAAGCCCGGGAACGTTAGCCGTCACTCTAAAAGTGCACTGAAATTTGACAAATAGTTAAGCCGAAAGAGAAAGAAATGAAAACAACAATAAAAAAGAAAATAACCCGAGGAATTTCCAAAGACTTTGCGAAAGCATTCAAACAAAGTGAACTTTATGAACTTTATGGGAAACATAAAGATGAATTATTTATTGGAATACGTAATAATTATATGAATTTATATTACAACTGTGATAGCATTGCTAAAATTACGTACACAAACGGTTCTATTCGTTGCGAAATAGACAAATATTACTTAGACGGAATACATTATGGCAGCAAAGAGAAAGAAAAACGATATAAAATTAAACCTGTTCAAATTTGCGAACAATACGAAGAATTTAAAAAAAACAGCGATGATAAAGCAACTTCAGAGAAAAAAGCCCAATCTAAGTTGGTTCTTTTAAACAATGGAAACAAAAATTCTAATTGGTTTTGCATTGATGTTGAATATATTAAGCAATTCAAAGATAAAACTGAGAAAGAAAAAGCTGATTTTAACGGTCGATTTGATATTATTGCTCTTTCCAAAGATAAACCGCATAGAGTTGCCTTGATAGAATTAAAATATGGCAATGGTGCTATAGGTGGTAATAGTGGGATATTTAAGCACGTGGAAGATTTTAATAAATTCTGTGATAAAGGATTTTTTGAAGGTCATTTGAAACAAGAAATTATTGAAATAGTCAAAAGTCAGAAAGAACTTGGAATATCAGTACCATTTGAATCGCCCGAAGAAGTTGATATATTAACGCCTGAATTTTACTTTATTACATTAGACAATAATGCTGAAAAAGAAAATGCAAGCACTCCCAAACAAACAATGGCAGGTTACCTTTTCAATGACAAGCGTTGGGAATGTAAAAGATTATCAACGAAAGATAGTGTTGAAAGCAAGTTTGGAGACATAACAAGAAACGACAATAAATTTTACGCCACATTTTTATTTTCAAAAGAAACGCTTAAAAATATAAGAATTACAGACATAATTGATGGTGGCTACGATGAGAAAATTATACCTGAATAAAAACTAACAATACATAGAGGAACAAATCAAATAGGTGGTTGTGTAACCGAGATTGAAAGTGGCGGGTTTAAGATTTTTATTGACTTTGGCGAGCAGTTGCCGGGTACGGAGAAAAAGGAATTATAACCGATTGACGGCTTAAATAGTGGCGATATTTCAAAAAGTGCTTTATTTATAACTCACTACCACGGTGACCATATTGGAAAAATTTGCGATACTTTAACGGATTTGCCGATATACGTTGGAAAAACGGCACTTGAAATTTTTAATTGTCTTGAAAGCAGATTATCTCATATTCCTGACCCAAACGAGTCAGAAAAACATAAAAGAATTGTTGAGCGTATTAAGACAATCAACACTTTTGAGCAATTGCACAAAATAATAGTCGGAGAAATTGTTGTAACACCGTTGCTAATTGACCACTCCGCTTTTGACGCCTATATGTTTATTGTTGAAGCAGATAACCAACGAATACTTCACACGGGCGATTTTCGCGGACACGGGTTTAGAAGTAAAGGACTAATTCCAACGCTAAAAAGCTATGCCAAAAACATTGATTACATAATTTCTGAAGGTTCAAATATTTTACGTCCGAATGCGACAATGCAAACGGAGCAAGAATTACAAAAAGACTTTGAATTGCAATTCAGAAAAAACAAATACAACTTTGTTTTAGTTTCTTCTACTAACATTGACAGAATATTCGCATTGTACCACGCTTCAAAAAACGCAAAACGTTGTTTTGTTTGCGATAGTTATCAGACGGATATTCTAAAAATAGTTTCCGAGAATCATAAGCAATACACTACATTTTATGACATAGATTACGACCAAACAACAAGCGCGGCAGGTCGTTTCTTTGATTTGAAACATCAAAGACAGAATCCTTTTTCCTTTAATGGTAATCTAAAACCGTTTTTAGAAAAATATGGGTTTTGTATGCTTTTTTCAATTTATGCCCAGTCGAAGTAGTTGTTATTTTATACACAGTCGAACTATACTTATTGTTTTTTCTATCATTTCAATATTCTTCATCAACTTTCGGAATCCTGCACGTTTTATTGCCGATTTACCAAAAATACGATTGAATTCCGTCTCATTCATTTGCGCCCAGTTTTCTTTTTTCCATTCGGTAATTTGCCCGACAGTATTCAGCTCTTGATGTGAATTTGGAACCGACCACTTTTTATTCCACGGACAAACCTCTGCACAAATATCGCATCCCCAAACGCAACCTGAAAGTTTATCCTGAAATTCTTCAGGAATATCATTTTTGCTTTCAATGGTCAGATACGAAATGCAGCGGCGGGCATCGAGCGAACCATTTTCAAGAGCTCGGGTGGGGCAAGCATCGATGCATCGCCTACACGAACCACATCTCTCTACGACCGGTTTGTCATATTCGGTTTCTGTATTCAGCATCAAAATCCCGATAAAATAGTAGGATCCAATTTCCGAAGCAATTAGTTGGGTATGTTTGCCAATCCAGCCAAGTCCGGCGCGTTGCGCCCAGCGTCTTTCGAGTACCGGTGCCGAATCGACAAACAAGTGCTGACAATCATCATTAAAACACGATGCTCCATAATCTTGTCTGATTTCAGTTTCAAGTTTGTTCAGTTTCGATTTCATTATGGTGTGATAGTCAATTTCAGAATAAGCATAACGGGCAATTATTGGAGCGTTGGCAGGTTGTTTTTTTTCGGGGAAATAATTCATCAAAACAACCACAACCGATTTGCAACCCGGAACGAGCAAACGCGGATCGGTACGCTTTTCAAAATTGCGTGCAAGATATTTCATTTCGCCATGTTTCCCATCATCAAGCCATAGTTTCAGAAAAGTTTTGTCTTCGGTCAGTTCCTCTGCGCGGGCAATTCCACAGGCATCGAATCCGAGTGAGAGTGCGGTTTTTTTAATGAAATTATGCAATATAAATAATTTAAAGAGATTATAGAATCAAGAACCAGGGCTGCAAACTATTAATTCAGTTAATTGCTGAAAGTCTGAATGTAAACAATATCTGAAATTTATATAAAAATGGTTTCCAGTTATTATTATCGTAAATAAATGTTTTATTTTGTTTTATTTTATTGATTTAACTCCAAAAAATCCGTTTAAATAAAAAAATCGGAACGCGTATGAATCGGATTTAGCTAATAAAATCGGATTATTTTTCGGATTTTAAATACGGATAAAACTTCGCAAGCGAAGTAAACAACTGGCTATTAATATGTATTTGAAGAATCAGCAATTTGCGAAGTAAATAAAATCCGAAATAAAATCCGGTAAATTAAAATCATATCTGTGTAAATCCGCCAAATCCGCTAAATCCGCGTTCCTATTTTTATTCTTATGTGTTAGAACGAATGACTTATTAAGGAGCCTTTAGGATAGCCATTTTAATTCTTGATAATCTGAACATTACCATATTGACCAATTTTTAAAAAACCATCATTTTTCACAGCAATTTTCACGGCGTACACCTGATTTGCCCTTTCGTTGCGGGTTTGAATAGTTTTTGGTGTGAATTCCGATTTACTTGATATCCAGTTAATAGTTCCTGTATATTGTTTCGTTTCATTTTCGCCAAAATCCGCAAAAACATTCACTTTCTGAGCGGTTTTCAGTTGTGTAATTTGGTCGGCAGTGAAATAGGCGCGCAAAATCATTTGGTTGGTATCAGCAATTTTAAACAGAACCCTTCCCGCTGTTGCCAGTTCGCCTTTTTCGGCAAATTTAACCAATACAGTACCTGTTATCGGGCTGGTAATTTTGCATTTTTTCAACTGATCATCTATTTGTTCCGATTGTATATCAAGTGCATTATTTTCCCCTGAAATACTTTCCACAGTAGTTTCGAGGGTCGATTTTGCAGCTGAAAGTTGTTTCTCAAGTATGGCAATCTGCGCATTTACGTCGTCTAATTGTTTGGTTGTTGCAGCGTTAGCACCTACTAAATTTTCAACCCTTTTGCGTTCGCTTCGGGCAGTGCTGATTTGTTGTTCGAGTGCTGCAATTTGCTTTCTGACATCCGGTCGTCGGCTTTGCAGTGCTTTCTGACCGGCTTTTAACTGTAATTTCCTCAGATAAAGTTGAGTGGAGTCGATATAACCCACCACCTGATTTTCGGTGAGTTGCATACCTTCCTCTACATCGAAATGGAGTATTTTCCCTATTGCTTCGGCCGAAACCATTACTTCGGTCGTCTCAAAAGTTCCGGAAGCATCAAAATCTTTGTCCGATTTATTGCAGGAAGCAAATAAAAATGGGATTGTAATGCTTACGATTAAAATATTTAGTCTTTTATTACTTATTTTTGCTCTCATATATCTCAATTTGAAATGGTTAATGGTTAATGGTTAATGATTAATGGGTAAATGGTAAAACTTGTCCGTCCACTGACGTATGAATGAATTGTCAATTATTAGTTGTATTTATTAATTGATAAACAGTCATATAGAGTTGAATTTCGTGGAATGATTTGGTCTGACGGACAATATTTTCTGCATTTATTTCGCGCAACAAATCGGTTATGGTCATTGTCCCGTTGGCAACTTTGGCTTCAGCCGATTTTTTTGATATTGTTGCGCAAATCTATTATTTCATCATCATTCTTCAATGTCGTTTTCAGTTTTTCTATTTCGTTTTGCTGTTGTGTGGAAATCAGATTATTGTTAAACAAGAAAGTCTCTTTCATTACTTCTACATTTTTTCTGCCTACTTCTAATTTTTCAAGATTTGTTTTTTGTGTGTAAAAACTGCTCAGATTCCAAGAGAAACGCACCCCACCTATGTAATAGGGCGAGAATTCGCTTGTGAACATATTCAATCCCGGGCGACCATATCCACCCTGAACAAATAATCCAATTTTTGGTAAATTGGCGGCATGAACAGCTTCGCGCTGAATGTCGTACAATTTGTTCTGAGCCAAAAAAAGCAGTAATTCCGGACGTTTATTTTCAGGATGATCAATAAGAACCGGTAAAGCAGGTTTTTCAAATATTACATTTTCATCGATAAACGTTCCTGTAAAAGCCGAAAGCAGTTGCAAGTAAGTTTTTCGCATACTTTTCAGTTCTGTTTCGCGCTGGTGTGCATTGATTTGTTCAACTTTAATGGCGTCAATGTCCGATTGTTGAGCCACACCGTTTTGTTTCAATGCTTCCACTCGTTTGAAATTTACAGCAAGTTCATGCTGTAAAATATTGAGTTGAGTCAATTGTTCATTGATCAGCATTGTTCCAAAATAGAGGTTATTTACCCTTTCGTTCAATGCAAATAAATCCACTTCAAGTTTTTGTTTCTCGGCTTCAGCAGCGGCTTTTATGTTTTTTTTCTGTGCACTTATCAAACCCCCATCCCAAACTAACTGACTCACTTCGAGTGTTGCCTGATACTGATCGCGGCTCAGCGAAGGAAAAGTAACCGGTCTCCCTGTAATTTGCGATAAAATTTGTCCTAAAGATGCCGGAATTTCAGTAACATCGGACTGATAAGTAGCTCTTGCCGAAAAATTCAGTTGCGGTAAATAATTTTTATTGGCATTCGACAAATTATATTCCGCTGCTTTTTCAATCAGTCCGAATTGTTTTAGCAACGGATAATTGTTATATGCCTTTTTCCGGCAACTGTCGAGCGACAAAGTTTGTCCTGTAACAAACAAAGGTATCAGCAATAGAATAATATTTACTTTCAATCTCATCATTTTTTTTCTTGAATTTGATTTTTTAGAAAGATTACTGAAAAAAAAATACTTTCTGTAAGCATATTTATTGAGCAAATTAAATAAAATTAATCGGAATAATATGCAGTTATCATTTGTTTTTTCTGGAATGATCTCAATTTGTATTGAATAAGTTTGAAATTTCTTAATTTACACCAAACAAAAGTGTTAAATTACACAATAATTTAATATTTAACATAAATATTTCATATAAAGATTCTCAAATGCAAACTTTTAAATAAGGAAATTTGTTCTAATTTATAGATTTCGTTTAGAAACTGTTTAAAAAATAATGTAAAAATAAACTGCCTATCAGTTGTTTAGTTGAAAATAATGTCGTAACTTTATGTAAATCAAATACATAAAGAAATATGAAAACGTATCCAACCAACCTCACCGATAGTCAATGGAA
>JAURYY010000226.1 GCA_030653695.1 Paludibacter sp. | reverse complement strand
TATTTTATTACAAAATATAATTTGCTATATATCAATATATGGCGCAAAACTTTATGTTTATAACTATTGATATTCTTAAAAAAAAGCCAAATTTTGGCTCGATTAAGAGACTTCTCGAAGAGATTTATAGAGGAAATATAAAAAATACGTTGGGTGCAAAAGCCGATAGTCATTTTAATAATTATGAGCGAACTACTCTCCAACAATTACTTCCACATTATCATCAGTACGCTGGTGATTTACATATTTATTGTAATTGCTATCCGCCTCTTTGGCAAAAAGGAACTGGCACAACTTTCGGTGGTGGATATGGTTTTCATTCTATTAATCAGCAATGTGGTTCAAAATGCCATGGTTGGTCCCGATGCTACATTGTTGGGGGGATTGGTGGCTGCAACAACCTTGTTTGTAGCAAATTATATATTTAAGTATTTACAGTACCGTTTTCCGAAATTCGGGAAAATTGTGGAAGGCGATGCAATATTGCTTATTTACGAAGGAAAAGTAATTGAACCGCATCTTAAAAAAGCACGGATAACAACAGATGAACTCATGGAAGCCATTCGCGAGCATGGCGTTGCCACTGTGGAAGAAATAAATTTGGCTGTAATGGAAGTGGATGGAAATATAAGTGTATTGTCAAAAGGATATAGTAACAAAACGGTAAAACGCCGGAAAACTCACAAAACCATAAGCCACGTTGAAAGTTAAAAAACAGGCAAGTTAATAAGTTTGCAAAAATTCGCCGAATTTAAGTTTGCGTTTTTAGTGCTATTTTAAAATTAACGCAGTTGGTGGTCAGACTGGTTGAAATATTAATTTTTTTTCAATGCAACATTTTTTCGATATATAACATCAAGTATTTATAATTACAAGAAAAATGTATTTGACAATTATTTAAAATATTAAGGTTATGAAAAAGTTATTTTTATTATTACTACCATTTCTGTTGTTAACATCATGCGACAAAGATGACGATAATTATTCGCTCGATCATTATTGGGTCGATATAGCAACACTGAACAATCCTGACAATAGCTCATTTTTCTTTTTCACCCTCGATGACAGTACGCGCTTATGGACAGCCGCTTCAGCACTGAAATATTACCGCCCCAAAGATGGTCAAAGAGCCATTGTCAACTACACCATTTTGAACGATAAACCTGCTTCATCGGGTTACAATCACGATGTAAAACTGAACGATGTGTATGAAGTGCTCACCAAAAACATTTTTAACCTCACTCCGGCTACTGCCGACAGCATTGGTAATGATTATATTACCATTGAAGATATATGGATAGGCAGTAATTTTCTGAATGTTGAGTTTGTGTATCAGGGAGGTCATAAAATTCATTATATCAATTTGGTTTCGGACAATTCGAAAACCTATACTGATGGAAAAATCCATCTCGAATTCCGGCATAATTCAAACGGCGATTATCCTTCGATTTACCGATGGGGAATGGTTTCGTTTAACCTCAAGTCACTTCAAGTTGCGGGAAAAAATGCAGTGGATATAGTTATTCACACCAAAGAATTTAGCACTGGAAACAGCAACCGAACATATAATTTTACCTACAAATACGGTGCATCTTCGAGCAGGAGTGTTAACCGCACAATAAAAATTCCGCTAAACCCTGCCTTGATGAGGTAATTTGAAAAATCCGACTCTTAGTGAGAGTCGGATTTTTTCTTACATACCATCATTTTCTAAATTTTTGAACTTTGTTAGGGCAATATCATTAAATAAAGACGGCAACAGGATAAAACTATTCGGTAAACGTAACCGAAAATATACGACCAACACAAGAGGAAGACAAACGTGTATTAACCTGATTACAGACACCCAAATTGAAGTGGAACTGACCTGCGACTCGCTGAAACAATTGGTAGTATCGGCTCCCGAAAAAGTATTGGCACAAGTGAAGATCGAAGTGAAAGATGGGCGATTACGCATTTATACAGATAAATTTTTGGTAAATTATCCTGTAAAAGTAACCGTAAGTATCGACAGTTTGTATGAGTTACCGGCAATCCGCAGAAAGTAAAACGCACTGAAAGTATGGGTGCAAGTGTTTCCGTAAAGTAAACTATTTTAGAATATGATTAACCCTGTTTTCAATAACGAACTTATAAAAAAGTGCCGATATTTTGGTAAAAACAGGAATAGCTTTTTTTACATCAACAAGATTTTTGGAAAGAATGACCAAAATGTAATTGATTCCATCGTCAGATGAAATTATACCGGCATCATGAATAATAGATTTTATGGTGCCGGTTTTGTGTGCAATGCGAAGTCGGACAGGTAATAACTGCGGAATAATGGAATTATGCTCTTGTCGTTTCAATATCTCATTCAACGTAAGTATATACTTATTACCAGTTGAAACGCCTTCGTTTATAAATTCAAAAAGTTTAAAAACATCCTCAGCAGTTGTATAATTTATTATGCCTGCATCGAACGCTTTTTGATCTTCTACGCCTCTTACAATCTGCGTATTACGCATTTTTAGGCTGGTTAATAATTGGCTTATAGAATTTCCGTTATCAATCAAAGCAAACAAATTGTTGGTAGCCAAATTACTGCTTTTGGTAATCATTAACTCCAACAACTCAATTACACAAACTTCTGTACCAATTCTATCATACAATTCCTTTTCGCTATCGCATTCCACAAGCAATTTAAACTGACTCTTGTTGGATTTGCTTTTGAAAGAATTTTTTATCTCAATATTAGAATCCTCTGCAATTTCACCTTTCTCGATGCGCAAAAGCAGTTCCAAACCAACGATTATTTTCATCAGGCTTGCGGCATTAAACAGCTCATTTTCATTGTATTTGAAAATATATTTGTCAGCCGTGTTTTTAAAATAAACAGAAACAACACCCTCAATCGATGCTATTAACTGATTTATTTCTTTTTTTATTCGTTCCGAATGCATTTCCACTTTAATTCGCGCATTTATTTGAGGATAGGAAATGGTGCTTTTTCGACATAAACTTCTTGTATGGCTTTTCGTACTTCGGGCGAGCGTAGTCCTTCGTTGTAAAAGAAAATTTCGCAGTTTGATTTAAGTTCTCTATTGATCAACACTTGACATTCCTTCAGCCAAACTATTCCACCAATTATTATTGATAATGTGAACAACATCAAAAATCATTAGACCATCGCTTTTTTCTAAGGTCATTTTTATTGCTCTTTTAAATTGCTCTTTGTCTTTTTTGTAATCTTCAACATACAAACTTCCATAAAGCGGTACTGCCCCTTTAAGTATTTTTTTACTATAAATACATCCCCCTTCCACGCAAAGGTGTTCTCCTTTCGAAATTTCACTATCAGTCTCATTTTTATAAACACCTTTCGAATTTCGGTATTCTTCGAGTGATACATTCCAATAATAGTTACCGTTCATATAAACATCAAGAATATCGGCATAACCGTATTTACGATAGCGTTTGGTAGCCCAATCGAAATCTTTGGAAGGATCGTATTTTTTACTAGCCCAGTTAGCTCCAACTTCGTAATAGCTTGGATACCAAGCTCCGGTATATGTACCAAAAAGCACGTTGGATTTTGTAGATTTAACTGTTTTTCGAGCTTTAACAAAAAAATTATAAATTACAGAAGCTCTCCATTCAATCCATTGATTAAAAAACGGACCATTTACTTTGTTGTAATTGCCTTTTTCATCAGCAACCCATTCGTAAATATCTTCTGGAAATCGTAGTAATTTCTTTCCAATGTATTTTTCAAACAAATTTCGGGAGAAATCTGAAAAATCAGACTGAATACCATCGTATCGTGCCCGGTCAATAATAATTCCATCGAATGTATAGTTTTGCACCACCTCTTTTAGAATTGACAGTTCATATTCCTGTACTTCGGGTAATGCGGGGTTAGTAAAACCAGTCGCTTTTCCTTTTATTTCAGTCAATGGTACTAATCCCTTTCCGGGAACGTAATTAATCGATTGCCAATCTTTATGCGTATCGTACACAATGCCTCTTCGGAAAATCCCATGTCCTTCACAAAAAATATTAAATGCAGCAAAAATTCTCATATTATATTTACGTGCTGAAAATATAAACGTATTTACAAAGTCAAAATCAGGACGAACAAAGCCCTTCCATTCCTTTTTTTGAGGTGCTATCTTACTTGGATAAAGAACCTCTCCAGATGTACCCTTTAAATCGAGTATTAAATCAGTGATCCCTGCGTTATGGCATTTTTCAACATAATATTTTATTGAGTCGGGATAACTAAATCGTTCCCAATTTGCTGAGCAATCGAGCCACATTACTTTGGGCTTAACTGTCGCAGAGAAAGCTGCGAGTCCGATAAATAAAAAAATGCAGGTAAGTATTAGTGTTTTTTTCATTTAGTTTGAGTATTATTATTTGTCAATACGGGGCGAATTCGTTCCGCCCATAATTGGTAAGCAGTTTCGTTTACATGCAGCATATCTTCGGCAAATAGCTCCTTTCGATAATTTCCATGAGCGTCTATCATAAGCGATGCAACATCGATGAATGTGAGATGAGTTTTAGACCGGGCAAATTCATATAGCATAACGTTGGCAGCCTCATATTTATCGCGATAACGATGACGGCTCGGGCTGTACTTAATTGAAAGAATTGCAATCGGTATTCCGGGCAAACGAATTTCAATTAAACGAACAAGAGTTTTAATATCTGTCAGAAATTCATCAACTGTCATATTACCAGCAAGATCATTGTCACCCTCATAAATGAGAATTTGTGCAGGTTTATTGGAGAAAATGATTTGTTCGGCATAGTAAATTATGTCGGATGCATGCGAACCTCCAAACCCACGGTTTAGAATTTCATGATTTGGAAAACAGGAATTCAAATTAGTCCATCGGGTAAATGAAGAACTTCCAATAAACAGAATTGGTCGTTTAGATGAATCCCTTTTTGCGTCTTCTTTTCTGAATTCTGAAATTGTTTTATCCCATGTAATTGCACGATGGTATATTGAATCCTGTGCAGGTAAATGGTTTATTAAAAAGCAAATGACAATGAAAAGACAATAAAATATCTTCATGAAATTTATTTTACAGATTTAAGATTACCTCCCTGACGCATACCCTCTTCCACTTCTTTCCATAGGTTTTTTCGGATAATGTGCACAATATCAAAAACCATGAGTCCGTCCGATTTTTCAAAATTCATTACAATAGTGCGAGTAAGATCTTCCGGTTTATCGTAAAACTGATCTACAAGAATTCCTCCATAAAATGGTTTGTCATTTAAAATACCACGTAACTTATCGCATGAACCCTCAACACAATACCATGAACTTGCATGTGCTTTACTATCCGTTTCGTTTTTTACCAAAGGATTATTTTTATTGTAATCGTCAGTTGAAATATTAGTGTAGTAATTGCCGGTTGTATACAGATCAAGTAATTCGGCATAGCCGTAGTTTTTATAATCCGCAGTTGCCCAGTCATAATCCTTGCTTGGGTCGTAGGTGTTGCTTGCAAAATTTACGCCTACTTCATAATAACTCGGATACCACGCCCCGGTGTAAGTGCCGAATGAAATATTTTCATTTGCTTCCTTTACTTTCTTCTTTGCTAAAGCCATAAAGTCGTAAATATTTTTTGTTCTCCATTCAATCCATTTCAAAAAATGTTTGCCTCGTAATGGATAGTAATTTCCAATACTATCTTTTTTCCATTCGTAAATATCCATCGGAAATAAATCAATTTTCTCAGAGATATAATCTTCAAATTTCGAGCGTGAATAGTCAGAAAAATCAGCCATTATGCCATCGTATCTAACACGGTCTAAGATTAGTCCATCAATCTTAGGATATTTAGTAACAAATTCAACAAGAATATTAATTATATACTGCTGATAATCGGGCAAAATAGGATTTATCATAGAAGAATATTTATGCTTTTCTTCCATTATTGAAACAATACCTTTTGTTGGGGTGTACACTTGGCTTGCCCAATCGGGATGGTCGGTATAGGTAATTCCGCGGTCGAAGAAATTATGTCCACCAACAAAAACATTTAAAGAAGCATGTACATCCAAGCCTAATTCATGGGCTTTATCAATAAAATATCCTACAAATTCGAAGTCGGGACGCACAAAACCATCCCATTCTGTCATTTGCGGAGCAAAATCACTTTTATACAACACTTCACCGGTGATAGGTCGAACATCTAATACTGCATGTGTAAATCCTAAATTTTTAACTTTTTCAAGATAATAATCTATGGAGTCCTTATAGCTCAACGTTTTAAAATTGGCTTCGGCATCGAACCACATCAGTGCCGGTTTCTGGACGATTTCTTTTTTATTACAACCGGTATTTACCGCAATTAATACAAGCATTAATAGAATATAACCTGCAATTTTTATCATGATGATTTTATTTTGATTAGATAATTAGTGATATTATTTATTCCCTCCGAAAATACTTATTTGCTCACCACCTTTAGATGCTAGTTCGGTTGAGCTGTAAATCGAAAAGTTAGATGCATTTGGGCAACGCATATCAATTTGCCTTTTGGCGTTGAAAGGAATCAGCGAAATTTTTCCGTTTACATTTCTATATAAATTGGTTTCAATCCATTTTGCACCCAACACTTTTGTATTGGTTTGCTGAACAGGTTTACCTTCGTTACTTACCTGATCAATAGCATTTACCCGTTTGTATTCTCCACGAGTGAAAAAAGTGTATCCATTACAAACAACATCTTTTTGAAATTTTTTTCCATTTCCTTCTACAATAAACCGTAGTGTTTTATCCGAAATTAATTGCACCGACATGTAAACCGTGTCGCCGGGATAGAAGTAATGTTTTTCGACGACAGGAGCATTTCCGTAACCTGCCACTTGCCCGGTTGAGGAATGCCCAGCCCAACGATAGAACGGACGGAATGCACGTCGATCAGTACTTATGCCTCCGTTTTCAGTCATAACAACTTCCCACGTCAGCCCAATATCTGTTTCTTGTCCATCGGCTCTTCCACCCATGTATATCGATGGATTGTCGAGGTATTGGCCTGGTTTAGCAGGATTGACACGTGTAAGATCAAATTCAATTGCAGGCAGTATTACCTTTCCTGAAATTCCAAGCCAACTATCATCACTTGACACTAATTTTCGGTAATATGCGCCAGCGAAACAACCGGGAGTTGAGCCAGGTTTTACCTCACCGGTCAAAAAGTTTTGATAAATACTATCTGTTGACGGATTTTCAGGTTTGTCAGGAATGACTGGTGTAACAATTGTATCTTTACGATTTGGAAACATATCGGTAGTAATGGGAATTACAGGCTCCTTACAACTCAAAAGAAACCCGAAAAAAAACAATGCGAAATAATATATAATTCGATTTTTCATCCTAACGTAAATATTTCATTTTTTTTAAATAATTTGTCCAAATAACATATCCTTCCGGCAGTAAATGAATTCCATCTTTAGTCAATGTGGCTTTCAGTGAACCTTTTTCATCAGAGAGTAAAGGGGCAATATTGATATAGTTTACATTTCTTTTTTTGCATAAATCGCGAAGTTTCATATTTAACATAACCACTTCAGAATTTTTCCCTTTTAAGCCTTCGTATGCCAAACAATCGTCGTTTATGGGCAACACACTTTGAATGTAAAGAATAGTTTCAGGGGATGTTGATTCAATCATATCAACCATTTTCTCAATATTAGCGGCAATTTCGTCAATACTTCTCCCTGCAGTAATATCATTAATGCCTGTCATAAGAAATATCTTTTTTGGTTTGGCTTGTAGAATCTCTGGTAAACGATTAAGAATGCCAAGTGTATTATCTCCACCTATTCCACGATTAACTATCTTATTATTTTTCAACAATATAGACCACCAGCCTTGTTCAGTTATGCTATTTCCGATGAAAATTACACTATTTGGAGGAATTGTTTCTGCTCTATGCGCCTTAAGCCTTGTTAGATAATATGGATTTTCAAACTTTATTGTAGATGACGGGCTTACTTCGTTCACATAAGGTTTCAGGATTTCAGTCCAAACTTTATATCCGCTTGCCATTAAATGAAGTCCATCGTTTGTATAAATGGGATTTAATTCGTTGTTGTCATCTTTAATGGCCGAAAAAACATCAATGTATGTCAGATTATTCTGTTTGCAAATTTCTTTTAGCTTTTCATTTAAGTATAAAATATGTTCAGTTTTGTTCTGATGCATAGAGAGTTTCACAAAATTTTTATTTGTAGGCAATATACTTTGAACAAACACTTTTGTCTTCGGACTTTTTGCTTGTATTTCTCGTAAAATTCGTTGGTAATTAATCAGAATAATCGAATCGTGAATATCATTTGCGATATCATTGATTCCGATCATAAGGAATATTTTAGCGGGTTTTGACTCAATTACTTCATCTAAACGTGCGAGAACTCCCAAGGTAATGTCACCAGATATACCTCTATTTTTTATTTTGGAATTCTGAAAAAATTCACTCCATTCACCTACATCAGTTATACTATTCCCTAAAAAAATAATCTCGTCTGTTCCATTAGGAAGCATTTCGAAAATGGATTTTTTTTGTTCATAATAAAGCGTTTCGTAATTATTTTGTGACAAAACATCACGAATCAAGTCCGGTTTATTGGTTGTGATGGCTATAACCTTATTTTTTAATCGGGCGTTTATAGCCTCAACAGGATTATCAACAGTCCACACCAGCAAATCTAATCCTGCTTTTCGACTCTTTTCAGCTAAACTTTCCGTCAGAATACTGTAATGCACATTTAATCCATCCAGATTAAATTTCTTACAAGCTTCAATTAGTTCATCTTCTTTCTCTTTTTGTCCCGTTAGGTAATAGCATTTATTTCCCGGAAGTTGTTGCTTGGCATCAGCAATTGTATTTATGTTAAATGCGATAATAATCGCATCATTTAACCTGCCACTTCTTTCAAGAATATTTTTCAGCATTGGAAATACATTTCCAGCATCACCAGCCTCCCAACAACATTTTATTTCAATAACAATTTTTTTTCCTTTCGGTACAGTTGCTATCGCTTCTGAAAGATAAGGGATTCTTTCGCCGTTGTTAAGTTTTAAACTTCTCAATTCGCGAGCAGTGGATGTTGGCATAACCAACTCCTTGTTTGAAGTTCGCCCCGTTGTTCTGTCGTGCATTACCATCAACGAATCATCGGCTGTTCTCCAAATATCAAGTTCAATGGCATCTGCCTGCATCAAAAAAGCTTTTTTAAATGCGGCAATACTATTTTCAGTTTCGTAAAAAGAAGCACCTCTATGCGCTATAATTTGGGTTTGCGCCAATAAATGTGTGCTAAAAAAACACACAAATACAGTAATTGAATTTATCAAAAATTTAAAAGTCATTTGGTTCTGTAAAAACAATTTCATAACAAAATTGAAGTAATGAAAAAAGAGAAAAAACTATTTTTTTGTTGCCAATGCCCGATCAATTCCCACTTTTACATTATTCCACTGGTCGTACATTATCAAATAAATTATGTCAAAAAACATCAATCCATTCGACTGGGTTAAACACACATAAACAGCTTCCTCACAATCTTGAGGTGCATTTTGAAAATTAAGCCCATACAAACTTCCACTCACAGGCACATCGCCTTTTGTTACTTCTTGTGCCAATTCAAGTGCACCTTGTACAGTCCATTCACCAGCTCCATAAATCGTTTTACCGTAAGCTCCAGTCATATAAAAATCAAGCATATCGGCATATCCAAAATTTTTGTAATTTGGCGTAGCCCAACTGTATTTTTTGGATGGATCGTACTTGGGGCTTGCCCAATTAACTCCTTCGTTGTAATAAGTTGAATACCAGGAACCAGTATAAGCACCAAGTTGAATATTTTTATTAATTGCTTTAATTGTAGTTCTTGATTTTTCGACAAAGTCATGAATAACTTTGGCACGAAATTCCAGCCAAAGTTTATAATAAAGACCTTCGACACGTGAGTATGTTCCATTGGCATTTACAGTTGTATTCCATTTATAAATGTCGTCTGGAAAAGTGGTGAGTTTTTTGCCAATATATGATTCAAATTTATCGCGTGTATATGCGCTAAAATCACTTTCTATACTATTGAATCGACAGCGATCAAGTACAATCCCATCTAAACTGTAATTTATTGCTAATTCACTTATTATGCTTAATATGTAATTTTGAACATCAGGGTGTATCGGATTAAAAAACTTCGCATTACTACTTCCATCGTTCATAATACTCGTCAATCCTTGTGCTCCTGGCAAATACATAGTAGTTAACAATTGCGCTTTTGCTGCATCACGATATACAACACCAGAACCTGAATTAGAGGTATTTCCACCAACAAAAGTATTGATATTGGCATGTACTTTGAATCCGAGCGAATGACCAATTTCAATAAATGCACCCAAATAATCCCATGTTGCTGTACGTTCTGTTTCACCTAATTTAGTGATTTGATTTACAATTTTACTGGCATAAAGCACATCGCCTGAAGTGCCACGCACATCAACGACTAATTCTGTAAATCCGGTATTTTTTGCTTTTTGCAAATAAAAAAGTATATTCTCCTGACTATTAGCAAAATACTTAAAATTAGCAGCTGCATCAATCCAAAGAATTCTGGGTTTTTGATTTACAGGAAGTAGTTTAGCAATTGTATCATTCCATTCCCATTCAGGCAAAGGTTGATTTCCTTCGTTGCATGATGAAAATAAATTAATTACTAAAAATATACTAAAAAATATACTAAGCTTTTTCATTTTTTTTGAATCTTAAAAATACTTTGGTGAAAATATACATTTTGCAAAGAGAACAAAGATACCCCATCTGCATGAGATAAGATATCTTTGTTTGAATTAATTAATTAATTGCCTAATATATTATCAACATCAATACAATCGAATTCGTATGCACCAACTCTAAAATTAGTAATTACCATGTACATAACCATTTTAAATCCATCATCTGAAACTTTAATGGCCACATCACCGGTTGCATTTGTATTGTTTGTAACCACATTTACCGGAGAACTGAACAATAACAAATTTGGATCTTTAGGTGCTGAAGCAAGGTTTGATGGATTTGTCACATCGTACAAATGACAGTTATTGGCACCACCATACAATGCAACAATTGTTTGAGCCAAATATTTAGCTCCATTGAATGTTGCTAAATCAATTGATTGAGGAATAAAATTGGCATTGTATCCTGCTCCTTCAAGATTGTAAATAGCCAACACAGAACCGTCTTTATTTACAGCTCCAAAACTACTGGGATAGCCCGAAATAAATAATTTTGATGGATAAACTGATGATTCGGCAATTGCATCCGACTGGAATGTCCAGTTTTTTTCAAAAGCTACATTCAATGATTCCTTAGGAGCTGAATTTTGTAACACGCCATTTTTCATCTCCCAAATATGTACAATTTTTGAGTTCATTTGCGTTACAGTAATAAGAGCATTTCCGTTCAAATTACCAGTTACAGACATTTTTCTACCCATTGCTAATCCACTTGTAGGCCAATCAATAAGTTTAACCGGATTAGCATCAGTAACACCTGTGAATTTATAAACTACAAAATTAGCTCCTGCATTGGGTGTTAGATTGCAAATTAGTATATTCCCAACTTCATCACTTGTAGCAAAAAAGTTCGTTAAACTACCTTTTAATGACCCCAACTGCATTTTACCTTTGGGTTCACCGGTAAAACGATCCACGTATACATTATCCTGATTCCTTGTATTTATCACTAAATGATTACCGCTTACAGCAATGGAAGTAGTCATGTGGTCTGCGGCTGGTATGCCCATTTCACTCAACCCTTTAAACCATAATTGACGAGCACTTGCTTTACGTAATCCATAAGCTACTTTTTTGGGACTGAATGGCCTCACAGTATATATTTGTTGTGTACCATCATGAGCAGTAACTGTATAAGTAACAGGATTGTTGAAATTTTGAGCAATCGAAGTATCGGGATGAATTGTTGCATGATATGATAATCTGATTTTAGGCTTTTGGTTTGACAAATCCATACCTCCACTTACCAATCCGATAAACTTATTTACTTCTATTATAAATCCACCTAATCCCACCTTTTCCAACTCAAATTCCTTAATCATAGCTTCGGAGCTTTTTTTACGTACACCTATTATTTTAATATTAATTTTTTTACCGCTAGGCGATGTGATTGTAAATGGATTTTCCTTTGTCAAATCAATGATATCAAAACTTGGAGATACGAACACATTATTTGGTAATGAAGCTTTGATTTTCATTGAAGAGATACTTGTTTCATTGGTACTTTCAATAGGATAATACCAAGGGACAACTATTTTAACCACTTCTCCATCAGAAAATGGGTATTTATTTACAGTTGTGTCAACAGAAAATTCACCAACTCCTTTCATAAATGTAGCAGTTAGTTGCATAATCCCTGAATTACTATTTGTATCTATTTTCTGTATAACTTCAGGAGTTTCACATGAAGCGAAAAATAGAAATACAAAAGCTAACATGTATTTTATAATATATCTTTTCATAATTTTAAATTTTACCAAGGATTAATTTGTGTTATTGCTAAGTTGTTTGCTATTTCACTTGAAGGAATTGGAAAAGCATACAAACGTTCAAGAAATTTTCTGTCTTTTGTATCACATTCTACATAATTATATATCAATTGACCATTCGTATTCTGAATACGCATTGCATGATAGCGAACATTATTAAGAACTATGTGAGCACGTCTCCAACGGCGTAAATCCCAATAATGATGACCTTCGAAAGCCAATTCAATTTTTCTTTCGTTTTGAATAGCTGTTAACAGTTCGTTTCCGGATTTAGTAACGTATGGTAGTCCAACTCTTGCTCTAAGAATCATTAAATCGTTATTTGCTATCAAATTCTCTCCAAGCATGGCACATGCTTCAGCACGATTTAAGTAAACTTCGGCTAACCTTATTTCTATCCATGTTTGTGAACTCTTTTTATTAGCCAAATCAGTGTTACTTTCGTCAATCCATTTTTTAAGATAATATCCGGTAGTAGTTTTCCCTTTGGGATAAGCATCATCGCCAAATTGCATATATCCATCGGTTCCTCCAACGTATGTTTGAATTTTTCTTCCTTTCCAATCTGCACTATTGTACAAGATAGAAGCATGAAAACGAGGTTCTAAATTTGAATAAGGTGGTATAGTATTGGTACCTGATGGAGAATGCCAATTGGTCCAATTTGGTTTTCCTCCAGTTGCCAATTCATATTCTTCAACCATTTCTTGAGTTGGAGTTGCTTTTCCACCCATTTCTGCCCAATCACCTCCGGGAGCATATTCCGCATCAAAACTATGAACCGGACTTGGTGCCAAATAATTAAACTCGACAATTGACTCTTTGTTACCTGTTTTTGTAAATGATTTAAAAGCATTTTTGTATTCAGGAGCCAATTCATATACCTTTAATGCAAAAACTGAATCAGCAGCTATTTTTGATTTCTCCCATCGTTTAGCAAACAACATAGATCGAGATTTAAATGCAAAAGCAGCTCCCTTGGTAATACGTCCTGCATTAGCAGCAGACCAAACTTTGGGTAAATTTTGAGCTGCAAAATCAAGATCTGCTTCGATAAAATCCCAACAAACTGATTCGGCACTCAATGGATTGTCCTTAATAGTACTTGGTTTATCTAAAAGAATAGCTGTGCCATGTCGAATTACCAATTGATGATATAAGAAAGCTCTAAAAAAACGAGCTTGTCCTTCGTACCTGTTTTTTATATCTTGACTGAACTTTGAATATTCTTTCAATCCAACTATAAATTCATTTACCCGACGTATACGATTATATGCATCAGCCCAAATTCCCAATGAATTTTGATCAGGAGATATTTTGGTTGGTTCATAAGCATATTCATTGGGTGTTCCTGCGCCAGCCACACTGGATCCGTATTTTAACATATCGGTCATGCCATCGGTCAATAAACCTCCAAATTGTCCTGAACCAAAATTACCATAGGTATTAATGTAGGTATAAAATCCATTCAGGTACAAATCAGCATTCGCTTCATTTTGCCAAACTACTTTATCAGAATATCTATCGGTAGGAATGGGGTCTAAATAGTTGTTACAGCCCGAAAATAGCGCAATCACCGATAAAATGAAGAGCATTTTGATTATATTATTTTTCATTTTTTATTCTTTTTTAAATTAGAAAGTTATATTTAAACCTGCAGAATATGTTTTTTGCTGTGGATAATATCCATTCGAAACATCAGGTGCTTCCGGATCTAATCCATTTAACCGTTCATTAGCCCATGTAAATAAATTAGAACCTGAAATTGATAATCTTGCAGAAAAAATTCCAATTGCCTTCGTTATATTACTTGGAATAGAATATCCAATTTGCATATTTTTAACTCGTAAATAAGAACCATCAACAAACCA
>JAURYY010000224.1 GCA_030653695.1 Paludibacter sp. | reverse complement strand
ATTGCGAAACAAAACGTTCGACAGCAATTTCCGGATTCATCCGTTCAAGAAAATCAATGACTAAATCGATGTATTCGTTGGAACTCATCATATTGAACCAGATAGGATTTTTGTCAAATTGAATTGCCATAAGAGTTCCCCGCACCAATTGCAATTGGTGTAATTTGATGGCTGTCAGGGGTAATTCTGAAATTTTACGGGCGTGAGATAGCATTGTCTCTCTGCTTTCGAAAGGCAAGCCCAATATTAAATGTGCTCCTGTTTTTATTCCCCGTGCTGCGGTTGCTATAATGGCATTTTGGGAGCAGGCATAATCATGTCCGCGGTTGATAAACTCAAGCGTTTTATCATCGGTCGATTCGATGCCATATTCAATCATCACATAATATTTTTTCGATAATACTGCAAAATAATCCAGTATTTCGTCATTCACACAATCGGGACGCGTACCTACCACAATACCCACCACTTTCGGGTGTGCCAGCGATTCTTCATAAATTATTTTCAGTTTTTCTAACGAATCGTACGTATTTGTGTACGATTGAAAATAAGCAAGATAATGCTGACTTTCATATTTTCTGAAAAAATGAATTCCATCTTCGATTTGTTGGGTAATGCTTTTTGTAGGCTTACAATATTCGGGACTGAAAGTCTGGTTGTTGCAATAAGTGCACCCACCGGCACCTTTATTTCCATCGCGGTTCGGACAGGTAAATCCTGCATTGATTGAGATTTTTTGCACCCGTTCATCGAATAAGGTTTTTAAAACCTGATTATAATTCAAATAGCGGTCGTTATTGGGGAATATATTTATTTCAGACACCTTGCACTTTTTTTTGTTTTTTGAAATTTACCAGAAAAATTCCCGCAAATACGATCAATGCACCCCCCATTTCGACCGGAGTAAGCAATTCGCCAAGCACAGGAACTGAAAACAAAGCTGTAAAAACTGTTTGACTTAGCAACGAAACCGAAGCTACGTTGGGATGAATATGTCCGAGTGCTTGATTAATGGCAAGCCATCCAATTAGTTGCGGAATAAGTCCGAGCCCCAGCAGCGATAACCAGGTGATGGTACTGAATCCCCACATTGGCGTTGAAGTGAAAAGACAGATAAAACCCAACACTATGGTACTCGAAATCATTGAGACAGTAGTAAAAGTAAAAGTATCGAGCGTATTTCTTCCTTTTCGTACCGTAAGCAAATAAGCACCGTAAAAAACACTGGCAAGTATGGCAAGTATATTTCCGGTATTCATTCCCGAAAATGTTAATTGATCGAAACCAACTATAACAGCCACACCCAACAAAGCAACCACTGTACCGAACCAGAAAATTTTTGTGGGTTTTTCTTTCAAAAAGAGTAATCCGCCCAACCCTACCCAAACCGGTGCAAGATTGGCGAGTAAAGTTGATACAGAAGCTTTCGAGAGCATGATGGAGGTATTCCAGAGGGCTATGTCGATGGCAAACAAAACTCCGCACAAGATGGCAACTTTAACTCCCCGAGCATTGTAAACCGGTTTTCCAAAGATCAACCAAATGGGTATTATGCCCACAGTTCCTATCAACAAACGATAAAATCCGGAGCCAAAACCTGATATTCCTGCCGTTTTAACTAAAATTGCCGACCACGAAATACATAAAACCCCCAACAGCAATAATAAATAATGGGGCAGTCTGCTTTGGGCGTGGGTTTTATTCATTTTGAAAAAATTCAACGAATTGGATTAGAAAATTCAGTATTGCAAAAGTAGTTGTTTTTTTGGTTGCAATTCTACCTCTTTACGAAAATAAAAGGTAACGCTGACCCATTGACAATGTTCATCACTTGTTCATTATCTAATTCTGATATAAATTAGTAAATTCAATTGGAAATCTGAAAATGAATTCGTAGTTTTGTACATTGTATCGTTAAATAAAAAAAATTCATTATGTCCGTCTGGCGCGTACTGCTCTGCATTATTTTTCCTCCACTTGCCGTTATCGATAAAGGTTGCGGGTCGTTTGTCATCGTTTTAATACTTACTGTAATCGGGTGGGTACCCGGTGTGATTGCAGCTTTGATTATCAACAATAAATAAACGTACTTTAGAATGAATGGTTCACTAAAAATAAAATGACTATAGGCTTTTGCACCCAAAGGTAATATTATTGCCAAATATCCAATTCTGTTGTCAAAAATTGTAAATTCAGGTCAATGATTTGTCAAAAAGAAAAATAAGGGAATAAGGTAAGATTTCATTGTTTATTTTTTTCTGCTAAGGTTGAAAAAATGAAAATAAGGTTTTTAAAATCGAATATAATCTCTTTTCCGAACAAAAAAACACCGGTCATTTGCTGCGCCTGTTTTTCGGAGAATTGTAATAAGTGAGGGACAAAAAAAGCCCCCGATTACTCAGTAACTCTCTTATTCTTAATTCTCACACTATCGAATCGGTTTTGTAATCCGATTCAATGTCTTGCGGATGTAAAATCCGCTGTTATTTATGCAAGTGATGGCCGCTTGGCTTAGCCGCTTTGCTTACAAAGATTATGCAAGAGAGAGAGGAAGCCGTTATAGAGAAAAGCGAACAAACTCTTCAAGCTAAATCAAGCCAAAACATCAATAATAGTGGGCATGTAAAAAGCATGACGTATGAAAAATCACTTCAACAATTCGATGTCAAGGAAGAGAAAATCAAGACCCCTATTGATAAATTGACATCGAAGCCAACAGCAAAAGCAACAAAGCAGGAAAAGACAGAGTCAACTATTGAAACGAATGGTTTACAATCATCAGGGTGGAACATTTCGCCCATTCCGACAAGTTCTCCGGTTAGTTTTCCTCTGAATTCGAGCTACCCAACTCCTGCTTTCAAACAATTTTTAGATACAGTGGCAACATTGCTTCAAAATATTAGCTGGTCAAGTTTAATCATTTATGGCAATGCCGATTCTGTTGGCTCGGCAAAATACAACGAATGGTTATCGCTGAAACGAGCCGATAGAGTTAAAACCTATTTAGTTAACAAAAATATCCCTTCCGAAAAAATTAGTGTGGTGGGAAATGGACACACAAAACCCATCAGCAATAACAAGACAAAAGA
Source organism: Paludibacter sp. (assembly GCA_030653695.1). Classification (GTDB taxonomy): domain Bacteria; phylum Bacteroidota; class Bacteroidia; order Bacteroidales; family Paludibacteraceae; genus Paludibacter. The sequence goes on along the minus strand of JAURYY010000224.1, from coordinate 9,793 downwards.
AGGACGCCAAATGAACAGAAGGATAGATTTAGAGCTGCAGAAGTAAAAACAATGCAGTTCTTTTTGATTTTTTGTTCCAATGGATTTTGTTGCAAGCAAAGCGTTTGCTGTAAGATAGTTGTAATTCTTTACATGGTTAACCGCAGTTATAAAATCCGCAATTATAGTGAATTGGATTATAAATCCGATTCAACAATGTCGGCAGTGCAGCAACTGACCGTACTTTTTTCCGGAATGTTGCGTCAAAAAATAGAGATTCCTCACTTCAATAACTTCACTTCGTTTCGTTTTTTTTGTTCGGAATGACAGGTTATTTTGGGTGTATAAGTCGGTCTGTCATTCCGAAGCAAAGCGAGGAATCTCTCTTTTCGCATAAAAAAGCCGAAGAATTGATCTCCGGCTTTTTTTATTGTTTTTTGAATTAATACTTATAATCTTTCAACTGTTCCTGTAATCGCTTGCGCGCAAGAAAAATACGGCTTTTTACAGTGCCTATGGGCAAATGCATGGTTTGAGCTATTTCTTCGTACTTATATCCCTGAACATGCATTGAGAAAGGTATGCGGTATTCATCGCTAAAAGACTGAATGCTATTGGTAATTTCTCCGATAGCATAAGCACCTTCGGGGCTGTCGAATCCTGAATTTTGCGGTAGATTTAACAGGTGTAAGTCTTCGGTTTTGTCAATAATTGTCTGGTTTCTGACAATTTTTCGGTAGTTATTAATGAAAATGTTTTTCATTATTGTCAGTACCCAACCTTTGAAATTGACATTATCAGTAAACTTATCCTGATTATCCAATACTTTAAGCGTTGTATCTTGTAATAAATCGTTTGCCTCTTCCCGATTTAATGTAAGTGAATATGCGAAATTACGCATATTACCTTGCAACGCTAACAGTTCATTTTCAATGTGAACGTTTGTCATACTTTTTTGTTTTAAGTGTGAATTATTACAATTAAGTTTAATAAAACTAAAAATTGTCTATTTTCATCTAAAACGGAATTTAAAAACTTCCTAAGCTGAAACAAGTAATTGATTGTCAGTTGTCTATACTGAATAACGAAATTTAAAAGAGCTTCTTCGAAAATTTTGTTCTAGATTTTCGCTACAAATATACATGATTTTTTATTATTGTATTACTTTTGTTGAAAATTTTTTAATCACATGAAAACAATTTATGTTTATTTCACACTTGTATTAATTACAATGGTATTTTTACCTGTTCAATCTGCTGAAAAAGTATTGTATAAAATAGATCTGAAAAAAGAAATTGGCAGTACCACCTGGCTGTATATTAAAAATGGATTTAAAGAAGCTGATCATTTGAAATCGGACGCCATTCTTATACACATGAACACGTATGGAGGCGAAGTGTTGTATGCCGATTCGATACGGACAAAAATATTAAACAGCAAAATTCCTGTTTATGTATTTATTGATAATAATGCGGCTTCAGCAGGTGCTTTAATTGCCATATCATGTAAGAAGATTTATATGCGTCCCGGAGCAAGTATCGGGGCTGCAACGGTAGTGGATATGGAGGGAAAAAAACTTCCCGATAAATATCAGTCGTACATGAGGGCAACCATGCGTGCCACTGCCGAAGCACACGGAAAAGATACGATTGTAAACGGAAAGGATACTGTTTTCAGGTGGAAACGCGACCCTGCAATTGCTGAAGCAATGGTTGATGACAGGACTGCAATTCCGAATTTGATCGACTCGGGTAAAACATTGACATTCACTGCACAGGAAGCCGTTAAACATCATTATTGTGAAGGTATAGCCGAAAACATTAATGAAGTCGTTGAAAAACATTTAAAAATTGATCAATACAAAATTGAAAGCTTTAAACCTACTGCATGGGATAATATCAAAGGGTTTTTGATGAGTACAATTTTTCAAAGCGTATTAATCATGTTAATTATCGGAGGCATTTATTTTGAACTGCAATCGCCGGGAATCGGTTTTCCGCTCGCAGTTGCAGTTTTGTCAGGAATATTGTACTTTGCTCCGCTGTATATCGATGGACTTGCTGCCAACTGGGAAATTCTTTTGTTTATAATTGGTATCATCCTTATCGGACTTGAGATTTTTGTTGTTCCCGGGTTCGGAATTACCGGAATATCAGGCATAGTGCTTGTGGTGGCGGGTCTTACACTGAGTTTGCTCAATAATATAGATTTTGATTTTCAACCGGTTGAACAAAAAGGAGTAAGTAAAGCTTTGTTGACTGTGATAGGAGGCGTGAGTATGGGTTTCGGGTTGATTATTTTTATCAGTTCAAAAATTGGCGCAAAAGGAATTTTTAGAAAAGTGGCATTAGAAAAAACATTAGATAATCAGTCTGGATATCTGGGAGTACCTGTCGAATATAAAAAAATTGTCGGAAAAATGGGGGTGGCTTCAACTGTTTTACGTCCATCGGGTAAAATTCTTATCGAAGGTAAAAATTATGATGCAGTTTCGGAAGATGGATTTATTGAAAAAGGAACTGAGGTGGCTGTAATTCGATACGAAACCGGACAGCTGTATGTGGTGAAGAATGGTTAATGGTTAATGGTTAATGGTTAATGTCCCGATAGCTATCGGGATGGTAAATGATAATGTGGTGTTTAGATAAATGGGAGTATTTTTCTGAAATTGGTTTTTCACCAAACTTCAAACAAAAACGCGAAACACGAAACGCGAAACAATTACAAAACATGTTTTTCGGCACAATATGATGAACGGACAAAGGGTCCACTTTCGACCATTCGAAAGCCCTTATTCAATGCGGCTTTTTTATATTCTTCAAATATTTCGGGAGAGATATATTCCTTCACTTCAATATTTTTACGTGAAGGTTGCATATATTGACCAATGGTTAAAATAAAACAATTATTTGCAAGTGTATCATCCATTAATTCAAGTACTTCGGCTTTTGTCTCGCCCAATCCAAGCATAATTCCGGTTTTGGAAACCATACTTTTCAATGCAATTTGAGCCAACACTTTCAAACTGGTATCGTATCGGGCTCGTGATCTGATAAGCGGTGTCAGTCTTCGTACTGTTTCAAGATTGTGCGAAATAATATCGGGTTTCTCATTGATTACTAATTCGATTAATTCTATTCTTCCGTCAAAATCGGGAATTAAAACTTCAAGTGTGGCTCCTGGATTTATCGTTTTGATGGCGCGTATTGTTTCCGCCCAGTGATTTGCTCCTTTGTCGGGTAAGTCATCTCTATCGACAGATGTAATAACCGCATGTTTTAACCTCATAAGTTTTATAGACTCAGCAACCCTGAGCGGCTCATCAGCATCCGGAGGCAAGGGTTTACCGGTCAATGTATTGCAAAATTTACACGACCGCGTACAAATTTCGCCTAAGATCATGATTGTCGCAGTTCCTTTATTCCAACATTCGCTTAAATTCGGGCATCGTCCGCTGGTACATATTGTATGAAGTCCGTGTTGTTTTATAACATTATGAACATGGGTGAATTGAGCATCGCTCTGTAATTTAATTTTCAACCATGCGGGTTTACGTAAATATGTCATTTCTATATTTCTGTATAATTTTAAATTGCAAAGATACATATATTCTATTTTTTAAAAAGAAACAATGTGATAGAACATAAATAAAATGATTGATAAAGTGTGCTATAAACATGATTATCAACAGTATATATTTGTTGCTTTTAAAATATTTATTTATAATAATGCTATTTTCTGATAAAAAAACTTTGGTGTAAAAAAAATTGTGTAATTTCGTACTCACTTTCAATCCAGTATTTAAATCGATAAATGAGTTTAATAAATGAGTTTTAAATCAAAATATATTTTCATCTTAACACTTCTGTTGTTTATTTTTTTTACTTTCAGTTCGTGTAAAAAAGTAAAAGTTAGTTTCGATCGCGATTTGAATGAAATACTTAAATCGGGCAGACTTGCTGTGTTAATTGACAGCAGCAGCCTTGGATATGCTGTTTCGGGTGACAGTATTTCCGGCTTTCAGTACGAAATTGTAAAAGCTTTTGCCGACAGTTTAGGCGTTGAACTACAAATAACAAAACAAAACGATTTGGGTGAAGCAATTTTAAGTCTGGAAAATGGCGAAAATGATTTAATAGCCAATTTTTTACCGGTTACTTCAGAATTTAAAAAGCTGTTGTTATTTTCCGACCCATTGATTACAACCCGTCAAATGCTGGTACAAAGAATGACGGGCGATACAGTTCATTATGCGTTTGTAAAAACCCAAACTGATTTAACAAATGATACAATTTTTCTACCAGCTAATTCTCCGTTTATCATGCGAATAAAACATCTTTCGGATGAAATAGCTGAAGAAATTTACATACAAGAAATGAAAAATGTGAACTTTGAAGATATGATACGCTTGGTTTCGGAAGGTAAAATTAAAAATACAATCTGTCCGGAACAATTTGTGAAAAAATATCAAAATCAATATTCAAACGTAGACTTTTCGATGCCTTTAGGATTTAATCAGCATTATGCTTGGGCAGTGCATGTTAAATCAACACTGTTACTCGAAAAACTGAATGATTTTCTTGCTGATTTTATCGGGAGTTCAGCTTACTGGAAAATTTACAGGAAATATTGTTAACGAGGAAACGAGTTACAATCCCGATTCCCGATAACTATCGGGACGGGAAAGTTACGAGTTACAAGGAAACAAGGAACCCCTCAATCCCGATAGCTATCGGGAATCGGGACAAACTTTACATACTCACTTTTTTAAATTAATAAACGTACAGACAAGGCATGCCTTGTCTCTAAATTTCAAACAAAAAGATTTATGCCATTAAATATACCTGTAACATTGCCTGCAGTGGATGTACTTCGCGAAGAAAATATTTTCGTAATGGATTCGGAACGTGCTTCGAGTCAGGAAATTCGACCGCTTAAAATATTAATTTTGAATTTGATGCCCATCAAAATCACTACCGAAACAGATTTAATTCGGCTGTTATCAAATTCGCCATTGCAGATAGAAATTGATTTTCTGCACATGGAAAGTCATACTTCAAAAAACACGCCTATCGAACATTTAATGACCTTTTACAAATCGTTTGATGAAATAAGGAAAAGTAATTATGATGGAATGATCATTACAGGAGCTCCTGTTGAACTAATGGAATTTAAAGAAGTTAATTATTGGACTGAATTGACCACGATTTTTGACTGGGCACAAAATCATGTAACATCTACTTTCTTTATTTGCTGGGCAGCTCAAGCGGGATTGTATTATCATTACGGAATCCCGAAATATCGGTTGGATGCCAAAATGTTCGGAGTTTTCGAGCATTACAATCATAATCCTCAAAATCCGATTTTTCGAGGTTTCGATGATGTGTTTTATGTTCCGCACAGTCGGCATACCGAAGTGCGCGCCGAAGATATTCTGAAAAATCCCGAACTGACTTTGCTTTCCGAATCGCCTGAATCGGGCGTTTATATGGTAATGGCACGCAATGGTCGTGAGTTTTATATTACCGGACATTCGGAATATTCACCACTTACACTCGATATAGAGTATAAACGCGATTTGGCAAAAGGACTTCCAATTAATATGCCGCAAAATTATTACCGCGACAATCATCCTGATAACGAACCCGTTGTTCGCTGGCGCAGTCATGCTAATTTGCTTTTTACCAACTGGCTCAACTACTTTGTTTATCAGGAAACACCGTACGATTTAGAGAAAATACATTAACCCCTATCCCCTGAAGGGGAACAATATTACTTTTGATCGCAATAAACAATTTAGATGATTAAACAAATAAGTATACATGAGGATACTAATTTAGTTCCCCTTCAGGGGTTAGGGGTTAATTCCCCTTTAGGCTTCGACGTGAGCTCAGCCGAACGGGTTAGGGGTAGTCTTGTCGAACTCCTTTCTCCCGCCAAAAATCTCGAATGTGGATTGGCTGCCATCAATCATGGAGCCGATGCGGTTTATATTGGCGCATCACAATTTGGAGCTCGGGCTGCTGCCGGAAATTCGATTGATGATATAGAAACGCTCGTAAAATACGCACATCAATATCGTTCTAAGGTTTTTGTGGCGTTGAACACCATACTCACCGACGATCAGCTGCCCGAAGCCGAAAAACTGATTCTCCAGATTTACAATGCCGGAGCCGATGCGCTGATTGTTCAGGATATGGGTATTCTGAAAATGAATCTGCCGCCCATACCGCTTCATGCAAGCACGCAAACCGATAACCGCACAGTTGAAAAAGTTCGTTTTTTGCAAGATGTCGGCTGTTCAAGAGTTGTATTAGCAAGGGAGTTAACTTTACAACAAATAACAGAAATTTCTTTGCAAACCAATGTAGAGTTGGAAGCTTTTGTGCACGGAGCTTTATGTGTGAGTTACAGCGGGCAATGTTATATGAGTCAGGCAAACTGCGGACGAAGTGCCAATCGCGGTCAATGTGCTCAATACTGCCGTTTGCCTTATAAGCTCGAAGATAATGATGGCAATATATTGATAAAAAACAAACATTTACTTTCGCTCAAAGATCTTGATTTATCGGAAAGTTTAGACCTAATGATGAAAGCCGGCGTTATGTCGTTTAAAATTGAAGGAAGATTGAAAGATGCTGATTATGTGAAGAATATAACTGCATTTTATCGTCAGAAATTAGATGCCATTCTCGAAGGTAATACTCAATACAAAAAAGCCTCAGCCGGAAAAACGACTTTCTTTTTTGAATCAAAACCTGAAAAAAGTTTCCGACGGGGCAATACCGATTATTTTCTGCACGGTCGCCATGCAGGGATTTATCAACCCGAAACTCCGAAATCCTTAGGCGAACCCATAGGAAAAGTTACCTATATCGGTCGGAATTTCTTCGAGATGCATAACGGACACTTGTTGAATAATGGCGATGGCTTGTGTTTTATCAACAAGCATGGTGATTTGACCGGCTTCAGGGTAAACCGAGTGGAACGCAAGCAAATATTTCCGGCTGACATGCCCCGAATGGATGAAGGTGTTTTTCTGTACCGAAATCAGGATCAGGCTTTCGAGAAAATTCTCAAAGGTAAAACTGCCGAAAGAAAAATTGCTATACAGATAATTTTTAAAGAAACCGAAATTGGTTTTTCAATTGAAATGACCGATGAAGAAGGAATTTCAGCCATTTTTGAGATAGTTGCAGACAAACAACTTGCACAAAAACCGGATACTGTAATAGATAATATACGAAATCAACTGTCGAAATTAGGAAATACAATTTACGAAGCTGCCAATATTGACATTCAACTTGACTCACCCTGGTTTTTCCCTGCATCGCAATTGAGCGAATGGCGAAGATTAGCCATTGAGAGATTAGATACAATCAGGGCAAATACTTACGTCCGTGAAAAAAAACGGAAAGCAATTAACGCCAACTACCCGACCAAACAGCTTACTTATCTTGGAAATGTAACCAACAAACTTGCTGATATATTTTATCGCGAACATGGAGTAAATGAAATCGAACCCGGCTTCGAAGTAAAAGCTGCCGAAGGTGTTCCGCTTATGTTTACAAAGCATTGTATAAAATACGAAATGGGTTGGTGCCCGCAGGAGGGTCACAAACCCACTTTCAACGAACCGCTATTTTTGAAAAACAACGACCAGCGGTATGAATTACGTTTCGATTGCGTGAAATGTGAAATGCAGATTGTAAAATCATTAGATTAGAGTTTGAAAGGTTTGAGAGTTTGTCCCGATTCCCGATAGCTATCGGGAATCGGGACGGGATTGAGGGTTTGAGGGTTTGAGAGTTTGATTAACTATTATTCAACAACAAAACAAGTTAAAATGACTGCGTTGCTTATTTGCAGCTACTTAGTTATCAGAAACATTGGTTATTAAAGAAAACCCTGCTGTTTTAACACATTTAAAAATTTTTCGGAGAAATATTCATTGTTCTTTTTCGTATATCGCACATCGGTAAATACCTGAGCTAATGTTTCCTTGTTATTCTCGATTACAAAATTTTTGTAAAATTCGCTGTTTTCTTTTTCGGTGTAAAGTTCTTCGATTTTTTCAGGCGTAAAATCGGCATAATTTTCATAATGAACAACAGACTCTAAAGGCAATCTATCGGTGAGCGGTGGTGTTTCGTCAGGATAACCCACAGTAATGGCAGTAACCGGAACTACTAATTTTGGTAAATTCAGAATATCGATAATTTCGCCGGCATTGTAAGTGGTAGTGCCTAAGTAACAAATTCCCAACCCTTCGCTTTCGGCGGCAACAGCAAATGTTTGAGCGAAAATAATGGCATCGATGGCTGCTGCCATAAACGACTGGAAGTTGTCGTATCCGGGTTCGGCATTACGTTGTTTGCACCATTGACTGAAACGATTGAAATCGGCACAAAAAGTCAAAATAACCGGAGCATTTTTTACCATTGATTGATTAAAATGCGTTGGCGCTAATTTATTCTTAATTTCATTATCAGTAGTAACAATGACGCTGTATGTCTGCATATTTCCGGTATTCGAGGCTTGTGCCGCTGCTTTCATTAATTTGTTGATAAGTTCGGACGCTATGGGTTTATCGCTGTATTTACGGATGGTTCGGCGTTGATTGAGTATGGACAACATAATTTTTTGACTGTTTAATGAGGTTGCAAAGATAAGGAGATTATGCAAATTTGAAAATGAAACATGTCTTTTTTAATTGGCTGAAAAATCATTTTTTTTATTTAAACAATTTATTATGATTTCTGTTATATACAACGACTGGGCATAAATCAATATCCACATTTCATCCATTTGTTTGAAATTCAATTATTTTTGCAAAGTGTAAAATATGCCCGCTCATTTTAAATATTATTCAAGCATTTACCTGACATTAAATTATTTATACCAGAATAAAACCGTAGAATATGCCTGCTCAGCATAAAGTAAAAAATCAATTTTAAAAAAAATACAATTATGGGTTTACAAATAGGCGACAAAGCTCCCGCGATATTGGGCGTAAATCAAGATGGAAAAGCGTTAAAATTATCTGATTTTACAGGTGAAAAAATAGTTTTATATTTTTATCCCAAAGACCAGACCCCTGGATGCACTGCTCAGGCATGTAGTTTACGTGATGGGTACGACGATTTGCGCAAAGCTGGTTATCAAGTGATTGGCGTTAGTGTTGATTCGGAAGCATCACACCAAAAGTTTATTGCCAAACAAAATTTACCTTTTCAATTGATTGCCGATGTTGATAAAAAATTATCGGAAGCTTTTGGTACCTGGGGCGAAAAATCGATGTACGGAAAACAATATATGGGTATGTTTCGTACAACATTTATTATCAATGAAAATGGTGTAATCGAAAAAATTATTACCCCAAAAGAAGTGAATACTAAAACGCATGCACAACAAATTATTGCATAACAATTTATTAGTGCCCTACCCGTCTGACCGCCTTAAGCGGTCAGACCGATTAATGTTATCCGCATTTAAATAATACGTTTTTTTGAAGTTCGTTTTTAAAATTTTTATGAACGTAAAATAGCAAAGAAAAACCTAAATATTTTAACTTTGTGTTCCTTTTTTATTTTTCTGATTAAATTTATTTGAAAACTTTGCGGCTTTACCTAATTAAAACAAAGCCGGCGATAGTTAAACACACCTTTTTTACTTATATTTCCTCTATAAATCTCTTCGAGAAGTCTCTTAATCGAGCCAAAATTTGGCTTTTTTTTAAGAATATCAATAGTTATAAACATAAAGTTTTGCGCCATATATTGATATATAGCAAATTATATTTTGTAATAAAATA
>JAURYY010000219.1 GCA_030653695.1 Paludibacter sp. | reverse complement strand
AATATAGCTAAGTATCTTATTCACTTAATGTTAAAAAATATTCCTTATTAATCAGTAATGCCTTCTATGCTTAATTTAAGACAGTTTTTGAAATAAACTTTATTTCAAAAATAAACACTTGTTCTAAGCAGATAACCAGGTTAAATTATTATCAAATGAAATTTAAAATACTTATTGTATCACTTTTCGGAATAATTCTGTTTTTTTCAAGTTGCAGCGACAATGTAGTTGCCGATTTTACCTACTTGCCTGCTACGCCTAAGTGTGGACAGAGAGTAACTTTTACAAATATTACAACCGGCGACGAGAAATGGACCGTTAAATCCTGGGACTGGAATTTTGGAAATGGATCGAAATCTATAACAAAAAGCCCAACCTACATCTACCCAAAAGCCGGGATTTATTCTGTTACACTACGGGTCGATTCGAACGACAATTATATTAAAACTTTGAAAATAACTGTTTACGATAGTATTCCAACAATATATGTAAACACCGATTCGGTTAAATATTACAAAAGCGCAAACTTCAGCACATTAATTTACAACCCTGACAATCTGGAGATTACTTACGATTGGACATTCTCGGCTAATGCACAAAGTGCTGATCTTGTGAATGGAAAATCGACTAAAAAAGCGGTTGATGTGGTTTTTACTAAAAAAAATGTAACCGAACTGGTTAAACTGCGTATTAAACTCGGAACAAAACTTGACACATTGATTACCAGCACTTTCCATGTACACGATGTTAAAGCAAAGAGTTTGTTGATGGCTCCAAAAGATGGAAAAATTCTTCGTCAACGGATATTCGAAAATGGATTTGAAGAAACCACAAACACGAATATCGATGCAGGTAAACACCCATTTAATTTAAATGCTTTATCCAATCAACTTTACATTTTCGATGCAGGAACAAGAATTTCTTATCAATCGGATTGGCTGACTAATACGGAGGGCGATGGCAATATCAGGATGATTGATATGGCAACAAATACTTCTAAGGAAATTATTCACAACAACGGTACAAGTTCTCATTTTGGATTTTTCAACGGTTTTGTAGATAAAGATAACATTTACTGGACCGATTACAGCGAATTTCTGTATAAAACACCCAAAAATTCGACCTTAGGAAAATTCGACTGGAAAGGAAATTCCGATGCACAAACGGCTGTTCCTTATTATCTGGCAAAAGTGAACAGGTTAGGTTATTTTGGGAATGGTTTAGCTTCTAATCAGTTCAGCGGAGGAATCTGTTATTACGACCAGGCATATTTCTGGGCAAAAGGAGGAATAGGTAGAGGAATTTACCGTTTCCTTGCGACTGACATTCTAACTTCAAATACAAGCGGAACTGCACCGGTGCCAACGCTTGGTGCAATACTGACCGATTATGCAATTCGCGCATTCACTATTGATCAAATAAATCAGAAAATATATTTTTCGGTTACAGCTCCTGCCGATAAAATTGGTTTTTGGGTGGCTAATATGAATGGAACTAATGCCAAAAGGATTGACAACGCTCCAATGGATAACGAATATTTGTATATAACAGGCATTGCTATTGACAATGAATCGAATACCGTTTACTGGGCTTACCGCAGCCCCCAAACAATAGGAGCAGAACCTCCGTCAGGTACTTGGTGGGATACGTACTATACGAATTATCCAACACACCGAACCGGCATTAAACAGGCTTCATTAGCTACGACATTTAAACCTGCCGGCGAAATTAGGTATTTTGCATTGGGTGTTTCGGCTTACGGAATTACATTGGATGAGGTAATCAAATAGAAGACATTTTTTTTACGGGAAAACAAAAAAAAAGAGAGAAAGTTGTTTCTGATCAATCAGAAACAACTTCTTTTTTTTGTAGTACATTTATCAACTAAATAAACAATTGACATATACGGAATTCCGCCATGTGTGTTCAACCCGATTTCGCAGGTGCGGCTGTTGCTGTAACCAACTTTGGTGCTATGATGCTGAATCTGTGGTTTCAGTTTGCGCAAACCATGTTTGTTTAGCTCGGGCAGGGTGAACCCTTTGTCGCCGGCAAACCCGCAACATCCCACTTCTTCGGGAACCAACACTTTAGTGCTGCACATTCGGGCAATTTTTATAAGCGTAGGTTTTAATCCCAATTTAATGGTCGAACAAGTGGCGTGTATGGTTATTGGTTCGTTGGTCGGGTGAAAATCAAGTTTATCCAACAAAAAAATATCGATAAATTCAACCGGCTCGAACATCTGCAGGTTTTTAATGGTGTGGCGCATGCGTTTCAGACAAGGACTCTGGTCGCAAAGAACAGGATATTTTCCGTTTTCGGTTGCTTTCAGAAGAGCAAACTCCAATTCTGCCGATTTTTGATCGGCAATCTCTGACAATCCTTTACTTTCCCAAATTGTTCCGCAGCAAAGGTGATTCATTTTCTCAGGAAATATTACTTCATAACCAGCTTTATTCAGAAACGACACCATTTTTTCGGTGAGCGGAGTCTGATCGGGGTCATCGTGCGAAGCACCCATCATTTGATTCAAACAACTTGGAAAATA
>JAURYY010000199.1 GCA_030653695.1 Paludibacter sp. | reverse complement strand
TTTTGGAGGTGTCAATTTTGAACCTTATCGCAATAAATTCGAACAATTAATCGGCAGAAAAGTAGATTCCATCGAATTGTTTCCCGCCTCTGAAGGGTTTTTTGCCTTTCAGGATTCTCAAAAAGAAAAAGGAATGTTACTGCAATTAAACAGCGGTATGTTTTATGAATTTATTCCATCCGAAGAATTTTTTGATGAAAATCCGACCCGAATTTCCATTGACGATGTAAAATTAGGTGTCAATTATGTATTAATTCTCAATACCAACGCCGGTTTGTGGGGCTATAATATTGGTGATACCGTAATGTTTACTTCTTTAAAACCATATAGAGTTATTGTTTCTGGTCGCATCAAACATTATATTTCTGCTTTTGGAGAGCATGTAATTGCCAAAGAAGTGGAACATGCTTTAAAAGATGCCGTTGAAAACTCAGGAATCAGCATCAATGAGTTTACCGTGGCGCCACAAGTTACTCCAAGTATCGGACTTCCATATCACGAATGGTTTATTGAATTTGAAAATGAACCGGAAAATTTAGAAACTTTTGCTGAGATTATTGATCAAGCAATGCAACATCAAAATGCCTATTATTTTGATTTGATTTCCGGCCATGTTTTACAGTCGTTAAAGATTAGAAAAGTGGCAAAAGATGGCTTTAAAAATTATATGAAATCAATCGGGAAATTGGGCGGACAAAACAAAGTTCCTCGATTGTCTAACGACCGAAAAATTGTAGATCAATTAACAATAATTGAATGATGAAAGTAATATCGACCAATATCGGGAAAAGAGCAATACATCAATGGAAAGGTAAAATTGCAGAAACCGGCATTTTTAAATCTCCTACAAGAGACCCTATTTTTTTAGGCTTGGAAGATGTTGAAAATGATGCTGTAGTCGACAGAAAATACCATGGAGGAATTGACCAAGCAGTGTATGCCTATAGTGCTAATCACTATGAATATTGGAAAAAACTGTATCCAAAGTTAGATTTTGAATTTGGTATGTTTGGCGAGAATCTTACCATTTCAGATTTAGATGAAACCACTATTTGTGTTGGTGATGTTTATCAATTAGGAACAGCATTAGTCGAGGTTACAAAACCTAGAGAGCCTTGTTATAAACTTATTTTCCGTTTTCAAGATGAAGCTATTGTTCAGCAATTTTGGGATACTACTTTTAGCGGTGTATATTTTAAAGTTATTCAAACTGGAACAGTAAAAAAAGGAGATACTTTGCAATTAATTGAAAAAGCACCTAACAACCCAACTATAGCTCAAGTATACATAAGTTTAAGGTAGTCTGCAATAAGCTATAAAAATGCGTAAAACAACCCTTGAATTTAGAAGTAAAACGGGTATTCTATTTATTCATAATTGAAGGCTGGCTTTTCCTAAACTATTTCCCATTCTTCAATTTCTCCTTCAATAATGTTAAAAAGCGGATGAGGTTCAATATTTTTATTGTTGACCAATTCAATATATTTCTTAAAATCTCTGATTTTTAATTTCTTGAGTAAATGCTGCCTTTCATATTCAATTTGTCCTTGAGTAACGATTAAATTCACAGGTTCAGAGAAAATATTGAATTTTTCTTTATTAAAAATATATCCACGTGTAAGTGATTCCTGATATACAGCCGACAAATATTGATTGATAGCATGTAGTGGATTATCAGCATTCTTAAAACGTATTAATTGCGGATGATTTTTATAGCCTTTGGTGTTGTTTTCCAATACGTTTTTAGCCAGTAATGTTTCGCGCCAAAGTGCAACCAGCCCTTTAGTGTCTAAATACTTCGGATGTAAAGACCATATTCTCATGATGGAAATATTTTTTCGAGCACCTGGGTTCGATAATCAAAAATTTCATTTAGTTTATTTTTAATAACTAGGGTATTGGCAATTCTCCCCAGCAAACCAAAAGGAGGTTGATAACTCACAATATCTTTCATTAATACACCATTTTTTGTAGGCATAATAATGTGCTGATGATGCCACAATTGATAAGGCCCAACTCTTTGTTCATCTACAAAATAGGATTTATCTTTGACATGAGTTATCTCTGTAATCCAGTTGGTTGGAATACCTAATAATGGGCGAACCATATAGCTTATAATCATTCCTTCGTAAATTTTATCGGGCAAATTTGGAGTGCGAATGTCGAACCCCATCTTCGCTGGAGTAATTTTTTTTAAATTCTGCGGTGAACTGATAAAATCCCAAATTTCTTCCATAGAAGCGTTAATAAATTGTTCTTTTTGAAATTGATAGAATGCCATTTTGGAATGTTTTAAAGATTCATTTTCTGAAGAACTTTTAAAGCTTCGTCCACGTGTTTTTCAGCCTGAATTTGTGAATTAAATAAGTACACAACCTTCCCTTCTTTGTTAATTACATATGTGACTCTGCCTGGAATTAATCCGAAAAAACTGCCCGGAACACCAAATAATTTACGCACTTTATTCCCCGAATCGCTCAGTAAGGTATAATTCAGCCGATGCTTTTTAGCAAATGCCTGGTGGCTTTCAACCGACTGCGCACTAATTCCAATAATCAGGGCATCAGCATCAGCAAATACTTCAAATTGGTCGCGAAACTCACAGGCTTCTTTAGTGCAACCTGGGCTATCGTCTTTGGGATAAAAATAGATTACCAGATTTTTTTTACCCAGCACTGAATCAAGGTTAAACAATTCACCATGCTGGTCTTTTAATTCAAATTTGGGAACGGTGCTCCCTAAAACTATTTCTTCCATTTTTTCGGAGTTTTTATTAAAAACTAAATAAGCAATAAACAATAGTAAATAAACTGTCAGGTAAAACAGATAAAAGATTCTGAACTTCTTATACGCAAGATTATCTGGATAGATGTTTCCAAAAAGCCCCTTGATTTCTTTCCAAAAAACCGGTTTAATGTTAATTACCCAACTATCGGTTTGGTAAACCATTTTACGAAATTTACTTCTGTAGTAGCTCA
>JAURYY010000172.1 GCA_030653695.1 Paludibacter sp. | reverse complement strand
ATTTGGGCAAGGAAGTTTTCAAAGAAAGATACCAGCACAAAGCCGATGACACCAACCGAAAACTACACAACAGAGAGTTTTTGCAGAGTTATCGCGCCAAATTAAAAAAAATCGAAAAAGATTTTGAGGACAAAGTGAAAGCACAGGCTCAGCGTGGATTGAATATCATGGAGGAATATGGTTTGAATCACGATGATTTTTCATATTCGTCAACCAAAACCTTTGAAAGCCTGATAAATGGAAAATTTGAAGTCGGGAAACGCTTTACGAGTTTTGCCGACGAAGTTTGTAATTGCTACACAAACAAGAAAGTACAAAGCGTTAAAAATGCCATCGAAACAGCGTATTCAAATGGATTGCAAACTTGCATTCAAGAGCTTATTCGTTTGTTGAGCGAAGATATTGTTTATTACAACTCGGCTTCAATTGTTCAAAAGCACATCAACACACTCGGTATTTTGTCCGATTTGGCAATGCAAATTAAAAAACTGACCGAAGAGCAAAATTCAATGCTTATTTCGGATGCCAATATGCTGCTTAACCGCATTATCGACAACAGCGAAACACCTTTTGTGTACGAAAAAACCGGTATATATATCGACCATTTTATGATTGATGAGTTTCAGGACACATCCACTTTGCAATGGAAAAATTTTTACCCGTTAATATCCGGCAGTTTAGCATCTGGCAATTTTAATCTTGTGGTGGGCGACGTGAAACAAAGCATTTACCGATGGCGCAATTCCGACTGGAAATTGCTCGATGCACAAATTATGCACGATTTCCGTCCTGAACAACTGCACGAAGAAAGTCTGGAAACCAACTGGCGCAGCGACCGGAATATTATTGAATTCAACAATGAGTTTTTCCGTTGTGCCGCCATTTTGCTGCAACAAAAACTGAACGAAAATCTGCAAGCTGTTTTGCCGGTTTATCCTGCGTTGGAAGTACTCACAAAACGCATTGAACATGCTTACGGACAATTGCATCAGAAAACTCCCGAAAAAGCGGGGACGGGAAGAGTAAATGTAAGGTTTATTGAACGCGACGAAAATGAAGATGGCTGGAAAGCCGAAAGCCTGAACCGCTTGCCGGCATTGCTCGAAGATTTGCAAAGTCGCGGGTATCGTCCGGGCAATGTAGCTATTTTAGTTAAGAAAAATGATGAGGCGCAGGATGTAATTCATAAATTGTTGACGTATAAAACAACCGGTAAAGCAAAAGCGGGATTCAGTTACGATATTATGGGTAACGAAGGATTGCTCATTGCATCGGCAGCTTCTGTTCGTTTTATCCTTGCTGTTTTGAGGCACTTCATTAATCCTTCGGACAACATTCAACAAACCATAATCAACTACGAATATGCACGCGCCACTCTTAATTTGTCCGAAAACGATGCCTTAAATGCTTGTTTCCAGGGTTCAACCGAGCAAGGAGTAAACTTACTTTTCACCCCTTATGAAAATGAACGACTGAAAAATATTCAACACAATTCGCTTTACCAGATGGTGGAGCAAATCATTTCGTTATTTAATATTGGCGGGTGGATCAACCAAGCGGTTTTTGTTCAGGCTTTTCAGGATGTGGTTTTCAAATATAACACCGGAAAAACCACCGATTTGTACGGTTTTCTTAAATGGTGGGACAAAAGTGGTGTGAAACAAAGCATTTCGACACCCGAAAACATGCAGGCATTTCGCATAATGACAATTCATAAATCGAAAGGTCTTGATTTTAAGGTGGTTGTAATACCGTTTTGCGAATGGGAGGTAGATAAAAAGTCCGGAAAATTTAAAAATGTACTTTGGTGTGAACCTAAGGAGGAGCCATTCAACGAACTGGCTTTGCTACCGGTGGAATACAACGCTAAGTTAGGACAGTCAATTTTTGCCGAAAACTTTTTTGAAGAGCAAATGCATCAATATATCGACAATCTGAACGTGGCTTATGTGGCTTTTACACGAGCTAAACATGAGCTGATATGCTTGGCTCCTGCTCCGGCAAAAGAACCGGAAAATGTCGATAAAATTAATTCGTTAGCGGGCTTGTTGTTTTATAGTTTCCGAAACAACATTGAAGCACCCGATAAAATTAATCTTACTGAAAATTTCGAAACGGAAAAGAAGATTTTCAATTTAGGAGAACCCACAACTTACAAATATGCCGAATCGAAAACCATTGAGTTGAACGAAAAACTCGACTTTTACCCATCGGTGAGCAGTGGAAACCGGTTACAAATTCGGCATCAAAGTCTCGATTACTGGCTCGAAAATCAGCAACTGACCGACAGTCGTCTGAATTACGGAATCATAATGCACGATATTTTATGTAAAATTATCCGAAAGTCCGATCAGGAAAATGCTATCGCCGAAATGATACGCGAAGGACGCATTAACAGGGAGGAAAGCAATATTGTAAAACAAGAAATGGAAAAATTCTGGGCAATACCCGAAACCGCCTTTTGGTTTGCCCATGATGCGCGAGTATTAAACGAAGCAACCATTCTTACTCCCAATGGCGATTATTATCGTCCCGACAGGGTGGTTTTTAAAGACAACGAAGCGATTGTGATTGATTATAAATTCGGTAATTACGAACTCGAAAAGTACAACCTGCAAGTAAAAAGTTATGTGGATTTGATTAGAAAAATGGGTTACGAAGCAAGTGGTTTTGTTTGTTATGTATCGCTTGGTAAAGTGGTGGGTTAGTTCGATTTGACGTAGTTGGTTTCAATAAAACACAAAGGGAAAAACTGTTTATAGTTTTTCCCTTTCGATAATATTTATTTTGAATCAATTCAGTAAAAAATTGTGTATTTTGAGCATTTCACTAAACGATATTAAATTCTATTCTACAATTAACAGGAAATAATTTTTCTTCCCTTTTTGAATCAACAAATATTTGTCATTCAGCAAATTATCATTTGTTATAATTTCATCCTGATTCGCAAGTTTTTCTTTATTGATACTCACACCGCCCGATAAAACCATTTTCCGCATTTCTCCTTTCGATGGAAAAACGGCTGTTGTTTCGGTAAGTAAATCAATGGCTTTTATTCCGGTTTCGAAAACTGATTTTTCGACAATAAATTGCGGCACGCCATCGAAAACGGCTAATAAAGTATCTTCATCTAATTTTTTCAATGCATCGGAAGTGGCATTTCCGAATAAAATACCGGAAGCTTCAACGGCAGCATTGTAATCTTCTTCGGAATGAACCAGAATGGTAACTTCCTTTGCCAACCGTTTTTGCAAAATACGAAGATGAGGAGCTGCAGCATGTTCTATAATTAACGCATCTATTTCATTTTTACTGATAGGAGTGAAAATTTTAATATATTTTTCGGCATCGGCATCACTCACATTCATCCAAAACTGATAAAATTTATAGGGTGAGGTATAGCGGCGGTCGAGCCAAACATTGCCGCTTTCGGTTTTGCCAAATTTACCTCCATCGGCTTTGGTAATGAGCGGACAAACCAATGCATAAGCATTGCTGTCGGTTTTGCGGCGTATCAGTTCGGTGCCGGTAGTAATATTTCCCCATTGATCGGAACCACCCATTTGCAGTTTGCAGTTTTTATGCTGATTCAACCACAAAAAATCGTAGCCCTGAAGCAATTGATACGAAAATTCGGTGAAAGACATGCCCACATTCGATTCGCTGCTCAGTCGTTTTTTGACCGATTCCTTTGCCATCATATAGTTTACGGTGATGTGTTTTCCAACATCGCGTATAAAATCGAGGAACGAATAATCCTTCATCCAGTCGTAATTATTCACCAATTCGGCGGCGTTGGGAGCAGCACTTTCAAAATCGAGAAACTTTGCTAATTGTGCTTTAATACATTCCTGATTGTGGCGCAAAGCCTTTTCGTCTAACAAATTACGCTCAGCCGACTTGCCCGAAGGGTCGCCAATCATACCGGTAGCTCCTCCCACCAACGCGATGGGTTTGTGTCCGGCATGCTGAAAATGGCGTAACATCATCACGCTTACCAAATGACCGATGTGCAAGGAATCGGCGGTGGGGTCGATACCGACATAAGCCGTAGTCATTTCTTTCGACAATTGTTCCTCGGTTCCGGGCATTATGGTGTGTATCATTCCACGCCACTGTAGTTCTTCAATAAAATTCATCCTGTTTTACGTTTTTGTTTTAAGCTCAATTTGAACACGCAAAGATACAATAATTTAATTTTTTGGCATAATTGTATCTGTCAGAATAATTTTTGTTTGTGAATTATTTTCATTATTTTCGTCGGTTATTTCTAAAGTCGCTACACATAGTTTACAAACTTAAAAAAAATACAGTATGAACATATCGAAACAGATTATAACAAGCGTAATTTTGCTTATTTTTATTTCGTGCAGTTACAATAACACGATAATTACCGGTGCAAAATCTTCTAAAATTGCAATCGATAATTCGTTTGAAAAAATTGCAGATAAAAACTACACAGAATACCTTCAGGTTTATAAACAAAAAATTGACACCCTTATGAATGTGGTTATCGGAAAAGCTGCCGAAACCATGCGGGCACACAAGCCCGAAAGCTTGCTGTCGAACTTTTGCGCCGATGTTTATTTGAAAACAGGAAGTAACTTTTTGAAATATCCGGTTGATATTGCCATTGTCAATTTGGGTGGATTACGGACGCAAATTCCTGAAGGTGATATAAAAGTAAGAAATGTGTTTGAACTCATGCCATTCGAAAATGAACTTGTAATTCTTTGGCTGAAAGGCGATAAACTCAATGATTTATTGCAATACTTTGCCGCTGCCGGAGGTGAAGGTGTTGCAGGACTTCGTATGGAAATAAAAAACGGTAAAGCAATTAATATTAAAATCGGCGGAAATGCATTAGACATCAATAAAAAATATACCATAGCCACTAACGATTATTTAGCGGGTGGGAACGACAAAATGGTTCAACTTGCTCGATATGAAAAAATAGAGTTTACCAACATTAAAATCAGAGATATGTTACTTGAACATATAAAAGCCGAAACATTAAAGGGAAATAAAATTCAAACGAAACTTGACGGCAGAATCAAATAGATTTACCATTTACCATTTACCATTTACCATTTACCATTTACCATTTATTCATTTACCATTTACCATTTACCATTTACCATTTAAAATATATGAAAATTTACAATAGTTTTAAGGTTTTAGCTGTACTCATTGCCTTTTCGGCAATGACAGTTTTTGCACAACAGCAAGTTAAATTAGTTATACTTCATACCAACGATACGCACAGTCAGGTAGAATCAACCGAGAAAACGCTGGCAAAAAATGCTGATATGGGCGGGTATGCCCGAAGGATGGGACTAATTAAAAAAATCCGCAGCGAAGAAAAAAACGTACTTTTGCTGGATGCCGGCGATTTTCTTCAGGGAACGCCTTACTTTAATTTTTTCAACGGACACATTGAAGTTGATGCGCTGAACCGCATGAATTATACCGCGGTAAATCTTGGAAATCACGAGTTCGACAACGGAATAGATTCGCTTGCCATGTTGCTGAAAAACGCTAAATTTCCGGTTGTCAGTTCCAATTACGATGTCAGAAACACACCACTCAAAGGAATGATTAAACATTATGTAATTGAAAAACGCGGTAACATTAAAATAGGAATTATGAGCCTCGGTGTTAACCCCAAAGGACTTGTGATTGAGAGAAATTATGCGGGCATGAAATTTAAAGACCCGTTGAAAGTGGCAAAAAAACTATCCTGTTTTTTGAAAAAAGTAAAAAAATGTGATCTTGTAATTTGTCTTTCCCATCTTGGATCCGATTCGGCTTCGGTCGATGTGAACGATTTTAATATTGCCCGTAAAACAAAATATATTGATGTAATTATCGGAGGACATTCACATACTTTGCTCGAAAATACCACCACTAAAAATGTCAACAAAAAACCGGTTGTAATAGCACAAATGGGCAAAAGCGGACTATATTTGGGGAGGGTTGATGTAGAGCTGGAAAATAAAAACAACAAATAAGAAGTAAAGCATTGAGCCGGAACGAAAAATAAGACCGCACGATACATTTCTCAAAGTAAATAGTCGTGTTGGATCCCTGAAATTGCTTTCGAAAAATACTCGTTCAGGTCACCATTATATGTCCCTTTGGTTTCACCGCAGTCTAAACAAAAGCGTCCCATGTTGCAGTCGTCAAATTTCTCGGGAAATAAATTTTGTCCCAACGTTATGGAACTTGTTAAGAAAGTCAGTCCAATAATTATAAAAAATTGTTTCATTGTTGTCGTCTTTTAAAATGCCCTATAACGGTTGAGGCTATATGCAGTAAGGAATTGCGTGGCTACGACCCTATTAACCGATACAAAACTTGCCTGCGGGCGATGTGCTTGGCATACCACTAAGACCCTTATGGCATATAGCCTTTGTTAGCGTTTCGTTGGTTCTATTAATCCTTCACGCAACGAACCGACATTCCATTTTTTTTACTTCCGACACCGCGGTTCACACTACTGTTATCAAGATAATAATAAACGGCATCAAGGTTGTAGTAATCGCCTGCCTGTACAGATGACCACCAGAATCCCATCTGACCCACATCGGTGAATAAACCGCCAAAATCGCGCATACCTCCAGGAATGGCTGTAAAACCACTTGCATTGGTTGCTCCATCATTTATATAAGCCCAATGAGTTATGCCCGTTTCTCTCATCTTATCACTTGTTATAGATGCGTAACCGCCAAGATAAGTATAAAGCGTTTCCCATTCGGTATAGGTAGGTACATGCCAACCGGTTGGGCATATATTACGGGTGTCTATTAATGAGTACCAGTTGTAAAGTTTACCATATGTGGCACCTTTATCCGAATTATTGGAATATATGCAATAAGCACCCGCTGTAAGGTTGCTCCAAGACGTAGCATCGGTTATTTTAGATATTGAGTTGCCATTGCGGTAGCGGGTTACTTTCAGGTTCTCTGCCATCCAAGTTTGAGTCCCAATGGAAATGGTCTTATAAACATTGCCATCAATGTCGGTTACTGTTCCATACGTCAGATTAGGGTTAAAAATAAGTCCTCCGTTTTGCGATGAATCGTTGCTATTGCTATCGTCATCTTTTGAACACGAAAAAGTAAAAATAATTCCGGTTAAGACAATAGTTATTAAGATTTTTTTCATAATATTTTTTTTTATGTTTCCTACTCGTATGGCTTTTCAGTTCCGCCCCTGAATTTATGCTTGTTCAGGACAAGTTCGTTTTTTTAAGTGGTTTCTGGTCTCCACTTTTTTGTTTTTGTCACAATGGGTGGTCAGCCCTTTTTGACCGCTTTGTCGTTTCTTAAACTTGCCTATAACGACCGAGGCTATGAGAAGTGGCTACATTGCGGGCGACTTTCCTGTCGTACTTGCACGCAGTTCGTGCGGGCTGCAAAACCTCGAAAACGCATTATTGTAGCCATTTTTCATAGGCGTGTGTTACCAAATCGTGCATTGGTTGTATAGAATTGGTTTTGTTTCTTTGATTGTCTTTTTGTCTGTCAGAACGCAAGTCAATTA
>JAURYY010000164.1 GCA_030653695.1 Paludibacter sp. | reverse complement strand
TTTCATTAATCTATCTGTTTCCGACAATGCAACAATGATTTTTTGATAATGCAGAATGTCGTCAAACTCTAATGTTCTTCCTTTGCGGTCTTTTAACCATTTTTGTGCTGGTTGATAACCTCCAATATAAAAGTTCCAAGCTATTTCAGGAACATTTTCAAAATACTGGGTTTCATTAATAAAAACTTTGCCGTCTTGATATTTTGGTTTACCGACTACATTATTTCCGTCTATTGGATATTGCGTTATGTATTTTTCAACGGTTGGGCTTTCCAATAAATGAATCTGTCGGATTTCTCCCCCAAGTTTTACCAACTGCCAATAGGTTTCTTTGTCTTTTGGATAAGGAACTCTCGGAAAATCTATTTTTAAAAATTCTTTGTATTTCTCTCGGTAGGTTGGCGAATGCAAAACGGCATAGATGTAATCCAATATGTCAATTGGGGCAAATGTGCTTTCTTCTGCTTCTTTCTCATTAGTAAATTTCAAACCTAATTTCTCTGCAAATTGATTTACTATTTCTGCACTTAGGTTGGGTGTTCTTTTTTCCGTTACTTCAATTGTTTGTTGGGCGTTTGGTTCTGGGTATAAATATAAAGGAAAAAGGGGTGCGCTTCCAAATTTCTTTGCAGTACTCGTTAAGTTAGAGTCTGTCGGAAACTTAGAAACGAATATATGTTTAAATTTGTCTGATACTTGTCTTGGAACTAGTAATCCAACATTTTCTTTAAATAAATTCCTCATCGTACTATACGCTGGTCTTCTTTGCAAAACTTTATCGTAATAGCATGGAATTATGTCGAAAGGACGATAATTTATTTTACGAATATTGTTTTCAGTGAAATTAGAGATGGAGAATTTCTCTAAAAATTTAAAGCTGTCAGTGTTTGTGATTTCAAATTTGCGTATAGAATCTTGTTTATTAGTAAATGCAAGTTTTAGCTTATTTATAAGTTCTTTTTGAGAAATAGAATAAAAGAAACTATCTTTCCCTGTTTCAATTCCATTGTTATATTTTAAAAATAAGTTGTCAATTTTTATGTATTCATTATACTTTTTGAAACCTTCAAAATCTTTCATCACAAAATAATAATTTGGAAACTCTGATTTTAATTGATTCCAGCTAAAGGATTGTAAGGTATTTTCATTTAAAAAGTCATATTTATATTCTCTCTTTCCTTGTAAATCGAATTGGAGAACACTCCCTAATTCATTTTTCTTTTTCTTTCCTGTTTTTATAAAAATGTTGATTGATACACCTTGCATAATATCAAAAACATTTTGATCTGTTGAGCCGTCTGGGCAAACCTCTTTTTTCTTTGCATCGCCATGCAAATCTAAAATATAAATTTTATCGAAACTTTCTAATAAATGCTTTCGCATTTGACGGTGTATTATGCCATCAATGAAGCTGTTGTTTGAAATGTATGCTAACACACCACTACCATTTTTATCAATAAAATGTTGACCATAACGAATAAATTTTACGTAATCGTCAGAAAGCGAGTTGTAACTTGTTTCGTTTAAATCTCTCTTGTAGTCAGCAATTAATTTATCAATCCACTCATTTTTATTTGTACTGCTTACTGCATACGGAGGATTTCCAATTACACACATTACAGGCGTATCTCGTTTAATATGATTAGCTTCGTTTGCTTCGGAACTGAGCCAATTTGCCCAAAGTGTTCCGGTGTCGGGGTGGTGTTCTTCCAAGCTATTGGTCAGAAAAACTCGGAAACGTTGGTCTTTGGTGGGTTTAAATCCTGTTTCTTTTAATAATAAATCGAGTTGAAGGTGTGCCATGGCATAACTTGCCATTAGTAATTCAAAGCCATTAAGTCGAGGTATTAAATGATTTTCAACATAGTTGCTCCAAATGCCTTGTTGTCCTTCAAACTTTTTGTGTACATGTTTAATAACTTCTGCTAAAAAAGTACCTGTTCCTGTGGCTGGGTCAAGTATTTGAACTTTGTGTACTTCCTGTTCTACTTGTTTGTAACCTGTAACGGAGCGTTTATCGGCAGTTTGAGTATTTAATGTAATTTTGGTTTTAGAAGTGTCGGCTAAACCTTGGGGTAAGTCAAATTCTGTTTTCAGAATATCATCGACTGCTCGAACTATAAAGTTTACAACTGGGGCAGGAGTGTACCATACGCCACGAGCTTTGCGGAGTTTTGGGTCGTATTCACTTAGGAAATCTTCGTAAAAATGGATGATTGGGTCTTCCATCTTTGTATTCTTTCCATAGTTTTTAAGCATTTGCTCCACATTGCAAGCAAGGAAGATATTTACTAAATCGTCAACAATCCATTTGATACGATCGTCAACATCAATTCCAGCAATATATCCAAAAAGTTTACGTAGAAAGGGATTAGATTTCGGAATTAATTCGGCAGCTTCATGTCGGCTGAATGAATCGATAGAAGGGTCGTGTAAACGTGCAGCAAACATACCGTAAGCAATGGTTTGAGCATACACATCGGCAAATCCTTTGGGCGTTATGTCATGAATAAGTATGTCTTTGAAAGCCAACATTTGTTCTTTCAAGGTACTGTCTTCCTGATTTTCCTCATCATTAGTCAATGCTTTTTCGATAACAGCTG
Source organism: Paludibacter sp. (assembly GCA_030653695.1). Taxonomy (GTDB): domain Bacteria; phylum Bacteroidota; class Bacteroidia; order Bacteroidales; family Paludibacteraceae; genus Paludibacter. Next base: position 2,551 of record JAURYY010000164.1, on the reverse strand, counting down.
AAAGGTTGCGGGCTTTACCCGCCATCATTTCTGCCAATTTCTTTGAACTCTTAATTGTCTGCCCAATGTGCACGCAAAAGTCTTTAATGAAGTTCTCGAAACTGGCAAAATTCTCTGTCAAGGGTTTAATTCCTTTGTCGGTAATTTCTCCAATAGTGATTTTGCATACAAATTCTCCTTCACGATAAAGTATAAAGGTGAGGTAGTCAGTAAAAATAAGATTGCCGAGCGAAGCTTTGTAACGGTCGAATTGTTCTTTGTTTCCTGTTTTCTTTGCTCCTTCAAGGTCTTTGTCACCAATGTCTTTTGCTTCGATATAACCAATCGGAATTGCTACTGAGCTTGTCGAAGTATCCTTCTTTGTCAAAATGTAGTCAGGTGCGCCACACGATTGTCTTTTTGGTTCGTTGGTCGCTCTGATTGTTGGAACTAAACTTTCAATAAGTTGTTCTAAACTTCCTCTAAAAGTATGTTCTGTTGCAATTCCAGCTTTGAAACGTTGATTTATGTTGTCGATATATTGGTCTAAAGTCATAGTTTTATGTTTTCGATTTCGGATGAAATTACCGTAGTCGTTTGTTTTTTTTCTTTTTTTTCGGCCTGCTGCTAACGGACAGGTGCTTATTTCAGTGCGGGATTTAATCGCACTTTTTTATCAACCTACAACAAAGATATTCTATTATAGCGAATTTTCAAAATGCACTGAAACCCGCATTGAATAAGCACCATGTTATGCACTGGCGGTTCTTGTTTTCGTCTGGTTCGGCTACTTTATTTCGTTAATTCTTTGTTGCAATTCTCTGATTCGTTTTATTAACGATTCAAATTTTAATGGCTCACCATAAATCATATTTTGAGTCATTGTCTGATAGTCTTCTTCCCATTCTTTTATTATGTCAATAGGTGGAATGATATTTATTTTACTCGGAATGTGATTGGAATAATCAAGTCCACGAAGCGGATTGAATTTCTCTCTGTGAATTACTATGCTGTTGTAAAGTTTTGTGTCTTGGATTGCCGTGATACCATGTTCCGTATCCATCAGTTTTTCCAAATCGTATAAGTGTCTCGATAACCTATCAATACGAATTTTAGCGGTTTCCTGTGAAAACTCTTCGTGTAATAAAAATATTTTCTCTAAAAAAGTCCGTTGGGGTAAAACTGTCAAAACACTTAAAAGGTTTAGATGCAAAATTTTGGTCAGGAAACACAGAACTAAGGATTGAATTTATTTCTCTATTTTCACAGGGTTCCATCAAAGAACGTGAGCTTACTTCTATTAAAACCCTCTGTGGTAAATAGTCCGATTTATCGAATGCAGAATTATAATCGATTTCAATTACTTGAGGGTCTTTGTCCGAATCGTTTACAGGATGAGCATATATTTTACATACATCAATGGCTTGCCATACAGTAAATTGGTTTACTAAATCAGCTAAAAAAGTGGTAGAGATAAATTCGCAAGATTTCTTCCTTAAATTTTTAATTTGAGTTTTACTGATTTCACCTTCAAAACCAAAAAACTTTCTATCAATTGCAAAATCAATATCTTCCGAAAACCGTTCTATCAAATTCCAACCTTTGCTTAATGAAGTTCCGCCTTTGAAAACTATGTTAGGTGAGTATTCTAAAGAAAATGAAGCCTTTAACGCCAAAGTTACCCACCAATCTTTTTCAATGGCAATGGCAGGTAATCCGGTAATGTTACTTGCTTGATTGAGAATTTCAATTCTTCTTTCTGCCGATAGTTGCAACCAGTTTGTATTCATATCTGTCAGTTTATTGAACTCATTAGTATTTTGTTAATCCAAGCTGGTGAAAGTTTGGCATCGTGCAAAATATTTTCGATTTTCTCTTTTTTTAGAATATTTGTTAGTTTGATGATAACAGTATCTTCAATTTTATCCTGACTTATGCTTTTTAACGCTTGAATAACCAGTCCGCTTATTTCTCCTTTTACTAACAAGTTTTTTGGGCTTGTATTCTTAAAAGTGATGGTTCGCTTTCCTATTTTAATGGTTCTTGCAGTTCCATCAGTAAGGTAAACAGCCTTTAATGGAATTTGAGTTGATAATCCCAGTTTATTCAGTGCTTGAATGCCTGTGGGAATTATTCTTGCCTTGTCTCGCCTAGCGATGGCGATAGCTATTTCTTCAACAGAAGAATATAAAACGCCTAAGTCCGCATCTGTTTTTGGGTATAAATAAATGCCGTGGGCTAAACTAACGAGCAAGCCCTTTTCTTTAAGCCTTAATAATGACTTTTTTATGCTTTCGGGATTACCGAAATCTAAAAAGTCATCCACAAATAGGATGCTTCCTTTTGGTAGCCCTTTTAGTGCTTCAGCTACTTTACTTTCTATTACTGGTCTTTCCATATCTTTGAATTTTGTCCCAAAAATAGTAAATATTTGGGACGAAACAATGAAAAATAGCTGTTTTTTTATATTTGTTATTGGCGGACTGGAAAAATCTCTCTTATGGTTGCGTAGCGCTTCCCGTGGGTTGGGGCAACTAAATGTGTTGAAATGTGGGTCGGCTGTCTTTTCTTC
>JAURYY010000158.1 GCA_030653695.1 Paludibacter sp. | reverse complement strand
ACAAAGAGCACAGATAAACAAACTAATGAACCTTATACGGGCTAAGTTTAAACTTTTACCGAAGTGCTCAACCAAAACTGAGGTTAAATCACTACTTTTGTGCGAGACCTTGGAATCTTTCGTTTTCATTATAACTGATTGGTAGTTAGCTATAAAGATACGAAATTTCAAGGTCTTTACCAAATAAAAAGACAACTATTTTATTGAATATCAAATAATTATATCGCTATATAATTTTTGTCATGTACTAAACTCGAAGCCAACAAAGAAATCATGTATATTTTTGTTTGCAAAAAACCAATTCCTAAAAAACATGCATGAGCTTTTCCCGATTGACCGGTCTCGACTTTTTAAGTACCGGGATACCTTTGGACAATGGAGTATTATTAATGCTGTCGAGGTAAGATCCAGCATATCATTTTCGATAGAGGAAATTGCAATATTAAAAATTTTGAAAGTATGATGAATGATGAAAAAAATCTGTATGAAAAATAAAAGCTAACAAATTACATTTGACTTATGGACTCCAAAAAAAATTACAATTCGGTTGACGAATATATTCACGATCAGCCCGAAAAAACACAACCATTATTGCACCACATTCGCCACATAATTCTTGATACTGCACCCACCGCCAAAGAAATCATCAGTTACGGCATGCCCGCTTATAAAATTCACGGTGTATTGGTTTACTTTGCTGCCAATAAAAATCATATCGGCTTCTACCCTACTGGCTCACCTATTATTGTTTTCAAGGACGAACTCTCGGGTTACAAAACTTCCAAAGGTGCGATACAATTCCCAATAAAGTCGGGTATTCCAACTGATTTGGTAAAAAAATTGTGGAGTACAGAGTGAATGAAGATGAAATGAAATCATTGACAAAAATGAAAAAGAAATAATAAAGAAATTCATCGAAAAAAATAATTTTCCTTTCAGAAATTTCAATTATCTTTGTAATCGAAAAATATGAAAACAAACCATTCAAAATATCTTTTCGACAAGAGCAACTCTCACCGATATAGTTGTTATAACGAATTGTCTCTGAAAACTTGTAAACCAATATAAATCTGCACGGATTTTTATTGGTTTTTTTTAACACCTCTAACCTCCGTCAGCGGAAGGATAGACTATAAAATGGAACAAGAAAGTGTTAATCTGTAAGTTGAAGCAAATAAAAAAAACAAACTAATTATAGCTCCTTTAGGGGTTTGGGGTCATATTATGAGCAACAATAGTTTAGTATCCATTTCGGATTACAGCAAGGAAGAAATTCTTGACATTCTCGATTCGGCAGCAGTTTTTGAAGCCAGTCCGAACCAAAACACCTTAGCCGGAAAAGTAATTGCCACTTTGTTTTTCGAACCTTCCACACGTACACGTTTAAGTTTCGAAACTGCAGTAATCAGGCTGGGTGGTAAAATTATCGGTTTTTCGGACGCAGCCACCAGCAGTTCGTCGAAAGGTGAAACTCTGAAAGACACCATACAAATGGTAAGCAGCTACGCTGATGCTATTGTGATGCGTCATCCGCTCGAAGGAGCAGCCCGATACGCTGCCGAAGTATCGCCCGTCCCGATTGTGAATGCCGGCGATGGAGCCAATCAGCATCCTTCGCAAACGTTGCTCGATTTATATTCTATACTCAAAACGCAGGGAACACTCGAAAATTTGGAAATATGCTTAGTAGGCGATTTGAAATACGGCAGAACGATTCATTCGCTTATCATGGCCATGTCGCACTTCAATCCCACTTTTAAATTTATTGCTCCCGAAGAGTTGAAAATGCCCGACGAGTATAAGGTTTTTTGTCGGAAAAATGGTATTTCGTTTTCAGAATCGACCGAACTGAATGACAATTTCAACGATGCCGACATTCTGTATATGACTCGTGTTCAAAAAGAGCGGTTTCAGGATTTGATGGAATACGAACGAGTTAAAAATGTATACACCCTTAAAAATGATATGCTTATAAATTCAAAACCTAATTTGCGCATATTGCATCCACTTCCTCGCGTTACCGAAATTGACCCCGATGTGGACAAAAATGAAAAGGCATACTATTTTCGTCAGGCTCAAAACGGATTGTATGTGCGGCAGGCAATAATGAGTAAAGTATTAAAACCCCTTATCCCTAAAGGGGAATAAGACAAAATTAGCAATATTCGATTTAATTAGTATCGCATAAAATGGAAAAAAAATTAAAAGTAGCAGCACTTCGCAATGGCACAGTTATCGACCATATTCCGTCCGACAAATTATTCAAAGTGGTTTCTATATTACATTTAGATACTTGTTTGAATCAGATTACACTTGCCAACAATCTAGAAAGTGCAAAAATAGGTTCAAAAGGATTGGTAAAAATATCCGATCGGGCATTAGCCGAAGATGAAACCAATAAAATAGCACTGATAGCTCCGAATGCAAAAATTAATATTATTCGCGATTTTGAAGTAGTTGAAAAACGTCCTTTAGTATTGCCCGATGAGATACGCGAAATTGTACAATGCGGTAATCCGAATTGCATCACCAACAACCAAGCTGTGTCAACCCGATTTTTGGTACTGAAAGACGACCCCGAAGTTCGATTGAAATGTTTTTATTGCGAACGGGAAGTAAAAATTGAAGAGGTGAAGATTAAATAAAAACAGTCCACAAAATTCCTTTAAAAAAATTGTATTTATTAATAATGAAGCGATTAAAAGTATTTATTTCGAGTGTACAAAGCGAATTCGCCTCTGAAAGAGAAACGCTTTATCGGCACATCGAAAATGACCCTTTTCTGAAGGTTTATTTCGAGCCAATGCTATTTGAGAAAATGCCTGCTTCATCCAAATCTGCCGACCAACTATATTTAGATGGAGTTAGAAATGCTGATGTTTTTATTGTTTTGATAGGCAATGAATATGGAAATACAAATGCTGTGGGCATTTCGGCAACCGAACATGAATTTGATACCGCATTAATTTCCAGAATTGACTCCTTTGCCTTTATAAAGGAGAAGCCCACTGGTGTTATTCATCCCCGCGAAAAAGCGTTTTTACAGAAAATACAAAAGCATGTAACTTACAAACGTTTCGACGAAACTTATGATTTAATTCAGGAAATCAACAGGGCTTTTGTAGGTCATTTACAGCAGATTGGATTTTTATTAACAACTGCTTTTGATGCAACCATGCATCCAGTTGCCAATCTAAATGATATTGATACTGAATTGATAAATGATTTTTTGGATATTGCAGTCGAACGGCGTAATTTTCCTTTTCGCAGGGGTAATTCTATAAAAAAAGTTTTAATTCACCTAAATCTTTTATCGTCATCCGATAAAATAAAAAACAGTGCTCTTCTGGCATTTTCAACCAATCCACAAAAATACTTTCCTTCTGCCATCGTTAAGTGCGCTCATTTTCATGGATATATAGTAGAAAAGCCAATTCCTAATCATCAGGTTATAAAAGGAACTGTTTTTGAACAAGTGTCGGAGGCTGTTGATTTCGTACTGGCAAAAATAAGTGTTTCGGTAGGTGTACGAAATAAAAGTATTCAAGCGCCAATTGCGTACGAGATACCTCGAGCCGTCATTACTGAGGCTATTGTCAATGCCATAGCTCATCGAGATTATATGAGTAATGGTAGCGTTGAAGTGTGGTTGTTTAAAGATAGATTAGAGGTTAGAAATCCGGGACATTTACCCAAAGAGTTAAGTCTTGACAAACTTGAACTTGATCATAGTTCTTATCCGTATAATCCCAATTTGGCTGAAGTACTTTATCAAGCAGGATTAATTGAAAGATTTGGAACGGGTACGGTAGAAATTTTTAGGCTAACCGAACAAGCCGGATTACAAAAACCTGACTTTGATACGAGTGAAGGTTTTAAGGTTGTTATATGGCGAAAACCTCATAATCAACAAGATAAATCAATATTGACCGCACATGATACCGCACATGATACCGCAGATGATACCATCTCAGAAGTAGTATTTTTAAACATAACTGAATTGACAGATAGGGTTGTTTGGGTCATGAAAAACGAAATGAGCAGAGAAGAATTGATGGTCGAATTAGATTTGAAACATCGTCAGAATTTTTCAATAAATTATTTGGAGCCTTCTTTAAAATTAGGATTATTGGAGATGACTATTCCTGATAAACCTAAAAGCAAATTACAGAAATACAAACTGACTGCAAAAGGCGTAAAACTACAAAAGAAAATAAAGAAATGACAAATAAATTTCCAAATACAGGTAAAACTCGTTCAAAAAGACTTTCTCCCTCTCCTTTGGCGAGGACTGGTGAGAAGTCTCATGTTTCGTGGAAGCCCGGCACCATGATTTACCCGCTGCCGGCAGTGTTGATTTCGTGCGGAAGTTCTCCCGAAGACTATAATCTGATTACCATTAGTTGGGTGGGAACTATTTGTACCAATCCTCCTATGTGTTATATTTCAGTCCGACCCGAACGTCATTCACATCAAATAATCAAACGCACCGGTGAATTTGTTATCAACCTGACCAATGAAGATATGGCTTATGCCACCGATTGGTGTGGTGTAAAAAGCGGAAAAGACTTTAATAAATTTGAAGAAATGAAACTCACACCAGCGAAAGGTGAAATGGTGAATGCACCGATAGTAAAGGAATCGCCGCTTTGCATTGAATGTAAAGTAACTAAAATTATCCCATTAGGTTCGCACGATATGTTTATAGCTGAAGTGCTAAATATACAAGCGGACTCAAAATATATTGATCCCGCAACAGATATATTCAAACTTTCGGAAGCTAAGTTGATTGCTTATTCGCACGGACATTATTACAAATTGGGAGAAGAAATCGGTAAGTTTGGGTGGACTGTACAAAAGAAGAAATGAAACTACCCCTAACCCCTAAAGGGGAATTAGGTTAGTATTGTTTTCTGTACTTTCAATATTTTATTTTAAAAAGTTTAAATAAAATGGACTATCTAAGTTCCCCTTTAGGGGTTAGGGGTAAACAATCTGTGCCATTCACACATTAAAAGGAACAAACGGATAGGAAATCAAAATAGAAAAAAAACAAATTATTTATCATTAAACAAATTTCAATTGAATGCAAATTCCAATACTTCATCTCCACGATTTGAATATTAAAGCTGTTGAGAAAACGTTTCCTAAGATATTAAAAAACCTTCAGGATGGCGATTTTAAAAGTGCCGATGTACGAAAAATGACAAATAACGGGCTTTATAGAGCAAGGCTTGATATTCGCGACCGATTGATTTTTACAATGGTTAACTACGAAAATAAGAAGTATTTATTATTATTGGAGGTTATAAAAAATCACGACTATCAGAGCAGTCGTTTTTTGCAAGGCATCGATATTCCTGATGAAAATAAATTTGTGAGTATTCAGTCGCCAACCGAAATTGACCACACCCATAAAGATTTAGTATATTTAAACGAAAAATCGAAAAAAATTCATTTACTCAATAAATATATTTCGTTCGATAAAATTCAAAACGAAATTTATTCCCTCTTCCCGCCTTTAATTATTGTTGGTTCGGCAGGAAGTGGAAAAACAGCCTTGATACTCGAAAAGTTAAAAGATTTGCATGGCGATGTAGCTTTCATTTCTTTGTCAAATTTTTTAGTTGAAAATGCATCAAAAATCTATTATTCAAATGGGTTCGATAACGAAAAGCAAGATGTGGAATTTATGTCGCTGCACCAATACCTTTCGAGTTGGGAAAAGCCGGCAGGAAAAGAAATAACTTACAAACGTTTCGAGGAATGGTTTATGCGATACGCTCAATCGATTAAAATTAACGAACCTTATCGCATTTTCGAAGAGTTCAAAGGAGTTATTACCGGCTCGCCATCAGAAACGGGTTATCTCACTAAAAAAGAATATCTTGAATTAGGCGTAAAGCAATCCATTTTTTCAATAGATGAGCGCGAACGCTTGTATCCCTTATTCTTGAAATATATCGACTGGCTAAAAGAGTCAAATTTATACGACAGCAATTTGTTGTGTTTTGATTATTTACAAAAAATAAAACCCCGATATGATTATATCGTTGTTGATGAGGTTCAGGACATCACCAACATCCAATTGAAAGCAATTTTACAATCGCTTAAATACCCAAACCATTTCGTATTAACCGGCGACAGCAACCAAATTGTACATCCTAATTTTTTTTCGTGGAGCAAAGTAAAGTCTTATTTTTATGAAAACAGCGACAACTCAAGTCCGATAAAAATTCTTCAAACCAATTACCGAAATAGTTTAGACGTAGTAGAGATCGGAAATAAACTACTTAAAATAAAGAATACACGATTTGGATCAATTGACCGCGAAAGCAATTATCTGATTGGAACAGTAAGCAAACACAAAGGCGAAGTGAAATTGTATGCCGATGATGAAAAAAAGAAAAACGAGCTAAATCGGCGCACACAAAACAGCACTCAGTTTGCTATCATCGTACCCACAAACGAGCACAAAGCCGAAGCTCGAAAAAACTTTAAAACCCCTCTTATTTTTAGTATTCAAGAGGCCAAAGGTTTGGAGTACGATAATGTGATTTTACTCAATTTCATTTCGAATAACGATGCCGAATTCCGCGAAATTATAAAGGGAGTTACCCCTGCCGATTTACTGAAAGAAGAATTACTATACAACCGTTCGGGAGATAAAACCGACAAAGATGCCGAAATTTATAAGTTTTATATCAATTCGTTTTATGTGGCTATTACAAGAGCGGTGAAAAACATTTATGTTTTTGAAAAAATGGCTCATCATCCGGCAATGAAATTGCTGCAAATGCAGGAATCGGCAGAAGAAATAAAAGTAAAAGAATCAAAATCGACATCCGATGAGTGGCTTGCCGAAGCCAAACGACTCGAAGAGCAAGGTAAACATGAACAAGCTGAACAAATACGTGCAAAATATCTTGGCTATGAATATATTAGCGAAGAGCAATTAGAAATTATCAAATTGTTGGCATTGGACCCTACCAAAAAAGAAAACGAGGTAAAACGTGAACGCAAACAACTTTTTCAGTATGCAGTAGCACATAAACGTTACGATTGGATTGAACAATTAGCAAAACTACAATTTCAACGCGCCATAATATTAACAAAAGAAATCAGACAAGACAGAAAAGAATTTTCAAAAAGCGTAAGACTTGGCAAAAAAACGGAAACCATGCGCTATATTAACAAATATGGCGTAGCTTTCACCGAAGCTGAAAACGGTTCAAACGGATTAATGATTGCTGTTGAATATGCGCAAACCGAGTTAATAAATGAATTTCTTAAATTAGGAATTGATATTAAGTTAAAAGATAATTTTGGACGCACAGTTCTCAACAATTTGATGATACAGTTTTTCAAAAACAACAAAAAAATTGAGGCTGCCCAAAATATCAAAAAGTACTGGAAATTATTTGCTCCCATTAAAATTGATTTTGAGGTTTCAAACAAACAACTTCAAACCAATTCGCACAGCATGCTCTATTTTCTAACTGTTTTTATGCAATCGATGCAAGAAATACATTATCGGAAAGCAATTTATAAAAAAGGAACACCTGATGAAAAAATTGTGCCCGTATTCTCAATGGATAATTTTGAACACTATTTAAATCAATTTCCTGATGAGATATTACCACAATACCGTAAAAAAAGAACGTATATCAACAGTGTTTTATCATCGAATGAATTGAACAGAGAAAATTTTACAAACTGTAAAATGATGTTTCAACGTATAGATAGAGGCATTTATATACTTCATCAAGAAGTAATATTCTTATAATTTTAAAATAAAAAATAAAAATAAAAAATAAAAAAACAAGAATATAATTAGTCTATTAAATATTTCTACTTTTAAACTTTAATTATTTTTAAGTTATATATTAAACAGTAGTAACTTCAAGTCCCCCTTTAGGTACCGATAGCTATCGGTACCTAAAGGGGATGTAAGTTACCTTTATTTATAACTTTATCTTTAAAGTCTAAAAGTAGAGCTATAAACTTTAGACCATACACACAAAAAACAAAATGAAAAGAGACCAGATTATTTTTGACATTATCGGACGTGAAAAACAGCGTCAAATGAAAGGTATTGAATTAATTGCTTCGGAAAACTTTGTAAGCGATCAGGTAATGGAGGCAATGGGTTCGGTGTTAACCAACAAATATGCCGAAGGATATCCCGGGAAACGCTACTATGGTGGTTGCGAGGTAGTAGACCAAAGCGAACAAATAGCTATCGACCGTTTGAAAGAAATTTTCGGTGCCGAATGGGCAAACGTTCAGCCACACTCAGGTGCTCAGGCAAATGCTGCTGTATTTTTGGCTTGTCTGAACGCAGGCGATAAATTCTTAGGCTTAAATTTATCACACGGCGGGCACTTGTCGCACGGTTCGCTGGTAAATAGTTCCGGAATTCTATACAAACCATGCGAATACAATGTGGACAAAGAGACCGGACGTGTTGATTACGACCAAATGGAAGAAGTAGCTTTGCGCGAACAACCAAAACTGATTGTTGGTGGTGGCTCAGCTTACTCACGCGAATGGGATTACAAACGTATGCGCGAAATTGCCGACAAAATTGGTGCTATTCTGATGATTGATATGGCTCACCCTGCCGGACTTATTGCAGCCGGATTGTTGGAAAATCCTTTGAAATGGGCGCATATTGTAACTTCTACTACTCACAAAACGCTTCGCGGTCCTCGTGGTGGCATCATTTTACTTGGAAAAGATTTTCCAAATCCTTGGGGAAAAACAACTCCTAAGGGCGAAGTGAAAATGATGTCTGCCCTACTCGACTCGGCTGTTTTCCCCGGAATTCAGGGCGGTCCGCTCGAACATGTGATTGCGGCTAAAGCAGTTTCATTCGGAGAATGTCTTGAGCCATCGTACAAAGAATATCAGTCACAGGTTCAGAAAAATGCAGCAGCATTAGCTTATGCATTAATGTCTCGTGGTTTTGCAATAGTTTCGGGCGGAACCGACAATCACTCCATGTTGGTTGATTTGCGTTCAAAATTTCCTGAGTTGACAGGTAAAGTGGCTGAAAAAGCATTGGTTGAAGTCGATATTACCGTAAATAAAAACATGGTGCCATTCGATACTCGTTCAGCATTCCAAACTTCGGGAATCCGACTGGGAACTCCTGCTATCACCACCCGTGGAGCAAAAGAAGAATTGATGGCTGAAATTGCCGAAATGATTGAAACCGTGCTTTCAAACGTTGAAAATGAAGCCGTTATCACTTCAGTTCGTGAACGTGTGAATAAAACAATGGAAGCTTATCCGTTGTTTGCGTATTAATATAAAATTGAAAAATGAAAAATGAAAAATGAGAATGAGTCAGGAAAATAATTTCAATGATGCTTTACAATCACGAACAAAAAAATTTGCCACAGATATAATTCGGTTTTATATTGCTAATTGCAAAAAAGAAGAAGAGTTAAGAATAATCGGCAAACAATTTTTTCGATCTGGAACATCAGTGGCAGCTAATTTTCGTGCTTATGTTCGTGGTCGTTCGGAGGCTGAGAGATTTGCAAAACTATGTATTGTTGTTGAAGAAATTGATGAAACACTTTTTTGGTTTGAATTATTGGAATCATCAGAATTATTTAAGCCGGAACTTATCTCAAACCTTAAACAAGAAGCTTTTGAGTTATTGAAGATATTCTCTTCTGTTCGTTCAAAAATGAAAAGCAAGTAATTTTATAATCAATCTTCAATCTTCATTTTTCAATCTTCATTTTTCATTTTTCAATCTTCAATCTTCAATCTTCAATCTTATGACCGAACACATATTCGAACTTTCCGAACATACCGATTCTACAGTATTCTACGGTGTCAATAATTCAAACATCCAATTGTTGAAAAATCTACATCCAAATTTGCGATTAATGGCACGCGGACATGTTGTGAAGATTTCGGGAAGTGACGAAGAAGCTTTTCGGTTGATAGAAAACATAAAAAGAATTGAGAAGTTTTGTTTAGATAATAATTCTTTATCAGAAGAAAACATCATCGAAATTGTCAAAGGCAGTGAACCAGTTGAAATCAGGTTCGACAACCTTATTCTGCACGGGGTAAACGGAAAATCGATTATGGCACGTACACCCAACCAGCAGAAGTTGGTTAAGGATTTTGAAACTAACGATCTGCTTTTTGCCATTGGACCGGCAGGTTCGGGCAAAACCTATACAGCCATAGCGTTGGCTGTTCGCTCGTTGAAAAACAAAGAAATTAAAAAAATCATCCTCAGTCGTCCGGCTGTGGAAGCAGGCGAAAAGCTCGGCTTTCTTCCCGGCGATATGAAGGAAAAAATTGATCCGTATCTGCAACCGCTCTACGATGCTTTGCAGGACATGATTACACCGCTGAAACTCAAGGAATACATGGAAAATGGCACCATTCAGATTGCTCCGTTGGCTTTTATGCGTGGACGAACGTTGAACGATGCCGTTGTTATTCTGGACGAAGCACAAAACACATCTACCATGCAAATCAAAATGTTTCTGACACGCATGGGATTAAATGCTAAAATGATAATTACAGGAGATATAACCCAAATTGACTTGCCATACCAACAAAAATCGGGATTGATTGATGCTTTACAGGTATTGAAAAATGTAAAAGGCATTGCTAAAGTGGAATTTGATGTAAAAGATATTGTTCGTCACAAATTAGTACAAAGGATAGTAGAGGCGTATGAGAAAAGACAACCCCTAACCCCTAAAGGGGAACAAGAAAATGAGGAGATTTTAGTATTGAAAAGGTAATATAGGGTACGAAAAATGGAAAGTAAATAACATTATTGGGTACGAAAAATGGAAATACACAATCTAATTGTCTGAATACAAACCTTTAATCAATCATAAATATGATTCAAATTGGCGATAAGATTTACAAATATAAAAAAGATGCCCTAAATCATTATAAGGATATTTTAAATTCATACAAATTTGGAGATTCATTGAATGAAAAAGACTTCAATGATTTGATAGAATTAATTGAATACGACAATTCATTTTTTATAAATGAAAATGAAGTATTAGAGGATGACTTTAAGGATAAAGTTGAAAAAGAAATTGTTGATATAATAATTGAAAAAGTACAATTTAGTACAAAATGTTTTAAGGTAATATATTCGGATTATTCATGGTGGCAAATTTCATATATTTATATGATAAATAGACCAAAAGATAATCCTGATAGCTTATTTAATATTGCTTGTAGAGGTGCAATTCAGAATGACATGAGAGAGATTAAGAAAAAATACTTCTTTCATAATTCTATAAAAGGTTACGTAAAATGCCAAGAAACTAATCTATTATCAAAATGGGAAGAATTAGCTGTTGACCATCGTCAGCCAAATACATTCTCGGTAATAGTAGATAGATTTAAAGAACTTTATAACATAGATGTAACAAAAATTGAATATTTTTTCAACAATGAAAATATTATGATTTTCACAGACAATGAATTATCATTAAAATTCAGAAACTACCATAAAGAAAAAGCTAATTTGAGAATAGTCAGAAAAGAATGTAATTTGAGCCGAACTGGTATGGCTAGGATTAAACGAACTAATAATGATTTAACAATAAAATAAATAAAAATAAACTCAACAATATGAACGCACTTACAAACACCGACTTCCATTTCGATGGACAGACAAACGTGTATCACGGCAAAGTACGTGATGTGTACACCTTAAAAAACGACTTGCTGGTAATGGTTGCCACCGACCGTATTTCGGCTTTCGACGTGGTTTTACCAAAAGGAATTCCTTACAAAGGACAAATGTTGAATCAAATTGCTGCAAAGTTTCTGGACGCAACGGCTGACATTGTTCCAAACTGGAAACTATCTAGCCCGGATCCAATGGTAACAGTAGGTCTGAGATGCGAAGGATACCCTGTAGAGATGATTGTACGCGGTTATCTTTGCGGAAGTGCATGGAGAACCTATAAAAGTGGCGTATGCGAAATCTGCGGCGTAAAAATACCCGATGGCATGCACGAAAACCAAGCGTTCCCACAGCCTATCATTACGCCAACTACGAAAGCAGAGTACGGGCTGCATGATGAAGAAATTACACGCGAAGAAATACTAAGCAAGGGCTTAGTTTCGGTTGAAGAATATGAATTGCTCGAAAAATATACCATGGAGCTATTCTTGCGTGGAACTGAAATTGCAGCAAAACATGGGCTGATTCTGGTTGACACCAAATATGAATTCGGGAAACGTGAGGGGATAATTTACTTAATGGACGAAATTCACACGCCCGATTCTTCCCGCTATTTTTATGCCGACAGCTATCAGGAGTTGTTCAAAAAAGGAGAAGCACAAAAACAACTTTCGAAGGAATTTGTACGCGAATGGTTAATGGATAACGGTTTTCAGGGAAAAACAGGACAACAAGTACCCGAAATGACGCCCGAAATTGTTGCCGGAATAAGCGAACGTTATATCGAGTTGTTCGAAAATATTTCGGGAGAACCCTTTGATAAAGCTGATATTGCTGACATTAAAGGACGCATCGAAAAAAATGTGATAGAATACTTGAAAACAGTATAATGGTTTGTCAATTTTCAATTTGCTGATTTACAATTATTTTTACTAATTTCTTTCAAATTGTAAATAGTAATTCCGATAGCGATCGGGAAAATAGTAAATTTTCTATTTGGTAATTCCGTAAAAAGACTTATCTTTGCACCGCCTTACAAAAATAAGACGTATCACTGGAGAGATGGCAGAGTGATCGATTGCAGCGGTCTTGAAAACCGCCGTACTGCAAGGTACCGGGGGTTTGAATCCCTCTCTCTCCGCCCATAACATTTCAAAATGTAGTAAAAGCCCGCAAAATCAATGATTTACGGGCTTTTTTTATATCGACAAAAAATCCAAATTCAAATTTCAAAATTTGGTGAAATGAAGATTAAAAATCATTTTTCTAGATAGTTTACTCTAAAAGTATTTTTATCTATCGGTTAAATTATTGGATATCTTCATTTGGAATCAAATTAAAAGGAATCCTTAAAGTAAAGTTGGGAGATGGAAACCAGAAAATATAAAAGAAAACAGCCAGTTGTAAGTTTTATGAAAAATTTTGGAAATAATTCAAAATGTTTTGATATTAATCAATAGCGTTTAAAACATTTTTTTTGTTTGTAAAATTTATAAACTGAAATAAATTTGCACTTTTTATTTAAAAATATTTTAGATTTCTATCACAAAAAAATGAATTGAAATGAATGCCTCTACATTCAAATATTTTATTTAAATTATTAAAACATAAATATTTAAATATCAGCGAACAGAGTTATATTCGCAATTGTGCAATCAAAAAATTATTTTTACATTTGCGATAAAATCAAAAACAAGTGATGCTGAATAAATCAATTTCATCTTTTGCCGAACTTACTTTACATTTGCAAAGCGTAAATTGCAGAAAGAAACTCGCAGTTGCCAATGCCTGCGATACACATACAATTGATGCCGTACTTAAAGCCGTCGAAACCGGAATTATTGATGCATACCTTATAGGCGATGTAGGTCTGATTGAATCTCCTCACCTTTTCGAACAGAATCTTTCGTCACATATACATATCATTGATATTCCGGATGTTAAAGAAGCAACACTTGAAGCAGTCCGAATGGTAAAGTCGGGTGAGGCAGATATACTTATGAAAGGATTGGTTAATACAGATGTACTGCTCAGGGCAATATTAGATAAAGAAAAAGGGTTGTTACCCGCAGGAAATATACTTACTTACAACGCCGCACTCGAAATTCCAGGTTATCATAAACTGCTATTTTTCTCCGATCCGGTCGTAATACCTTCACCTACTTTGGTTCAGCGCATTGCGATGATTAAATATACAATTGCCACAGCCTATAAATTCGGAATTTCGAAACCCAAAGTAGCCCTGATACATGCTACCGAAATTGCTAACCCTAAAATTCATTATATGCAGGATTATCTTGACATAATGCAAATGTGGCGCAATGGAGAATTTGGAAATGTAATAATGGACGGACCTTTGGATATTTTTTTAGCTCTCGATTCGGAAAGGGGTAGCATAAAAAATGTGCCAACACCGGTACTTGGCGATGCCGACATTCTTATTTTCCCCAATTTTGAATGTGCCAATACTTTTTACAAAGGATTATCGTTATTTGCCAACGCCCAAATGGGGGGAATACTTCAAGGAACTGAAAAACCCGTGGTACTAACTTCGCGCAGCGAAAGTGTGGAGTCGAAATTTTACAGTATTGCCATAGCGTGTATATTAGCATAAAGGAACTTTGCGTACTTTTTTACAAAAAAAACGTCTGACAGAATAAATCCATCAGACGCTAACTCTTTCACCCCCTTCGAGTACTGATAAGTTATGTTATTTCACATTAAACGCCACTCGCAGCTCATCAATTTCTTTGTCGCCCATGGGTTGAAGCGGCCCGATTGACGAAGCCATAACCAATGAATTTGCAGAAAATTCAGCTACTTCTAAGTAATCGAAGGTATTAATCAGCTTATTGCCTGTTACAATAACACAATCATTCTCAACTATTACCACTCTGTTTTTTGCAAACATTTCTGCAATTACTTCTGTATCGTTGTATAAATTTTCGAACGGAATTGATGGTACATCCTGCAAGAAAATCCAACTTTCGGGAATGGTACGCACATCAAATTTCTGATGACTTACTGCATGTGCCATCAAGTTGGTAGGCTGTGTTGTAATAATAGAATTGATATGCGGATATAGTTGGTAAATACGGTGGTGTAGTGCCACCGAACGACTAGGATCTTTGCCTGCTTCGGCCATTCCGTTTTTTACCTGAACAATGTTCTTGGGCAATATATCCCAACGTGGCACATCGCGGGGCGTAATCAGGAAGTCATTATCTTTCCAACGTACCGAAACTGTTCCGTAAGTAGAAATCATTAATCCCTGGTCACAGGCACGACGAATAATATTCACCATTTCGGTGCGAATTTCGCGTTCGTCAGACGGATATTCAACATCCATAAATGGGGTGATATTTTTAGGAAAATGATTCACATACTTTGAAATTTGCTCATCGGTCAACGTATTTACTTTCCCAATGCGACCAGCATTTACAATGGTACGACAACAAAATTCCAAGGTTTCGAAACGTTGGTAAGCGTCCATCATATCCGTTCCACCAAGTACAACTCCGTGATTTTCCATAATCACAGCTTTATATTTTTTGTTCTGAAATTCTTTGGCAATTTTTTCGCCCAACTCTTCACTTCCAGGACAGCCGTAAGGAGCAAAACCAATTTCGCCACAAATTTTGCGAGCCTGAGGAACAATACTGGTATCAGGAACAACTCGGGCAATACTAAAAGCAACTAATCCCGGTGGGTGAGCGTGAATGATAGCAGTCAATTCGGGACGAGCTTCAAAAATTGCTTTGTGAAATGGAAATTCCGAAGATGGTTTATGTTGTCCAACAACCGTTCCATCCTTTTTTACACACACAATGTCCTTCACTGTCAACGCCCCTTTGTCGACTGCCGAAGGCGTAATCCAAATATCATCATTTCCATCTTTAATGGAAATATTTCCACCCGAAGTAGTAGTCATACCACTCCGATAAATACGTCCGATAATAACATTAATTTGCTCTTTCGGATGCATTAGTTTTACATCAAGTTGTTTCATAATTGTTGCCCCCTAACCCCCTAAAGGGGGAATAATAAGGGTAAGTTAGAATATTAATATTGAATTTAAAAAAATACAAAAAAAAGTGATAATCGCTGTATCACTCCCCCTTTAGGGGGCTGGGGGGCAATTTGCCAACAAGAAGGTTTCCGCTTCCACGCTCCACAAACCAAGGTTTTTATCACATATTTCAGCTAAGTTTTTATACACTTCATTCGTTTCTCCTAATTTGGCAAAATCAGCAATTGCTGTCAATGGCATATCTATGTGCGTATAAATCAGTTTCTTTCCACCGGGTATTTCAGGCAAATGTTTAGTTGCTTCAATAACCGCATCCAAGCCACCAATGTGAGTTACCAATCCCGCAGGGTCAAAACCTTTTGACATCATATCTAACGCTTCAACCATGTCATCGGTATTGCCGCCACTGGTTCCAACCACGTGTGTGTAAGCATAATGCACGTTGTAAAAGTTGAACATGGCGCAAAAGTTTGGATCGCTTGGTCCTGCAAAGAAGTTCAAACAGCCGTCGAATGCCAAAATTGCATCTCCTTGTTCAACAACAGGTTTTACCGGAGCAAACACAAATACATCGTCGTAACCATATCCGCCGGTAATCGCTTTTAGCTCCTCCACCGGATTTTCCATTTTGCCTGTGTTGATATATTTCAGGTCGATACCACACGATTTTGCAAATTCTACAGGGTAAATAGTGGCAGCTCGATCAAGGCGGTCTTGATCCACATCCGTTACCACACAAACTGATGGTTTGCGATCTTCGCGACGAAGCACGTAATTGATTGCTGCCAACCCCATTGGACCAACCCCAGCCAAAATAGCCATTTTACCACCAACAACAATATCCATTTTATGAACATAACTTCCGGGCGTAGTGTGGTAACTGGCATGCATAGCACCGATGACGCACGAAAGCGGTTCAGCTAATGAAGCCGGATAATAACCTTCGCCTTTGTAAGCCAGCAAGCAGTTCAGTTCCATTACTTCGTTTGGAATAATCACATAAGTGGCATCGCCACCAATATGTTTGTAGCTATATCCTGGCGCACTTAATACACCCACAGGTCCATTTTCGTAATAAAGTGCTGGTTGAATAGAAAATTTATCACCCGCACTGAATTTATCAGCCCATTTTGCACCAATTTGTACTAATTCTCCGGCGAATTCGTGTCCGATAATAATCGGATTTTCGGCGATATCGTTCGGGATGCGTTTGTGGTCGGCAGCTTGCGTAGCTGCTTTGTACGACGACATACACAACGAGTCAGAAACTACTTTTGCCAAAATTTCATTGTCTTTTATTTGAGGTAACTCAAATTCCTCCATGCGGAGGTCTTTTATGCCATAAAGGCGTATTGCTTTTGTTTTCATGTACCCCTAACCCCTAAAGGGGAATTAAGCTACTTTCGTCTCCTAAATACCCCAAATCCCTAAAGAGGATTTTATTATTTATTTATTTATATTATAACTACTTTTGTTTGCACCCACCCAAAGAACCCCCTTTAGGGGGCAGGGGGTTAGTTCACCATCACTTGTCCGCCCGTAATTGGCAATGCCTGTCCGGTTTCGCCGCATTGTTCCATTAAGTAAAGTGCTCCTTTGGTAACATCTTCGGGTGAACATCCCTTTTTCATTGGAACTTGTGATAAGTAAAACTCTTTTACGTCCTCAATTGTTTTGGCACCAGGCACTTTTTCTGCATTTAAGTACTGAACAAACAAACCATTTTCAGGATCGTTCCAAAGCGGGCCTTCGTAAAAGTTACCCGGACATATTGAGTTTACCTTGATACGGAATGGAGCCAATTCCAATGCAAATGACTGTGTCAAGCCCACGCCACCAAATTTACCACCGGAGTATGCAAAGTTTGCTTTACTACCGCGCAAGCCTGATTTGGAGTTAATCTGAATAATATCGGCATAATAATTCTGTAAATATTTTGTTTGCAATTTCATTATTTTGCTAACTACTTTTGTACAATAAAAATAAGCGTTGTAATTAATTTTGGTAACAAAATCAAAATCTTCGGGCGTCATATCTTCTAATCCTCCGGCACGTAGTACGCCGGCATTGCTGATGAAAGTATCAATAGCTCCAAAATTGCAAATTGTTTCGTGAACCAAGTTTTCGATGCTTGCAATTTCGCTAACATTGGTTTTTACGAAGATAGCACGATTACTTTTTGTCAAAGTATTAAAACGTTCAACGGTTTCACGACCAACTGTTTCGTTCATATCAGCCACCACAATATTGGCACCTTCCTGCAATAAGCAGCGGGCAATTCCTTCGCCAAAACCTTGTGCAGCACCGGTTACGATAATGGTTTTGTTCTCAGCACGACCGGCTGCTCCACCTGCCGTCACACTGCGACGGTAATTTTCCACCTCCCAGTTGTCGATAAAGTCGATTTGCGCTTGCGTCATTGGGTGAGCCCCACCAAACGATTCGGAGTAATACGCAATCTTCATCGCATCTTCAAATACGTCTAACAATATGTCGCATTGCGCCGCATTATCACCCGCAGCTACCAAGCCAATTCCTTTTATCAGAAAAATCTTAGGCTGATAACCAAACTTTGCAGTAAATGCCGGAATTTGTTTTGCTGCTTCAGCTAATACGGCTTCCGGTTGTTCGTCGTTCAGAAAAATATAGTTCGATTTACAATATACAATGGCATCAGGCGTAAATGGTTTGGTAATCTTCGCCTGATTTTCTTCGCTGTCGTAGTAATATTTAATTAAAGCATTCTTGCGCACTTTCAAGGTTTTCAAACCTACTGAAGAAAGCATCATGCGAATACCTGGAAAGATTTCAACTGCCCCCTGACCCCCTAAAGGGGGAA
>JAURYY010000153.1 GCA_030653695.1 Paludibacter sp. | reverse complement strand
TATTTTTTTGAAATGATGGTTTCGAGGGCTTGTAAAATATTTTCACCGGATACATCAGCTAAAAAACCGAGGCGCCCGGTATTGATTCCCAAAATGGGGATGCTTTTTCGTCCAACACGTGCAGCCGTAGTGAGAAAAGTACCATCGCCACCAATACTTAAAGCCACATCTGCTTCAAAATTATCGTCGTCGATAATTTCAATATTCTCTAAGCAGCAGTTATTATAAGCTTTTACAAAATCGAAAAGTTCATTGTCGAGCAATAACTTTACAGGCTTTTGGTTGAAAAAATCTAATAGCACCTTGATGTGTGAAATAATCACAGGTCGGTAAATATTTCCAAATACGGCTATTTTCATGTGTTAATATTCTTAATTCAATGAGATTAGAAAATAAAAAACGATTATTAAAAACAAGATTTTAAAAATTAAAATTACTGAAAGTTATCATAATTAAGTCTATGGTTCAATTTTTTAGCGTATTTTTGTTGTTCAAAAAAAAATCAGATTTTTTTTTGTTACAAAGGAACAAAATGTAATTGAAAATAACAAATTAATATTCAGAGTTATTTAACTGCCGAAAAGGATTATTTTTGTTTGCGATTTTAAATGTATGAAAACCGGATGTTGAAAAACAACATTTTATACTGAAAGTTATAAAAATAGTATTGATGACAAAACTGAGTGTAAATATTAATAAAGTAGCAACTATCCGCAATGCTCGAGGTGGAAACATGCCCAATGTATGTCAGGTGGCTTTAGATTGCGAAAAGTTTGGGGCTGATGGCATTACGGTTCATCCCCGTCCCGACGAAAGACATATACGCTATTCGGATGTGCGGGAATTAAGTCCATTGCTCAAAACAGAATTTAACATTGAAGGAAATCCGACCCCCGAATTTGTGAAATTGGTAAAGTCGGTAAAACCAAATCAAGTTACGTTGGTTCCCGATGCTCACGATGCAATAACATCGAATGCGGGTTGGGACACAGTAAAGAATTTTGATTTTCTGAAAGATATTGTAGCCGATTTTCACAGTGCCGGTATCCGTGTTTCGCTATTTGTAGATACCGGACTGATTAACATTGAATATGCAGCCCGAACCGGCACTGATAGGGTCGAACTTTACACCGAACCTTACGCTGATATGTATCCTGTAAATCGTGAAATGTCAATAGCACCTTTTGTAGAAGCAGCAAAACTTGCACGTAAACTCGGATTAGGTGTTAATGCCGGACACGACCTGAGTCTTGAAAATCTCAGCTATTTCCATTCGCTTATACCTTGGATTGACGAAGTGTCGATAGGACATGCACTTATTTCGGATGCTTTATATTTTGGGTTGAAAGAAACAATAAAACTATATAAAAAACAGTTAATATAGATAATATAAAAATCTTCGGTATAAATTTTGACAAACATAAATATTATATAAATTAAAATTAAGAAATATGAATTTAATGCTTATTTTACAGAGTACATCTGCACTTTTAAATCAAACCACAGAAGCATCAACTGCTCCCGCCGAAATGAATTTATGGCAAATGTTTAGTTACGGTGGACCGATTATGTATATTTTAGTCATCATGTTTGCAATAGCAATTTATATGTTTATTGAACGCCTGATTACCTTGAAGCAAGCCATGAAAGAAGATAGCTCATTTATGAATCGGATAAAAGATTATATTTATGATGGTAAAATTGATGCCGCTGTCAAATTGTGTCGCGATGCCAATACGCCAACAGCTCACATGGTTGAAAAAGGGATCAGTCGGTTGGGTCGCCCCATGAGTGATGTATTGGTTGCCATCGAAAATGTAGGAAATCTCGAAATTGCAAATCTCGAAAAAGGACTCGTTATCGTGGCTTCGATTTCCGGAGGTGCTCCTATGTTGGGTTTCTTGGGGACAGTAACGGGTATGGTAACAACTTTTTATAATATGTCGTTAAATAATACAGGAACCATTCGCTTAATTGATTTGTCGGAAGGAATGTATCAGGCAATGGTTACAACAGTTGGTGGACTTATTGTGGGTATTATCGCTTATTTTGCCTATAATTATCTTGTTTCGCGCGTCGATTCAGTTGTTCGTAAACTCGAAGCAAGAACCATGGAATTTCTCGATCTGCTGAACGAACCTGCATAATGATTGGTTAATAGCAATGGGGCATGCCCCATTGTTGGTTAATTGGTTGATAAAAAATAGATTTTAAGTTCTTGGTGAAGAGAGCGAAGCAATCGTAAATTATAAAACCTGTCCGTCCACTGACGGATTATTAAATTGTAAATATAAATATGGCCTTAAAAAAAAGAATTAAAGTTGAAGCCGGTTTTCATATGTCGTCGATGACTGATATCATTTTCCTGTTGCTTCTCTTTTTCATCATGGCATCTACCCTGTCATCGCCCAACGATATAAAACTAAATTTACCCCAAAGTAAAGCCAGTTCTTCGACTAAATCGGTTATTGCAAAAGTAACTATCGATGCCAAAGGTAATTATTTCGTGGCTAAGGGGAATAATCTACCTCAGCCAATATCTCCCGATTTACTCGAATCGTACATTTTAAATCTTGTGGCTCAGGATACCACTACTTATATTGCATTACACGCAGATAAGGAAATTGCATATAAAGAGGTAGTTAAGGTGCTCGATATAGCCAATCAGCATAAATTGAAATTAGTGATTGCAACACAAACAAAAGACAAGTAACACCAGTGAATAAATCAGAAAAATATGGATTGATTGGTTCGGCAACGCTTACCGTTCTGCTTTTACTATTGCTTTTTTTTATTGTAATGCCTGGGCTTAAAACACCCGAAGATGAAGGTGTAATGATAAGTTTTGGTGAAACGTTGGATGGTGGTGGAGTAACTCAAAAACCTACACCAAAAGTAACTGAACCTACTCCCCAAAAACCATCAGAACCCAAAACGGTTACTGCTCCTAAGCCAACAAAAAACGATTATGTAACCCAAAAAGACAATTCGGTAGCATTGAACGAGCAAAAGAAAAAAGAGAAAGAAGAGCGAGATGCCCTCGAAAAACAAAGACTTGAAGAAGCAAGAGTAGCATCTGAGAAAAGACGCAGAGAACAGGAAGCCATTGATAATGCAAATACAATGGATGGTTTGTTTGGTAGCGGAGGATCAAAAGGAAGCGGCAATACTTCCGGCAATGCCACTCAAGGGAATCCTGTAGGATTAGGAAATTCCGGCGGACATTCATGGTCGCTCACCGGACGATCGTTGAGCGGACGATTAGTGGAACCAAGTTATGAAAATGATGTGGAGGGAAAAATTACTGTATCTATCGTGGTGGACACAAACGGCAATGTAACAAGAGCTTCGATAGGAACGCCAACAAATATTTCGGACCCAACTACCCGTAATGCTGCACTTGCAGCTGCCCGAAGCACTAAATTTACGGCAGGAAGTGGTAGTGCAAGCGGTTCGATAACATATAATTTTAAACTAAGATAGTCATGAAAGTATTTTTATTTCTGGCTGATGGCTTTGAAGAAATTGAAGCCATTGCACCCATCGATATTTTTCGCAGAGCGGAAATTGATTTAATCACTGTATCGGTCAAAAATGAACTTGCCGTAACAGGTGCTCATGGGGTCACCGTGTTAGCCGATACATTGTTTGATGAGGTGGATTTTTCAGGAAATGATTTATTGTTTCTTCCGGGTGGAATGCCCGGTACTACAAATTTGGATCATCATGCAGGGCTAAAAAACCTGATAGAAAGTCAGACTACACAAAACAAAATGATAGCTGCTATATGTGCTGCTCCTTCCATTTTGGGTAAAATGAAATTATTGAAAGGCAAAGAAGCCATTTGTTATCCTGG
>JAURYY010000086.1 GCA_030653695.1 Paludibacter sp. | reverse complement strand
ATGAAAAATGAAAGCCTAGTGTGCTTTTTCATGTTCGATTTTTTTTGTTTTGATGCGTCAAATAAACGATTTCTTTTTTCGGTCTGTTGCGTTGATGTTTAGTCCTCAGCTTCCATCCGACAGACCGCCCGAAAAAGCGGTCAGTCGGTGTACGAGCAGCAACTGACCGATTCTTTTTTTTCGGTCTGTTGCGTTGATGTTTAGTCCTCGGCTTCCATCCGACAGACCGCCCGAAAAAGCGGTCAGTCGGTGTACGAGCAGCAACTGACCGATTCTTTTTTTTCGGTCTGTTGCGTTGATATTTAGTCCTCAGCTTCCATCCGACAGACCGCCCGAAAAAGCGGTCAGTCGGTATCGCCGCAGCAGCAACTGACCGATTCTTTTTTTTCGGTCTGTTGCGTAGATGTTTAGTTCGCAGTTACCATCCGACAGACCGCCCGAAAAAGCGGTCAGTCGGTATCGTCGCAGCAGCAACTGACCGATTTTTTTTCTCGGTCTGTTGCGTAGATGTTTAGTTCGCAGCTACTATATCCAACCTACCTCAGTTTCCATCCGACAGACCGCCCGAAAAAGCGGGCGGAGCTTTTCTCAACTTGAAAAAGACGGTTGTAATCCTGTTCCCCTCTCCTTGGGAGAGGGGTTAGGGGAGAGGTCACTTTAACCGCCTGAAAAAGCGGTCAGTCGGTATGGTCATTGCTAATTTTTCAAAATTCGTTTTGTTGCTATTCCGGCTTCAGTTTTCACTTTCAGCAGATAAACGCCTGATTGTAAATCCGAAAGTTTCAACTCTGTCCGGTTTGTTCGGAGTATTTGCGATACTATCAATTGTCCTTTCAGATCGTACAGTTCAATCCGCTGCATTTCAGTTCCCTGCGCTTCGATGGTAATAAAATCACGGGCAGGATTCGGGAATACCTTTATCAAATCGGATGGATTGATAATCGGTTCTATTCCTGTGAAGTTAATAATGATTCGTTGAGCAGCGGGTGCCGGCGTTGTAAACTGATTCACTGTTTTAGGCATTGCCCATACTCCGAGTCGTTCGGATGTATTTGAAATTACATACAGGTTTCCGGCACGGTCGTAAGCCAATCCTGCCGAGTTTGTTCCCATTGCCGGTTTAATTGAATGTAACAATGTGAGTGAAGGAACGCCTTGTGTGTCGAAGTTAATGGCATACACTTTCACTTCATTATTGCAACCCATCGCAATGACAGTTCCTTCGGGGTTAACAGCCATGCCACCGGTATAGGAGTTGCCTATCAGCAGTGGTGTTTTTCCTGAATTGAACGAAACGCTGCCATTGGGTTTAACATGAATCAATGAAGGAATAGTAACAGCGTCCTCGGCCCGGTACTGTGAAATCCACCAACCACCACGACCATCAGGAGCAATACAGGAATTGTAATTTTGTTGCAGATTTCCATTGATTCCGTCGTCGTACACAACAGCACTTGGTGCAACCTGCCAGGGTGCTCCGAGATTACCAATATTGTATTGCAATAAATTACCCCTGTTGGTAGCCACGGCATCCACATAATATTTATCGAAAGTAAATAGTTTTGTGTTTTCGCCCGTTCCTGTAACCCAACAATGCGAAATGGCGCCGTGTACATTGACTCCGTTTTTACTTGCCAATCCGGTTGCAATAGTCAAGCCGCTAAATACAGGTTTGAAAGCAGCTGCAGGATTAGCAGGATCCATAATCCAAACGCCCGGATTGGTATCGCTCCAGTCGCACAAATACACTTTGCTGTCTTCGCCCACACTTACCCGCATTGGTGAGCTGGCACCTGCCCAGGTTACACCTCCGGCATAACCGTTGGCGCCCTGACCGGTTACATCTTGTAAGGCAGCGTTCAATATGTAAATGCCATCTTGGGTAGTGCGGTTGGTTACTGTTCCTGGTAATGTTTCGGAAGCATATACCCGTCCAAAAAACGGACTGTCGATATTATTGTCAACTGCCACCCCGCGTGGCGAGTAAAATTGCAGTTGAGGTTGTGTGTTGTCCGAAAACTTCAAAGGACGATCCAACGCATCCGACACAGCCGTAACATTCCATGTAAAAGTTCCTTCGGGCAAATCGGATGATAAAATGGCAACCGATTGTGGTCCTTTGGTTAGAGCACCGGCATTAATTGTTCTCACAAGGGTACTTCCATTGTTAATATTCAGGGTTACATTATTTGCATTCTCGTTGAGTGTAAATTTTAGATTGTAACCACCGGCAATGGCTTCGGCTTTCAGTTCGGACGCGTAAATATTGGCTTTGGCAGCCGGAACAAGGGTTTTGTAACGTGCTATACCCTGATTTTGAGCTAAAATGATGAGTTCAATATCATATCCGGTAACTTTGGCAGCAGCAGCCATGTAAGTTGCTTTTTGCATTCCCATTCCGGCATCGGGCAGTTTAGCCGATACTTTCGCAGCATTATTCAAACCCTGACTGATATTAAACAAAACTACACCTACTGCTGTCGAATCGGCATTGCAAACAGGTGAAGCCATAAAAACGTTTTTGGCATGACGGAAGTAGAAATTGCCGGACGCAACGGGTTGAATGGTGTATCCCGATTTTTCGACAAACGTACCTTTATTTACAAGCGGATCTCTGTCGGGTTTTGTCCAGTCGAACTGAAATTCGGTTGGCAATACTTTTTCGCTGTCTAAATAGAAATGGTCGTTTGCGGTAGGCGAAATGGTAAATGTAAATTTTCGTCCCCATAGTGCTTCGGTATAATTGATAGCATCGAGCATGTATTTGTACCCCACCGATGTTATTCCTTCTTCATAAAGCAATCCCACCGGGCGTATGGCTTTTGAAGTGCCTGTGGTAACCGATGTTGTATATATGGTACATTTCCAGCGCGATCCACTCACGGCAAATGTTTCACCCATCACTCCATTGCTCCAGTTGCCCTGACTTTGAGTCTGGAAAAGCAATTTGGGAGCATCTGAATCGGTATCCCAAGTGTACACTTTGAAAAAACGACTCTTGAGTTCGGGTAAACTTACCGTATCTCTATTGCATCCCAACAAATAGCCATCGGATGTAAATGCTATATCACTCAAAATGCTTGCGCCGCCTACAAGACCCGTCAAACTCATTTCGCTGATTTTTGCATTGGTAACCGCATTGGCAATGATAATTTTGGGTTCGGTAGTAAGTACATACAATTTTTCGTTCCGATACAACAATTTTTTGATCTGATTGGGGTTCAACCATTCAGGAACAGCCGGTGTAGCAGTGCCGAATTGATAGTTATTCAATGGAACTACTCCCGCCTCTTGAACCGGATCAGTGTAATTGGGTGTTGTATCTTTGGCTACTACCAAATTTGGATTAACGAGTAACATTTTAGCGTAAGTAGTAGCAGCGGCTGCAACTATAACTGTGGTGTCTTTCGAGGTGTGATCTTTGGCATCGAAACGAAGTTTGTAAGTTCCCGGATTCAGGTCGTGGAACATAAATATTCCATTATATAATGAATCTACTTTATAACCTGCAAGCGAGTCGCCTGCTGCATTCATAAGTTTTACCCTGGCATTGTTGAGCGGTAACCAACGGTCGTCGGTGGCAGCTTTGTAAATATATTGCGCGTGATTCAATGTTTCGTCTTTTCCGCGTACATGTCCTGCAATAAGCCCTTTAGTGGGTAAATCGGACTGAAAATAATCGCAATAAAAACGGTAAAAATGCATGGCTTCCAACCGGCAATAATCGGGATTGAGTAAACGATGCGTTTCGGGCTTGTAATCGTGAAACGATCCTTCGGACAAAAATCCTGGAACCGTGAGCGGTGTTAAAACTCCTAATCCATAAGTTCCATAAAAAGTAGTGTCGCCCCGAATATTTGTACTTGTGGTGTAATGTGTCCACACGGTCAGTTTGTTGTTGATAAGCCGGGGCCAGGCAGCATTGCATTGTGCTAAACTTTGTGGTATTTTCGGGCTGTTGTCGCGTCCGTGAAAAAGTAACAACAAATAGTTTGTTCCGGTATTTGTGCCAATGGCATTGCTATGTATGGACAAAAAAGCATCTACATTGTTTGCATTTGCCTCGCCGGCAATTTCCGATAACAATCGGTCGTCTTCGGTGCGGTTACGGGTGCGCGACATATACACTGTGGCACCGGCGGCTTGCAGCATGTTGCGCAAGGCGGTAGCTTTAAGTAAATTACTTTTCGATTCCCAAAATCCGAGCGTATCGGCCATTGCAAAGTTGATGGTCTGAACGTTCCGGTCGTTAGCATCAAAACCGCCATGACCCGGATTAATATAAATTCTCTTTCCCGTTAAATCGGCTCCGAATGCTACGTTGCAAATAAAGGAGATCATCAAAATTCCTATTAATTTTTTCATTTTGTTTTCCTCCTATTATTTAATTTGAACATTTAGTAAATACACTTCTCCTTTTTCGGTATTGTATGCTATACGCGAACCATCGGCCGATGCTGCCGGATACATAGCCATCTTATTTGCCGGTGTAGTAAGGGTTTGTCGCACTTTCCCATCAATGGTAAGTGTTATTAATGTTGAAGACAAGAGTCTTTCTCCATCATCTTTATCGTCCATACCTACCAACCATTGATTGTTTAACCAAACGGGAGCATTCAGTTTTCCGAGCGATTTTGAATTTGTTCCATCAATTCGGCAAACAAAAGTTCCTTTTCCGGCTACGGTGTAAGCAATATTTTTGCGGTCGGGCGATATGGATGCCCAGAAATAACTTGCATCACTACCATTGGGCACAAGTTCTTTGCGCGAGCCAGCCGTATAAAGAACCATTTTCTGATCTTCGATGCAAATTACAGGTGCTGTTTCGGCAATTGATATATTGTTTCGGGTCAGTGTTTTGCCTTTTACGAATTGTGGTTTGTTGTCGGCAAATTTCTGTGTTATTGCTTCACGGGTAGGAGCAACTAATTGTTCGTGTTTTCCTGTAGTTCGTGAGTAAGAAATCACTGAGTTACTACGCAGGTTATTTTCAAAAGTAGTTTTTTTGTACAGAATTGAATTTCCATCGGCACTAATCTGTACTCCGTAACCGGCACCGGCATCCGTTGAAATTGTTCGTACCGAATTATCAGCAATTGTAATTTGCTTTAATCCCGAGTAGTTCACCGAAGTTGCCAATAAATAATCGCAGGCTGGACTGAATATTGGATAAAAGTATCCGCCTGCTTCGGTGCTTTTTACTAATGTAACGGAGGTTACATTAATTTGTTGAGCAAATAACATTTGCCCGAATAATGCGAAAAAAAGTAGTGGTTTTTTCATGATAAATGATTATAAAACGAATAAATATTAATTATGAGGGGGTAAAAATAGTGATAATTTTGAACTTTGTATACAAATATCAATATAATCTTCTGCACAAATTTTTTATTCAACAAACAAAGTGCTTAATTTTTTGGCGACTAATATTGAAATTCAAAAAAATATTATATTTTTGAAAAAGTTATTTAAACCGGATAAAGCATGGAAAAAAATAATTTTGATATTCATAAAATAGTTCAATACCGGATAGAAAGTTCTGATGAAGACTTTGAGACCATGATAACTATGTTTGAAACAAAGCGATACAGCTGGAGCCTATTTATTGGTCACTTCATGTTCGAAAAACTTCTTAAAGCACTCTATGTGAAGGTTAACTCAGATTATCCTCCCTTTAGTCATAATCTACTTCGGTTAGCCGAAAAAATGTAATCTGGAAATTGATGACCAACTGCGAATTTTTTTGATAACTGTAACTGCGTTTAATATTAATACAAGATATGATGATTATAAAATGAGTTGTCGGAAAATCTGTACACCTGAGTTTACAACAAATTGGATTGAACAGCTTAAAACTAAAAGAATATGGATAAAAAAACTAATTACATAGTAGAAAATTATATAGATTGCGTGTTGAAAATACAACCTGATTTAATTGCTGCATATATTTTTGGTTCTTATGCAAAAAACAAACAAAGCACTGACAGTGATATTGATATTGCATTAGTAATTGATAATTTAACAGATATAAACCGGTTCGATACACAGGTTAAATTGATGATTTTAGCATCGAAAATTGACAATCGAATTGAACCTCACCTTATTTCAAAGCAGGATTTGCATTCCAATCATCCTTTTGTAAATGAAGTTACCAAAACGGGAATTCAGCTTAAAATCAGATAAATAAATCAACCGGCTGAAATTATTTAAATTTTCAGCCGGTTTATATTATTTCTACTTTACTAAATTAGATTTTGTTAATGCCAGAGGCATTATATATTTATAGAACCGGAATTTTTAATCGATATTCGACCCCCATCGGGGTCGTATGGATCTTGTTAATCTGTTAAACAAGGGAGCATGTCCCCTTGTGATTGGTTCACTAACCTGAGTTCAATTATTATTTTAGTAAAGTAGAATTATGTATTTAGAAACAGAAAATTTTCAAATCTTTTTCAATCCTTTTATCTCCTGTTTTCCGGCTTTTTTCAGACTTATAGCAGCTCCGCCTCCTGCAGCTAATTTTTGTTTCAGTACTGTTTTTGAGTTTACTAATACTTTCTGAATTTTGTAAACCATTGGATTTGCTTTCCAATGAGCATCAGCAGCATCACCGTAAATTGTAGCCACGTACCAAGTTTTTTCATCCAAGAAATCGAATTTGATCACAGCGGTTCGTGCATTTTCGTCGGCTATGGCACCCACAAACCAGTTGTCAGCATTTTTTTCTTTTCGGGCAATGGTTAAGTAATCGCCGGGTTCAGCTTCAAGATATTTTGTGTCGTCCCAGTCCACAGCCACATCTTTAATAAACTGGAAAGCATCCATTCGTTTTTCGTAATTTTCGGGCAAGTCGGCAACCATTTGCAGCGGACTGTACATGGTAATATAAAGTGCTAATTGTTTGGCAAGTGTTGTGTGTACTTGTTTGTCGTTTCCGGGTTCATAATAACGCATCTTTATTTCGAAAATTCCCGGTGTGTAGTCCATAGGTCCGCCCATAAGTCGGGTAAAAGGTAAAATGGTTTCGTGTTCGGGCGGATTGCCGGCACTCCAAGCATTGAATTCATTGCCGCGAGCCGACTCGCACGCCAACCAGTTCGGATAGGTGCGGTGTAAACCGGTAGGACGGACGGCTTCGTGTGCATTCAACATGATTTTGTTTTCAGCCATTTTTTCGGCTACTCTAATGTAATGATTCACCATCCACTGTCCATCATGTTTTTCGCCACGTGGAATTATCCAACCCACATAGCCTGTTTTAACCGCTTCGTATCCGTATTTTATCATCAAATCTAAGGCATTGTCAATATGTCGTTCGTAGTTAGTTACCGCCGATGATGTTTCGTGATGCATAATCAGTTTCACACCTTTCGAGTGAGCATATTCATTCAGATATTTAATGTCAAAATCGGGGTAAGGCGTAACAAAGTCAAATACATCTTCTTTCCAGTTGAAAGCCCAGTCTTCCCAGCCTACATTCCAACCTTCGACCAACACGCCCTGAAATCCGTGTTCGGCAGCAAAATCAATGTACCTGCGGACATTTTTATTGTTTGCTCCATGTTGCGGCAGTGGGGTTAGTGCATTCCAGTCGGTGTCTTTCAGTTTAATATTCGGTGCATGGGCATAATTCCACGACATGGTGTTGGGTACATGCATTCCCCACCAGATGCCTATGTATTTTTGTGGTTTGATATAGCTCGGGTCTTCAATTTTACTCGGTTCGTTCAGATTAAGTATTGTTTTCGATGCCAAAATGTCAGTAGCTTTATCGCTTACAATCACAGTACGCCATGGCGTATTATGCGGAGTTTGCATATAAGCTTTTGTTCCCAATGCATCGGGTACCAAGGCCGAAGTAAGTACAAAATTTTTCTGATCAATGAGCAAATGCATAGCCGAATAATCGACCAATGCAGCCTCGAAAATGCTGATATATAGTTTTTCGGCAGTTTTAATCATCAGTGGAGTTTGAACGGCATTTTTGGCAAAAAAACCATGGGTTCCAATGCCCACTCCATCTGCTTTCGATGCATCTACATCGGATAGTTTGGTAGTTGAATAACAATATTCGTTGGTATCGTAATCGCCCGGAATCCAGAAAGTTTTATGGTCGCCAGTCAAAGCAAATTCGGTTCTTTCGTCAGTTACCTGAAAATAATTCAAATTAGCCTGCTTATCGAATTCATACCTGAATCCCAATCCATCGTTGAATAAACGGAAACGGATTTTCATGGTACGTTGTTCTTTTTTTTGTTCAAGCGTTACAAGCAATTCGTTGTAATTATTGCGAATTTCTTTTACTTCGCCCCACACGGGTTTCCAGGTTTCATCAAAAGTCGAAGTTTCGGTTTTTTGAATTGTAAAACCGCTAAGTAATGATGTTGTGTTTTTAAGTTCAAGACCTAATTTTGAAGGTTTTAAAACAGTTTTTTCTTTAAAGTTTAACGAATAAACCGGCTCGCCGGCTTCATTCACCGAAAAACTCAAACGGAAGTTATTGTCAGGGGAGTTTAATGTTGCGGCAAATGTCATTAAACTTAAAAAAGACAGGCAAACAGAAAATAATGTACGCTTCATAATATTTTATTTATGTTGTTTTTTTTTGCAAATTTAATATTTTCCGTTCAATTACAATAAAATATGTTTTATATTTTGATACTTTTTTTCTCAAACGTTTGTTATAAATCAAGGGACAAGCTACATCCCTGTCGCTTGATCATAAATATTCCAGCGATTAGGAAACCGCTTGTCCCTTATTCTATTATATTAATTCTACAATATAAAGTGTTTATTTATGTAAAAAATAAATTTATTATCAAAAATAACAACTTTAATATCGATAATCACATTCATCTTTGTTGATTATTCATTATTTTTTCCGAAATTTGCACCCCAAATATTAAACAAACAATTCAAGAAATGACAAGTAATGAAAAATGGCATGGAAAATCATTTTCCGGAGCCGGCCGTGATGGTAAACCACATGAAAAACGCGATGTAAAATCAATTTTGAAAGGCTCGCGAGGAGCAGCAAAATTTTCTTCCGAAAAGCCTGCTTTTGAAAATAAGCCAACGAGCGACAAATTGGAATTCAAAAAACGAGATCCTAACGCTCAACCTTTTACCGACCGTAAACCTTACGAAAACCGCGGAAACTCTTCTTATGGCGACCGTAAACCTTACGAAAACCGTGGAAACTCTTCTTATGGCGACCGTAAACCTTACGAAAACCGCGAAGGACGTCCATCTTTCAATAGTGGCGACCGCAAACCTTATGGAAGCCGCTTCGAAAGCACCGAGCGGAAGCCTTACGGAAACCGTGAAAACGCTGACAGATCTTTCGTAAACCGCGAAACTCGATTTGAAGGCGGAGAAAGACCCACTTTTAAACGACCCGGAATTTCTACACAGCAAGTTGGAGAACGCCAAAATAAACCCTACGAAGCGCGGGGCGAAAAATTAGCATTCAAAAAGCAGGGCGAAGATTCCCAAACACAATACATCGAAACAAGGTTCGATAATAAAAAGGATGGCAAAGTATTCAGAAAACCCTTTAAAAAACAGGATGGCAGCTACGATCCTAATGAAAAATACAGTCAGAAAAAACAATTAGAATACAAAAAGACTTATATCGATCTCACTAAACCGGTACGTTTAAATAAATTTTTAGCTAATGCCGGAATCTGTTCCCGTCGCGAAGCCGATGAGTTTATACAGGCTGGAGTTATTTCTGTCAATGGTGAAATAGTTTCTGAATTAGGTGTAAAAGTAATGCACACCGACAAAATAATGTTCCATAACCAGTTGGTTCGTTCGGAACGTAAAGTGTATTTGCTATTGAACAAACCTAAAGATTGTGTTACTACAACCGAAGATACACATGATCGTCTCACCGTTCTCGACATTGTAAAAAATGCTTGCAGCGAACGCATATATCCCGTTGGTCGCCTCGACCGCAATACCACCGGTGTGTTATTGCTTACAAATGATGGAGATCTGGCTTCGAAACTTACGCATCCGAAGTACGACAAAAAGAAAATCTATCACGTTGCATTAGAAAAGCCCCTCGAAACTGCCGATTTTGAAACTATACTTGCGGGTGTTATGCTCGATGATGAAAAGGTTGCTGCCGATGCGCTGGAATATGTGAAAGAAGCTGATCCCAAACAAGTTGGCATCGAAATTCATTCAGGTCAAAACAGGGTAGTGCGTCGTATCTTTGAATCGCTGGGTTATAAAGTCATACGACTTGACCGTGTTTATTTTGCCGGATTAACAAAAAAGAATGTGCCGCGCGGTAAATACCGCTTCCTCAGCGAACGCGAAGTGAACATGTTGAAAATGGGAGCTTACGAATAAAAACAGGTTAGACTTATAAATAACTTAAGCTCCTTTGCAATAATTTTTTGCAGGGGAGTTTTTTTATTCATATTGACTTGCAAATTCATTCTTTTCTTCAAACCTCAAACTACAAACTCTCATCCCGATTCCCGTCCCGATAGCTATCGGGAATCGGGACAAACCTCAAACTTCAAAAAATATGAAAATTATTATAGCTGGAGGTACCGGATTTATCGGACAATATCTGACTGAAAAATTCAGAAAAAGAGGCGATCAGGTTTTATTCATCTCCCGTCAGAGTGGTCATGTTTCGTGGGTTTATAATGATTTGTTGAATGCATTGGAAGGATCTGATTTATTAATCAATTTAGCGGGTCGAAGTATCAATTGCAGACATACTGCCGCTCACCGTAAAGAAATTATCAATTCAAGAATCCAAAGCACTTCTGCACTTTCAGATGCTGTTTCAGGGTGTAAAAATCCTCCTAAACTTTGGATCAATGCCAGTGCAACAGGTATTTATAAACCATCCGAAAATATACCTGCAACCGAAGTTACAACTGATTTTGCCGGCGACTTTCTTGCTCAAGTAGTTACCGATTGGGAAAAAGTTTTTTTTGCTGTCAACCATCCCAAAACTCGTCAAGTTGCTTTGAGAACTTCGGTAGTTTTGGGTAAAAAAGGAGGTGCGTTTTCGCCACTCATATTTTTATCCCGCTTTGGTTTTGGAGGTAAACAAGGTTCAGGTAATCAAATATTTAGTTGGATACATATTGAAGACTACTTCGGAATTATTAATTACATTTTCAATAATTTGAGATTAAACGGTGTTGTTAACTGTACTTCACCTCATCCGGTTACCAATAAGTTTTTGATGGAAACTATTCGTAAAAATTTAAATGTGAAATTAGGTTTGCCTGCGCCTGTGCCGATGGTAAAACTCGGAGCTTTTTTTATTGGAACCGAAGCAAGTTTAATTTTAAATAGTTCTTACATTTTACCCGAAAAATTAATAAATTCGGGATTTAAGTTTAAATTTGCATCAATCGAAAGTGCGATTGTTGATTTAATTGAATAAAATTATTTTTAAGTTGAATGGGGACAAATAATAAAACCAAATCATCACCGAAAAAACCAAAATTTTTTAAAAAATTATGGATTTTTTTTGTGCGTCTTGTAGTTGTTTTTTTTATAGTCAGCATTAGTTGGGTTGTGCTCGCTCGCTTTGTACCGGTGTTTTTCACTCCGCTAATGATTATTAGGTCGGTTGAGGCAATTTCATCCGGCAATTTACCCAAAAATAGTAAAAAATGGATGCCCATTAAAAAAATTTCTCCCAACATGGTGCAGGCAGTTGTTGCTTCCGAAGATAATTTATTTATGGAGCATCATGGGTTTTCAATAAATGATATTCAAAAAGCAGTGGAGCATAACAAAAAGGGGAAAAGAATCCGTGGTGGAAGTACAATTTCCCAACAAACGGCTAAAAATGTCTTTCTCTGGCCCCAACGATCCTACCTTCGCAAAGGATTGGAAGCTTACTTTACTGTTTTAATCGAATTGGTTTGGTCTAAGGAACGGATTATGGAAGTTTATCTCAATGTAATAGAAATGGGTAATGGCATTTATGGCGTTGAAGCTGCTGCATTGGAACATTTCGGAGTGAATGCTTCGCGACTTTCAAAGTCACAGGCAGCATTAATTGCTGCTTGCCTGCCTAATCCGCGAAAATACAATGCCGGAAATCCATCGGGGTATATTTCCCGTCGGAAATCTCAAATCTCTAATTTAATGGGAAAAGTGGAAGAGGTTGATTTCGGAAAACCGACCAAAGCTGAGAAAATTAATAAAAAGAAACGAAAATAAACTATGCATAAATTATTGCAACATATCGATTGGGGATTAATTGAATATAACCAAGCATGGAGTCAGCAGGAACAACTTTTTAAAAAATCAATCGAACAAAAGCTAAGAGATGATACCACTGAGAATTACTTGGTTTTTTGCGAACATCCACATGTTTATACACTTGGTAAAAGTGGAAATGAGCAGAATTTGCTCTTAAATTATATTCAGTTACAGGCAAAAAATGCAGAATTTGTTCACACAAACCGAGGAGGTGATATTACATATCACGGTCCCGGACAATTGGTCGGATATCCAATTTTCGACCTCGCAAATTTTGGAATGGGACTGAAACAATATATATATACTATGGAAGAATGTATAATATTATTGTTGAAAAATTACGATATTATTGCCGGGCGATTGGAAGGAGCAACTGGAGTATGGTTGGATGTAGGTGCAAAATCAGCCCGGAAAATTTGTGCAATTGGAGTCAGGAGTTCCCGGTTTGTAACAATGCACGGTTTTGCACTGAATGTAAATACGCAGTTAGAGTACTTCAATTATATCAATCCTTGTGGTTTTATCGACAAAGGAGTTACCTCAATCGAGAAAGAAACAGGGAGAAAAATTGATTTATTATCACTTAAATATAACCTTCGTGCTATTTTTGAAGAAAAATTTAATACTCAAATGTAGTATTGTTTAATTTATTTTCCTTGATATTCAAACGAATATGAAGTATATATGTTTTACAGCATAAAATAAGGCAAAAAACATTTGGTTACTAAATAAAAAGTCGCTACTTTTGCACCCGCTTTGAGAGAGAGGCAGGGATTAATTGAAAATTGAAAATTGAAAATTGTCCTATTAAGTATCGGGATAATGATTGACAAGAATAAACCTCGAATTTTCAAATTTCATTGTTGAAAGACAGCAATAAAGATTTTTTTTTGAAAAGTTTGGTGCGTTTGGAAAAAAGCATTATCTTTGCAGTCCGTTTCGCCTTATTTTTTCAAAGCGAAACTTTGAACACGAAACACGAAACACGAAACACAGTTTATTTAACCGGGAGCGGATTAATAACAACAACAAGTCTTGACAAATAATCACTGTGAAGTGATTGGATTAATTAACAATTAACAATTAACAATTAACAATTAATCATTGTTTAAGCATCGATCTTTGGAAATACATGAACAACAAATAATGTAGTATAAGAAAGGGAACATTTTTTATAAATTCAGGAATTTGTAGAGACAAGGCATGCCTTGTCTCATATAAAGACCGACAATTTTTTTATACCACGTCAATTTTCTACAACAAATAAATTCAAAAAAAGAGATAGCATCCGAGCAAACAAAAATAAAGAGATACAACGAAGAGTTTGATCCTGGCTCAGGATGAACGCTAGCGACAGGCCTAACACATGCAAGTCGAGGGGCAGCACAAAGGTAGCAATACTTTGGTGGCGACCGGCGCACGGGTGAGTAACACGTATGCAACCTACCTGTAAGCGGGGAATAACCCGGAGAAATTCGGACTAATACCGCATAATACCAACCCACCGCATGGTGAGTTGGTTAAATATTTATAGCTTACAGATGGGCATGCGTATGATTAGATAGTTGGTGAGGTAACGGCTCACCAAGTCAACGATCATTAGGGGTTCTGAGAGGAAGGTCCCCCACACTGGTACTGAGACACGGACCAGACTCCTACGGGAGGCAGCAGTGAGGAATATTGGTCAATGGGCGAGAGCCTGAACCAGCCAAGTCGCGTGAAGGAAGAAGGTTCTATGGATTGTAAACTTCTTTTGTAAGGGAATAAAAAAGGGTACGTGTACTCTATTGTATGTACTTTACGAATAAGGATCGGCTAACTCCGTGCCAGCAGCCGCGGTAATACGGAGGATCCAAGCGTTATCCGGATTTATTGGGTTTAAAGGGTGCGTAGGCGGGTTTTTAAGTCAGTGGTGAAAGTTTGCGGCTCAACCGTAAAATTGCCATTGAAACTGAAGGTCTTGAGTGTAAATGAGGTAGGCGGAATGTGTTGTGTAGCGGTGAAATGCTTAGATATAACACAGAACACCAATTGCGAAGGCAGCTTACTGGGATACAACTGACGCTGAGGCACGAAAGCGTGGGGATCAAACAGGATTAGATACCCTGGTAGTCCACGCAGTAAACGATGAATACTAGCTGTATGCGATATACCGTATGTGGCACAGCGAAAGCGTTAAGTATTCCACCTGGGGAGTACGTTCGCAAGAATGAAACTCAAAGGAATTGACGGGGGCCCGCACAAGCGGAGGAACATGTGGTTTAATTCGATGATACGCGAGGAACCTTACCCGGGCTTGAAATGCAGAGGAAAGACTTGGAAACAGGTTCGCCAGCAATGGTCTCTGTGTAGGTGCTGCATGGTTGTCGTCAGCTCGTGCCGTGAGGTGTCGGCTTAAGTGCCATAACGAGCGCAACCCTTGCCATTAGTTACTAACAGGTCATGCTGAGGACTCTAATGGGACTGCCATCGTAAGATGCGAGGAAGGTGGGGATGACGTCAAATCAGCACGGCCCTTACGTCCGGGGCGACACACGTGTTACAATGGGGGGTACAGAGGGTCGCTACCTAGTGATAGGATGCTAATCTCATAAAGCCTCTCTCAGTTCGGATCGAAGTCTGCAACTCGACTTCGTGAAGCTGGATTCGCTAGTAATCGCGCATCAGCCATGGCGCGGTGAATACGTTCCCGGGCCTTGTACACACCGCCCGTCAAGCCATGGAAGCCGGGGAGACCTGAAGTACGTAACCGTCAAGGAGCGTCCTAGGGTAAAATCGGTAACTGGGGCTAAGTCGTAACAAGGTAGCCGTACCGGAAGGTGCGGCTGGAACACCTCCTTTCTGGAGCGATGATTCCAAGAAAAAATCTTACTTTAGTTATGTTAAGCTAAAAATAAAAAGCAAGTCAGCCAAAATACAAGAAAGCAACAAAAGCAAGAAAGTACCAAAGCAAATAAGTAATTTATTGACTTAACAAAAGGTGGCGTAAAAACAAACCAAGAAAAAACATCATTGACCCCCCAAAGAAGCGTTTACACGCCCAAAAAAGGGAAAAATTGATGTTCCTTTTCTTATCTACATGTCTTTGTTTTAAAACATACTCGAAAATAACAATCTTATTATACATCTTTACAACTCCCCCCCCCGCTGACAAACAGCTCAAAAGGGAAAACCAAAAGGGAAAACCAAAAGGGAAAACCAAAAGGAAACCCAAAAAGGAAACCCAAAAAGGAAACCCAAAAAGGAAACCCAAAAAGGAAACCCAAAAAGGAAACCAAAAAGGAAACCCAAAAAGGAAACCCAAAAAGGAAACCCAAAAAG
>JAURYY010000149.1 GCA_030653695.1 Paludibacter sp. | reverse complement strand
ACAAAAAACAAGATTATTAAACATCTGAAAAATAAAAGTTTAAAAATGTAAATGAATATCTTTTTACAAAACCTGCACAATTTTACAATTTTAGTGCTATTTTTGTGCAGTATTTCAATTGCAATTTTTAAAAAATTAATTGTTGAACTAATACACCCTAATTTCAATTAAAAAAATTATTTATGACTTTAAAGAAAAACATTCTGGCATTACGTCAAAAGAAAGCTATTGTTGAAAAGGGCGGTGGAGACAAAGCCATCCAAAAACAGGTAGCAATGGGCAAAATGACTGCCCGTGAACGTATTCTTGCATTGTTGGATGTTAATTCATTTTACGAATATGATTTATTCGTTGAACATGAAGAAACAAATTTCGGGATGGAAAGCAAAGTATTGGCGGGCGATGGTGTCATCACCGGAACCGGAACAATAAGTGGTGCTCCTATTTGTATTTATGCTCAGGATTTTACAGTTATGGGAGGTTCGTTAGGACTTAAACATGCGCGTAAAATCACAAAAATTATGGATCATGCCATGAAAATGAAAGTACCGTGTATCGGAATCAACGATTCGGGAGGGGCGCGAATTCAGGAAGGTATTGGGGCGCTTGCCGGATATGGTGAAATTTTTTACCGCAATACCATGGCTTCGGGTGTTATTCCTCAGATATCTGTAATCCTGGGCCCTTGTGCCGGAGGTGCTGTATATTCTCCAGCACTGACCGATTTTGTTTTTGTGGTTGAAAATATCTCGAAAATGTTTATTACAGGACCGAATGTTATTGAATCGGTTCTGGGTGAAAAAATTTCGCAGGAAGACCTTGGCGGTGCCCGTGTTCATGCCGAAATAACCGGAAATGCTCACTTCTTTGCCCTGTCCGAAAAAGAATGTCTGAATCAGATTAAAGAACTTATTTCGTTAATTCCACATAGTAATCAGGTTAAAGCTGTAAAAATTAAACCTCAAAAACCCACTTTCAAAAAAAATATCGAGAAAATTATTCCATCCGATCCTAAACAACCTTACGATGTTCGTGATGTTATTTTTGCACTCGCCGATGAATCAAAATTCCTCGAAGTTCATGAACTTTGGGCTCCAAATATCGTCATAGGTTTTGGACGAATGAATGGCGAAACAGTTGGCTTTGTGGCTAATCAACCCATGTATCTTGCCGGTGTTCTCGATTGCGATGCGTCCGATAAAGCTGCCCGTTTCATTCGGTTTTGCGATGCTTTTAACGTTCCTATTATTACCCTCGAAGATATGCCGGGTTATTTGCCTGGTGTTGATCAGGAACATGCGGGAGTAATTCGTCATGGTGCAAAAATGCTTTATGCTTATTCGGAGGCAACAGTACCGAAAATCACCGTAATTTTGCGAAAAGCTTATGGTGGAGGTTACATTGCCATGAACTCGCGCCACCTTGGTGCCGACTTTATGTTTGCATGGCCCGGAGCCGAAATTGCCGTAATGGGTCCTGAAGCTGCAGCTAATATTATTTTCCGTAAAGAAATTATGGAAGCCGAAGATGAAGATGCTATGCGTCAGCAAAAAGTGAAAGAGTATATCGAAAAATTTGCAAATCCTTATGTGGCTGCTGCTAAAGGTTATATCGATGCTGTAATCGAACCGCTCGAAACGCGTGAATTGCTTTTACATGCACTTGCAGTATCGAAGAATAAAGACGACTATACTCCTCCAAAAAAACACGGAATACCACCGTTTTAAGTTTTGAACTTGGAAAGTTGATTGGTTAATTGATTGATTAGTTGATTGGTTAATTAGTTGATTTGTTTTCCCGTGAGAATTCGGCGTGAGCTCAGTCGAACGCTCAGTCGAACGCTATCGGGAGATTAAACTTTAATAATTATTTGATTAATATTTTCTTATAAATAAAAATATGAAGAAAGAAATCCCGGATTATGTAGATTTTGTTGTAACGGCACGAAAATACAAGACACTTCTTACAAAAAAGTATATGAATCGCAAACCATGGGTTGAGTCCAATCCTTATGATATTCAGTCTTTTATTCCAGGAACAATTGTGCAAATTCTGGTTAAAGAGGGACAAATTGCGAAAGAAGGTGATCTTTTAATGATAGTTGAAGCGATGAAAATGCTTAACCGTATTCAAATGCCTTTTACGGCAAAGATCAAAAAAATTAAAGTGTCAGTTGGCGAAAAAGTGCCCAAAGATATGTTAATGATTGAACTTGAAGCTGTCGAATAATTAAAAATATATCGCTTGATTAAAGAGGCTGTCTGATAATTTCAGACAGTCTTTTTTGTGAAGTGTTCAAAAGGGAATAATTTTTC
Source organism: Paludibacter sp. (assembly GCA_030653695.1). Lineage (GTDB taxonomy): Bacteria > Bacteroidota > Bacteroidia > Bacteroidales > Paludibacteraceae > Paludibacter. The sequence goes on along the minus strand of JAURYY010000149.1, from coordinate 1,827 downwards.
GTTTCTCAACTTTACACCTCTTTGACTTGCGCAATCAAACAACTCACTTTTCGCTAAATATTAGCATTTTGTAAGTTCGCATATTTATACCCACACGAGTTTCTATCTAAACACAAAAATTAATTTTAGATATAAATTGGTAACGCATTAACATATAACAATATATGTATTGTTCCGTCCCGATTCCCGATAGCTATCGGGTCGGGAATCGGGATGATGCTTGCATTCTATAAATTTCAAACTTTCATTAAAAATCTTGCATTCCGTCTTGTTTTTTGGGATAATAAAATCTCTCTTCCTTTTGTATTTTCTTCTACTATCTCATTATTTATACCCCTGATGGTCAGTAGTTCAAGATTTTCGTTGTAAGTTACTTTAAAATCATTCGACAATTCGTCTAACGCTCCTGCTAAATAACGCGAATGATCCACACACATCGATATACTCACTGCCGAACTTTGAATAAGCGAAACTTTCAACCGGTGTTTGTGTATAACTACAAATGTTTTCGACAAACTTTCTTCGAGTACAAACGAAAAATCGCGCGGACGAACGGTAACCAACACCTGATTTTTTCTTAAAATCAATACCGGTATTCCTATCGGATTTTCTGTGGTGCCTTTAATAACCGATCCTGCATCGTTAGGATTACTAAAAGGGCGGACAAACAAAGGAATTTGCTTATTTTCGAGCGGCTTTATAGTTTTGGGGTGAATAATCTGCGCGCCACTGTAAGCCAGTTCTACAGCATCAAAATACGTCAGTTCGGGAATCAGAACAGTATTTTTAAATATTCGCGGATCGGCATTCAGAATTCCGGGGACATCTTTCCAGATAGTAACACTTTCGGCATCGAGTAAATTACCAACAACGGCAGCCGTGTAATCTGAACCTTCGCGTCCAAGCGTTGTAGGGTCGCCTTTCAGATTGGCACCGATAAATCCTTGTCCGACATAAATTTGGTTGATGGAAAAATCGGCAGCAGCGTTGAGCCGCATCCTCGAATCGTCCATACGTACATTTGCCTCGCGGAAATTGCTATCGGTAACAAGCAATCCACGCATATCGAGCCAACAATTCCGTGCTCCCGATTCATTCAGAAAAACCGAAACAATTTTGGTTGAAATAATTTCGCCATAAGATACAAGCCTGTCGTACCAACGGTCATATTCATCTCCAATTCCCGTATTGATTAAATACTTCAATTCATCAAAAATAGGTTGAAGAATACGATCAGTGTTTACTGCATTTTGGAATAATTCATCTATAATCTGCCGGTGATATGCTTCCACCTCAGCAAGTTTCATGAGAGCTGATGACCTGTCGGCTTTCATAAAATTATCCAACACAACTTCCATGGCATTGGTGGTTTTTCCCATAGCCGAAACCACGATAAAAAGGGTATCGGTTTCTTTCGATACAATATTCAGTATATTCTTTATTCCTTCTGCTGAGCGCACCGAAGCACCGCCAAATTTATAGACTTTCATTTATTACGGGTTTAAATTTTTATTAGTTGTCAATGCAAAATTATACAAAAATAAAACAAAAAGAGAAAACCCCAATAATTCTTTAGGATTTTCTCTTTTTTAAATTTAAAGTTCAATTTTAAAAATTGTACTTTAATTCGTTAAACACGAAACACAAAACGCGAAACATTAAATAAAATGACTATCGGGTTTTGCACCCAATGAAATAAATTTAACTCAAATAAATATATGATTTAATATTCTTGACGACAATTAAATCATTTTGGTTCTATTTTTAAAAAAGCACCTAATACTTCCTTATTAATGAGAATAGAACGCTGATTTTCGCTGATTTAGC
>JAURYY010000140.1 GCA_030653695.1 Paludibacter sp. | reverse complement strand
TCAAAAAGGGGCTGCGACCAGGTGCTGATTGGCATGACCGGACAGCCCGGGTTGATAGCAAAACTGAAAGCGAGCCACGAATCATCATCACGGATTTTTTCAGTACTTACGCTCAAACCCTTAAGTGATGAAGAAAATAAGGCAGTGGTAATGAGCGGTTTGAAAAAAGCAAATCAGATAAATCCTCAACCTACAACTATTGATGATGATGCTTTGAACCTTATATCTAAATTATCTGAAGGGTATCCTCACTTTTTGCAGGAGTTTGCCTATAAAGCATTTGAGAATGATATGGACAACTGTATCAGCGATAATGATGTAAAAGATGGCGCTTTTGGTGGAAATGGTGCTCTTAATCAATTGGGGCATAAGTATTTTAACGAACTGTATTTCACCCAAATTGGATCGGATGAATATAGAAGGGTATTGCAGGCAATGGCCAGGTTTTCTGATTCATGGGTAAACAGAACAAAAATAAAGCAAGAAATTGATATAAAAGAAACTACTTTAAATAATGCTTTGCAAGCATTGAAAAGCCGGAATATAATTATCCCGAATCCTGCACAGCCGGGAGAATTCCGATTGCCTACCAAATCATTTGCGGCATGGATAAAAGCATTTTATATGTTAGATGAAGAACCATTTAGCATTTCTGAGCCAAATCTTATGAATGAACAGGAGATATCAGAATGAATGCTAAAATAACAATCAGCGCTAATGGGTGTTGGAATATTGGCTTGAGGACTGAAGGTATGATGTTTTGCACAAGCATTTATGGGTCGTTTACGGTCATTAACCATCAGTACAATTAATTTTGTTACCTTTGCGGTTGTTTTAAAAAAAAGGTTTTTGTTTAATGCGGAGTGAGCGTGCGACTCAAAGTCGCGCCCTCACTAATAAAGAATATATTGGTAATTGAATCATGATATGGACAAAAATATTTAACTTTGTGAATTGATATAGGCAAGAATGCAAATTCGCGCCAGCTGGGGGCTAGCGATAAAAAATTCAGTATATTTGTTGGTCTTTTTAACTGAATAAGCCTATGAATCAGATTGCAAACTTTCTAAAAAGCAAAATATTGTAGTAAGTTAAATTGTGTTGGTACTTAAATGCAAAAACATACCAGTTTGGAGTTAAAAAAAATCGAAATAAAATTAATGAAACGTATATTAATAACAGGCGGAGCTGGTTTTATCGGATCACATTTAAGTGAAAGGCTAATTAATGATGGTAATGAAGTAATTTGTTTAGACAATTATTTTACAGGACATAGAAGCAATATTGCACATTTATTATCCAGACCAAACTTTGAACTTGTAAGACATGATGTGACTATGCCATATTTTGCAGAAGTAGATGAGATTTATAATTTAGCATGCCCAGCCTCACCTATTCATTATCAATATAATCCTATCAAAACAATTAAAACATCTGTAATGGGTGCAATAAATATGTTAGGATTAGCAAAGAGGGTAAATGCAAAAATATTACAAGCATCAACAAGTGAAGTGTATGGAGATCCAACAATTCATCCACAGCCAGAGACTTATTGGGGTAATGTCAACCCAATCGGACCGAGATCATGTTACGATGAAGGAAAAAGATGTGCTGAATCATTGTTTATTAACTATCATCAACAAAATAATATCAGAATAAAAATTATACGTATATTTAATACATACGGACCCAGAATGAATGCTTATGATGGACGAGTTGTATCAAATTTCATTGTTCAGGCACTAAAAGGTGAAAGTATATCAATTTATGGAGATGGTAACCAAACTCGTAGTTTTCAGTATGTTGATGATTTGGTTGAGGGAATGATTAGAATGATGAATACAGATGATTCATTTATTGGTCCAGTAAATATTGGTAATCCGGGTGAATTTACTATGTTGGAATTAGCTGAAAAGATTTTAGAGCTTACCGGATCAAATTCAAAAATCATTAATTTGAAATTACCTCAAGATGACCCAATGCAACGTAAACCTAATATTGAATTAGCAAAACAAAACCTAAATGGGTGGAAGCCATTGATAAATTTGGAAGAAGGATTAATAAGAACAATAGATTATTTTAGAAATACAACAATATAAATTACTTAAATGGATATTTAAACTAAAAAGGTGAAATTAATAATAATAAGATATTAAATGGTAAAAAAATTTTTTCATTATATAACATTGATTTTTTATCCGATTTTATATGTTTATTTAAGATTTTTAAAAGTTCACTTTCAAGAACTTAGTGGAGATTATGTTAAATCGAGAATTAAAAACAAAGGTCATGATTTAAGAATTCACGGACTAATTGATGTCCACGATTTTGATAAACTTAAAATTGGAGATTTTTGTCGTATTGGTAGAGGCGCATTCTTTTTTTGTAAAGGAGGTCTAAAAATTGGTAATAATGTTCAATTTTCAAGAAATGTTACAATTTATACAGCAAATCATAATTTTAAAACAAACATATATCCGTATAATGATGATTATTTAGAAAAACAAGTAACTATTGAGGACAATGTTTGGATTGGTATGAATGTTTCTATATTACCTGGAGTGCGAATATGTAAAAACTCGATAATAGGAATGGGATCTATTATAACAAAAGATGTTCCTGATAATGCAATTGTAGTTGGTAATAACAGAATAATAGGTTATAGAAAAAATAATAATGATAATTACAAACAATTTGGTAGGCTTTTCCCAGATTCCTAAAGTACTTAAGAATAATCTTAAATCTTTTTCTTTTATTTCATCAGTTCAAAGTCTTATTGTTTATTTTTATATACTTGTTATGACACGGTATTCGCTTACGGGAGAATATGCGTTATATCGCGAATTAATATATGTGAATGACTTTACTACTGCAGTTTCATTATTTGGTTTTAATTTATTAATAATGAGAGAACCAAAGGAGTTCTTTTATAAAAATTTTATTAGTATAATTATAATAGTAATAAGTTTATCATTTCTTATTTTCAGTATATTTGCTTGTCTAAAAAATCTTACTCTTCATACATTCATAATTGGATATGTTTTATTGATATCAAGTATTCTTTATCAATTTATTTTTAATTTATTGGTGAAATTCAAAAAACACACATTAGCATTTATAATATGCATTGGGAGTATCATTATAGTAATAACTGGATTATATTTTTTATTTGAAAGCAATAATTTAAGTTCAAATAATGTTATTTACCTACGTATTATTATATTATTTTCGTTTTTGTTTCCTGTCGTTTTTTTTAATTTTAAAAAACTACAATTATTTTCATTGAGTACTATACCAGCAATTAAGAATATCTTAATTTTAGCTGCCCCAATTGGAATTGGAATAGTTATAGGGTCATTTACTCAATATATTGATAAATTTTTGTTGTCTTTTTTAGATACTTATCAATTAGCAGTTTATGCAACAGCAAGTGCAGATATACCTTTTGTGGGAGTAATTGTAATCAATATGTCTTTGTATTTTATGCCAGCAATTCAAGAGTCGTATAAAAATAACTCTTTAGAAAAAACAAAAAAATATATTTCAGATTTATTTTTATTTGGATGGTACCTAAACGTAATTATTTTCACTTTAATGTTTTCCAATGCTGATTATATAATTGCTTTATTATACACAAATAAATATATTGAAAGTGTTACAATTTTTAAAATTCTAAGCTTTTCTTATCTGTTAAGAGTAGTTTCGTATTCGCATTTGATAATTGCTTTAGGGTTAGAAAAAATAATTATTAAAAGAATGCTAATTGAAATGATTTTGCAAATTACTGTATCAATTATATTGTTGAAGATATTTGGTATTTATGGTTTGGCATTTAGTGCTTTTTTAGTTTTAGTTTTTTGGAGCGTACCTTATAATCTAAATTATATTAATAAAGTGCTTAAATCGAAAATTACAGAAATACTCCCATTTAAAAGCATGTTGACTTTTTTTGTTAAATGTTTTGTTCCCTATTACTCTCTAAATTATATCTTAATTTCATATACTTCTCTTTCAAGAATTAGTTCATTAATATTTTCAATTGGTTTTCTATTAATTATTAACAACAGAGAAATTAGATATCTGTTAAACAACAATAAATAAAAATGTTGGAATCTTCAATTCAAGTTTCAATAATTTCGTTACTTATACTGACCTTTTTCAGTTATGTTTTTAGAAAGAAAATACTTACAGGATGGGTTTATATAGTTATGCTATATTTCATGTTTATTCCGGGTATTTTTTTTCCAGTTAAAGAGTACATTGGATTTTTTAACGATGTAAGTTTTTTAAATTTAATAATATTTATTTTTTTGTTATTTTTAGGTTTTATTCCATGGCTAATATTTGATTCGTGGTTAAAGAAAATCAAATTTATTTATCTCTCCAATAAAGGAATTTCTGTATTAAATGTTTTGATTCCTATCATTATTATTTTCTCTTTTTTTTCAATTATTTATGTGTTTCCATATTCTTTGCAAAGTCTGCTATTAGGTGCCAGTGAAATTAGGGGTATTATTTCTGATGAATCTGTACTTCCACCGACAGTCTTAACAACTTTTTCAGTTGCAATAGCAGCTTGTTTTCCTTTATTTGTTTTGTTATTTTATTTTTCAATAATTGATAAGAGATTAAAAAAATATAGATTTTTCTTGTTAATTTCTTCTTCAGTTTACATTTTTACATCAATGGCATTTACAGCCAGAGATGGGTTAGTAATTTTACCCATATTGTATATAATTTTTTATCTGATTTTTAAAAAAACATTTAGTATAACCGATATTAAATTTTTAAAGAAAACATTAAGTGTTATTTTTGTTATATCATTTCTTTTTTTAATTAATTATAGTGTCGACAGATTTTATAATACAAACTCATATCAAACTTCAAAAACCCAAAATTTTGTTAATGGAACATTTGGTTATATTTTTCAACAACCTTATGTGTTTGATAAAACACTTCAGTATCAAGATAATTTTCACGGATTTAATTTAAGATTTCCAATTTTAAACAAGATATTTTTCATTCCTGATAAGAAAATAGAAAGAATTAATGATTTTGAAACAATGTTTGGAACAATGTATGCCGATTTTTTTTCAATTAATGGTTATGTATCATTATTCATATTCGCATTATCATTTTCCTTTTTTTATGCAATAGCTTTAAAATATTTGATAAGAAGTAATAGGATTACCGGGATATTCTTTTTGTTTACAATATATTTATATATTGTAATTTCAGGTTTGTTTTATTTTAGAATAGGTAATATGTCATTTAATTATCTTTTTGCATTTTTGTCTTTATTGCCTTTTTTCATGAAAAACATAGTAAGAGTAAAATTTAAATGAAAATTTCAATAATTATACCTGTATTATCTTTAAATGATTATTCTATAGCGGTGATGAAAAGAATTAATGAAGATTCAAATATATATTTGAATCTTCATTATTTATTTGTTTTTTCTGATGAGCTATTAAAAAGTAAGGTAATTATTCTATTAAAAGATTTTACTAAAATAAATAACGTTGTATTCTATAATTGCAACAACAATTCAAGTAATTATTTACGAAAACTTGCAATTGATTTTGTTGAAACAGATTACGTATATTATCAGGATTGCGACGATGATGTTAATTATTCTTATTTAAATTCAATTAAGTTTACTGTTAATTTTGATAACGTCTATTGTTTTAATATAGAACGTATACAGTTTAATCAGAATAATATGGTAATAGAAAAAAGTATAATATATAATCATTTGTCAAAAATAAAACAAAATCAAATTCTTCAAATACATCAACTTCCAACAAATATAGTTAATAAAATTATTCCTATATCAAAAATAAATCAAGTAGTTTTTTATAATTTACCTTTTACTCAGGATTGGTCAATTTCATATCAATTATTTTTATTTGCAAATCATTATTTTATTGATGATTGCATTTATAAATATAATAATTATCCATTCAGCTCTTCAAATATTGTAAATACACAATTAACTACACTAAAAAGGGTTCATGTTTTTGGAAGAATTATTGTTAATGTATATAAAAATAAAAATTTAAATAATGAATCAAAATACTTGAAATACCGATATGATATGGTTTTACAAGAAAGATACTTTAATTTAGGCGTTAAATATATTCCTTCATTTTCATTTAAAAATCTTTCATTTGCATTCAAAGATTTAAGTTTATTAATTAAAGTGACTTTTAATTTGATGAGATCTTGGTTTAAATCATTAAAAATGATAATAAACTCCAGTTTTTAAATATAAACTCATAAAAATTTCATTGGACAGTTATTTTAATCTGTTTATTTACTACTAATTTAAATATAATAAAAATCATATTAAAATGTATCTTATCAATATTAAAACTTATAAATTATGAAAATAGTGATTATATGGACAAATATACCAAATTATATTGCAGCATGCATTAATGAATTAGCTTCAATGGGATGTCAATTACTTGTAATACAAATTAATTCTAAAGATGATAGCAATAATACTTTTAAATTTAAGGGAGGTTTCAATATAAATTACATCAATTTGTCTGAACTTAATCAAGTTGGAAATTTTGGTTACTTATTGAATGAAATAACCAGTTTTAAACCAGATTTTATTTTAATGTCTTTCAATAATAGAGGTGTTTATTATAAATTAGCGAAAAATTGTAAAAAGGTGGGTCTAAGTATTGTTGCTGCATGTGATAGTTATTTTGAAGGGAGTATTAAGCAAGTAATTAGAATTATTTTAAGTCGTTTTGGATTTCATAAGAATTACGATGCGATTTTCGTTCCTGGTTTTAAAGGATTTGAATATGCTAAATTGTTAAACTTTAAGGAAAATAAAATCATTCGTGGTCTATATTCGTGTGACGACAATATTTATAGAAAAACAGGTATTAGAAGGCATGAAGATTCGAAAAGTAAATGGTCAGAAGCATTTATATTTATAGGTCAATTGATATCTCGAAAAGGTTTTGATACTCTTATTGAAGCATATAAATTATACAGACAGCAAGTTGAAAAACCATGGGAACTTTGGATTATTGGTAGTGGCCCATTAGTGCATTTAACAGAAACTTCTGAAGGAATAATTTATTTTAATTCACTTATTGCAGAAGAATGTACTCAAAAACTTGCAATGGCAGGTTGTTTTATTTTACCTTCAATAATAGATCATTGGGGTTTGGTATTGCATGAAGCTACATGTGCAGGTTTACCAATAATCACTACTTCGAGTTGTGGTGCATCAATTGAACTTGTACAGCCTTTTTACAACGGTATTATAATCCCACATTCTGATATTATTGCATTAACTTCAGCTATGAAATATATATCTAATGATAGTGAGAATGCTAAGAAAATGGGTTATAATAGTCTTCAATTGTCTAATCGTTATAGTACTAAATTGTGGTCAGAAAAAGTATTGACAGAAATACCACTAGTTCTAAAAATGTAATTTTTTTTTAAAATTTGAATTCCTTTGAGATGATTTTAGGTATTGAAGCATCAAATATCAGAGCTGGTGGTGGTTTAACGCACTTAACAGAGATTTTAAACAATATCGAATATAACGAAATTGGATTTGATAAGGTTGTTATATGGGCAAGTAGCTCAACTTTGAAGAGCTTACCCAAAAAAGAATGTTTAGTTGCTTTCACCTTCGATGATGGTTTTGAGGAATGTTACACAACTATTGCTCCACTTCTTGAGAAATATAATTGCAATGCAGCTTTTTTTATTAATGCCAATTATATTGGCTCGGATGAAAACTATCAGCAGTCATTTAACACCCGTATAAATACATTTACCAAAAAGCCCATGAGTTGGGAGCAAGTGATAGATTTGCACCGTCGCGGTCATGTAATCGGAGCTCATACGCTGGATCATGTAAATATGGCTGAACTTACCGAAAAAGAACTGGTATTTCAGTTGGCAGAAAATAAAAAAATACTGGAAAGTAAAATAAATTATAACTGCGAATACTTTGCATGGACGTATGGTAAACTACAGCATTTCCCCGAAGAAGCACTACTACAAACACTAAAATACCATCGCTATATTTTTAGCGGCACGAATTATAAACATTATTTCTCTCTCAATGGTCGGGTAATAAACCGAAGACATATTGAAGCCTTTTGGCCAAAGGCACAAATTAAATATTTTCTTCAGTAATAAAAACAAGTATGATACTCGGAATTGATGCATCAAATATTCGCGCTGGCGGTGGTTTAACTCATCTTCGGGAGTTGATGAATAATATTGAATTGAGTAAAACCGGTTTTGAAAAAGTAGTTTTATGGTCGAGCATTTCCACTTTGGATAAAATACAGGATCGCCCCTGGTTAGAGAAAAAAACGCACCGATTGATGAATAGTAATTCTGTAGCTCAATTACTTTGGCAGTTATTTTTTTTTAAAGGTTCAGCCAAACGTTCGGGCTGTACACTGGTTTTTGCGCCGGGCAGCACTTTTATTTCCGGGTTCAGACCTTATGTTACGCTCTCGCAAAACATGTTGCCTTTCGAATGGAATGAAACATTGCGCTTTAAAAGTTGGATTACACGCTTGAGATTTTTAGTGTTACATCTTACACAATCATTCACATTCAAACGGGCAAGTGGTGTTATTTTCCTTACAAACTATGCAAGAAATTATATTTCGAAAAAAATAAAAATAGAACCAGATAGAACAACTATAATACCTCATGGCATAAGTACCTTGTTTCTGAATAAACCAAAAGAACAAAAAGAGATAAAGGCTTACACACCCGATCATCCATACCGTTTGCTTTATGTGTCGATAGTCACAGTATACAAGCATCAGTGGAATGTGGCCCGGGCAGTTTCAGCATTACGTAAAAAAGGATACCCTGTGGTACTTGATCTGGTAGGACCAAAAACTGAGGAAGGATTTGCACTTTTAAGTCCGGTAATGAAATCAGAAGATCCTGAAAACAAATTTATTTTTTTTCATGGGCAGGCAAATAAAGAAGAATTAATCGCTTTTTATCAACATGCAGATGCTTTCGTATTTGCATCATCCTGCGAAAATATGCCCATTATTTTGATAGAAGCCATGACGGCCGGTTTGCCTATTGCCTGTTCCGCCAGCGGTCCAATGCCGGAAGTGCTTAAAGATAACGGATTTTATTTTGATCCTGAAAATGTGGACTCGATAACGGAAGCATTGGTTCAGTTAATCGAAAATCCTGTATTAAGATATCAAAGATCAATGAAAGTCTTTGATGAAGTTGGTAACTATACATGGAAGGATTGTGCTCTGAATACATTTGATTATTTGTATAAGGTTGCTAAACAACATAATAATTAAGAATTTGTTTTTATATTTTCCAAATAAAACTGTATTAATAACTTATAGTATCAGCTCTTTATTTAAAATAACTCACTGATACAAAAACATTCTTTCAACAATCCAAACATACCCAATGAATATACTTTTCCTGACCCTTGCCGAAATAAATTCAATAAATAATCGGGGCATTTATACCGATTTGTTGCGGGAGTTTGTACATAAAGGGCACATTGTAACCATTGTAACTCCTATGGAACGCCGTCGCAAAATTAAAACAAACTTAATTGAAAATGAAAAATGAAAAATTCTTTTTGTAAAAACACTGAAAAGCTTAGATATAAAAGAAAAAATACGTGCTTGTTATCAGAAATAGTACTGCGACACTCCGTTAAAAAAAATCAAAATTAATTGCAGGAAATAAAATAATTTGTATCTTTGTATGGAAACAAATAAACCGAATAAATGAAAAAATTTGAAGTAATATTTTTAACGGAAGCAAGAGATTTCTTACTCCAACTCGACTTAAAAAGTCGTGACAAAATAATCTTCAACATCGACAAAGCAAAAATTAAATCGGACAACGAACTGTTCAAAAAACTAAAAGGCGAAATTTGGGAGTTCCGAACATTGTTTAACAAAACTCATTTTAGAATTTTTGCGTTTTGGGACAAGGAAAACAAACAAGACATTTTGGTTTTGACAACGCACGGAATTATCAAAAAGACCGATAAAACACCGGAAAAAGAGATTGAAAAAGCAGAAAAAATCAGGTTTAAATATTTTGAACTTAAAAACGAAAACAAAAATGGCAACAAAAAATAAAGAATTAGAAATGTTTACTTTCGACCAAATAAAAGATGAATTTATTGGCGAAATCGGAACAGAAAGAAGAACGCAATACGAACAAGAATTGCAACTTGAAGTTATGGGCCAAATGATTCGCAAGGTTCGACTTGAAAGACATTTAACGCAAGAAGAATTAGGAAAATTAGTTGGTGTACAACGAGCTCAAATTTCGAAACTTGAAAATAATACAACGAATGTAACGATGGAAACAATTTTGAAAGTTTTTGGTGCACTAAAAGCCAAAGTAAATTTCAACGTCGAACTAATGAATAACAAAATACAAATTGTCAGCTAGCAACTTACTTCTGCTAACCTTTCCCTGATTAATAAGTGACAAGCGTTCCGTTGTATCAGAATCTTTATTCTCCTCCCCCTCGTTTGCTCCCGATAGCTATCGGGGGAGGGGTTTGTGGTCTATCGTTTTTAACGCAAAAAAAAGATTTAATGACTAAAAGATTTAATGACTAAAAGGTTTAACGCAAAAAGACAAAAATATGTCTTCGGAAAATTACAACCTCACCCCCAGCTCCTCTCCCTGGGGTGAGGGTGGCTAAAAAACAAAATGCAGTATATTTCCTGACTTTTAGTGTAACCGATTGGGTTGATGTATTTACACGACTGAATTACAGGAATATTATTGCAGAATCGTTAGATTATTGCAGAAAAAATAAGGGATTAAGGTTGTATGCATGGTGTTCCCGATAGCTATCAGCGATTTTATTTGTGTTATTCTGTTTAGTATTTATAATATAATCATATCATTTATAGTTGGTTAATCTATTTTTATTAGAATTAAATATGGCGGCTTTGTTTTCTCACTTTAATAAGGCAATAAGGTTTGTTTTTCTGTTTTAACATTTCTACTAAGGTTGAAAATGAAAATAAGGTTATTTGTAAATCTAAAAACATCATTTTAAGAGTATTAACCTTAGTAGACTATTGGGGTATATGTTTTTAACCTTTCCCGATAGCTATCGGGGCTTATTGCAATAAATTTATTAGTCTCCGCCGTTCTTAATTTGAGTAAAACTAATTGTAATACATTTATATGCAAATAGATATATCTCATTTATATCAAATCGTAATGTTTAGAAAAATCACTGATAGCTATCGGGAGCAAACGAGGGGTAGTGTGAGTAGTGTGAAAAATTCTTTTCAAAATAATTTTAATTTCAAATAAATATATGTATTTTTGTCTTTCTAAAGAAGAAAGAAATTATACATATTGTCTTTATGATAAAGAAAGAATTGCTAAAAGAATTGATTGTTTCGTTTCAGGCAACATTGCCTGTCGAATTTATCAGCCGGGAAGTAACACTGCCTGTCGATACGGATAAAATTATCTCTGTAAGTGGCGTAAGGCGTAGTGGAAAGTCAGTCATTTTACTTTTAGCTATGAACAACTTGTTGGCACAAGGAGTAAAAAAAGAGCAAATTCTGTTTATTAATTTCGACGATGAGCGCCTTCAGTTCGAAACTGCCGATTTCGACCTGATTCTTCAATCGTACCGGGAGATTTTCCCCAATATGGCATTCGATGAGGTGTATCTGTTTTTCGACGAAATTCAGATGAATGTGGGTTGGGAGCAATTTGTGCGCAGGGTTTACGATCAACAAACAAAGCATATTTTTATTACGGGATCGAATTCAAAAATGCTTTCGTCCGAAATTGCAACATCCTTACGTGGTCGTACTTTGCAATACGAAGTGCTACCCCTTTCGTTTGCCGAATATTGCCGTTTCTATAAACTGGATACTAATTTTTACAAAACAGATGCCCGGGCAAAATTAATAGTCGGTTTTTCCAATTATTTGCAATATGGAGGTTTTCCCGAAGTGGTATTAATGCATCACGAACATTTTGTGCGAATACTTCAGGAGTATTATTTCGTGATGTTGTACAAAGATTTGGTTGAACGGTATCAAATAAAAAACGTGGCAGCCATCAAATATTTTATCCGGCGTTTGTTGGCAAATATTACCAAACCAACATCAGTGAATAAAATATATCACGAAATGAAATCGCAAGGAGTATTGGTAGGTAAAAACACGCTTTACGAATTAACCGAATACTTAGAGGCAATTTATTTGTTTATGCCCTTGTATAAATTCGAACCATCGCTTGTAAAACAATCAAGTTCCGATAAAAAGTATTATGTGATCGACAATGGTTTGCGCAAAGCATTATCGCAGTCAGTTAACGATGATAACGGAATTTTGCTTGAGAATCTTGTTTATCTGTGGCTTCGTGCTCAGTCGGGTATGTCGGGAGGCTTATATTATTACAAAAGCAAAAAAGAATGTGATTTTGTGATAACTTCCGGAACCACAGTAGAGAAATTAATACAAGTATCGTGGGATATATCAGATCCCATTACTAAGAAACGCGAAATAGCCGGATTACTTGAAGCTTCGGAACGGTTAAACTGTAATAACCTGATACTGATTACTGCTGACAATGAGGAACAATTAGAAATTGATGATAAAGTAATACATATTATGCCTGCCTGGAAAATAATGATACAATAAGATAGAAGTAGCACGGAGTTACACTACTTGTCCCGCATTATTTATCGGGAGAGGAAAAACAACTTGTCCCGCATTATTTATCGGGAGAGGAAAAAACACTGTGATACTCTTTTAACACTGTGATACTCTGTGACACAAAAAAATATGAAACTTCTCCAACTCAACACCACCCTCGTCTCCGGCAGCGCAGGCCGTATAGCCGAAGAAATCGGGCTAACTGTGATGCAGGCAGGCGGAGGGAGTGTTGTAAGGGGGAAAATACAGAATTATGCTATTGTTACCGGAAATCCGGCAAAAATCACAGGCGATATCAGAGATTTTGCTGATAAAATTAAATCAAGGAATAATATAGATTTTATTATTGATACAAAATGAAACTTCCCTTCTGGCGCGGATTTGTTAGTAAGCCAATCGGCAACCAAAAGTCATCGACCAATGAGAGATAAAGCCGGGCGGTAATCCCTGGCAATACAAGGAAATGGATAAGGTGCTAATTTTTTCGAAGGTAGAATAATAAACATGTCACCAACCTGCACCAGCAAGCCGAACACCGTATTTAAATGGTATTAAACCTTAGTAGAAAAACAGAAACAAAACAATATTAAACCTTATTACCTTATTAATATGAAAGTAGAATATAATAATTTGTATACACATTTTGTTTTCACCACATTACATCGCTTACCTTTGATAGCCGAAGAAAACAGAATTCGTATTGAAAAATATATAACCGGTATTGTCAATAATAATGATTGTAAACTTTATGCAATTTATGCCAATCCTGAACATGTACACTTTCTTATATCCCGTTCCCCATCGTTAGGTGAGGAAAAAATAGCAACTATAGTAGCAGATTCTTCCGGTAAATTTATTAATGAAAACAAACTAA
The DNA here is from genome assembly GCA_030653695.1 of Paludibacter sp. Classification (GTDB taxonomy): domain Bacteria; phylum Bacteroidota; class Bacteroidia; order Bacteroidales; family Paludibacteraceae; genus Paludibacter. The sequence continues at coordinate 13,014 of JAURYY010000140.1, read as the reverse complement.
GTGTTGGTAAATTTGAATGGCAAACTACTTGTTCGGCTTTTTCGGTTTCAAAAACAGATGTTGATAAAGTTTGTAAATATATTTTAGGACAAAAGGAACATCATAAAAAACAAACTTTTCAGGAAGAATATGATGCATTTATAAGATTTTATCAGCAAACGACACAAAAATAAGGTAATAAGGTTAAGTCACCTTTTAATCAATTTTGTACTAAGGTTAATATCGAAAAATACTATGTCCGTCTTCTGAAACAATATTTAATTTATCTTAAACCTTAGTAGAAAAAAACAGAAACAAAACCCCATGAAACTCCTCCAAATCAACACCACTCTGAATACCGGCAGTACAGGTCGTATAGCTGAAGAAATAGGACTGACTGTGATGCAGGCAGGCGGGCAAAGTGTTATTGCAGCGGGATATACCCATCGTCCAAGTCAGTCGGAAGTGATACGCATTGGTTCAGCGTGGGACAGGAGGATGCATGGTTTGGTTACCCGCTTGTTCGACAAGCATGGATTTGCGTCAGCCGGTGCTACGAAACGATTGATAAAAGCCATTGAACTGGCTCAACCCGATATCATTCACATGCACAACATTCACGGCTACTACCTGAATGTGGAAGTGCTTTTCAATTATTTGAAGAAAGCAGGGAAACCGGTGGTCTGGACACTGCATGATTGCTGGCCTTTTACAGGGCATTGTGCTCACTTTGAACGTGTAAACTGCTATAAATGGCAGACAGAATGTAATCATTGTCCCAACAAGAGAGGATATACTGAAAGTTGGTTAATAGATAATTCACGAAAGAACTTTTATCACAAAAAAGAACTTTTTAATGGAGTAGAAAATCTTACCATAGTAACTCCTTCGCATTGGTTAGCGAATCATGTAGCCAATTCTTTTTTATCAGCATATCCTGTTAAACTAATTCACAATGGAGTGGATTTAAATATGTTCAAGCCACACGAAAATACTGAATTTGTCAGATCAAAATATGGTTTGTCGGATAAAACCATTGTTTTAGGCGTGGCCAATACATGGAAAAAGAAGAAAGCACTTCAGGATTTTATTTCTTTAAGCTATATAATAAATAAGGATATTCAGATTGTTTTGATTGGAATGACTCCCGAACAATCCAAAGATTTGCCAAAGAATATTAAAGCCATTTCCCGCACTGAAAATCAACAAGAGCTGGCAGCATTGTATTCGGCAGCAGCAGTGTTTATCAATCCTACGTATGTGGATAATTTCCCTACCACCAATATCGAAGCGCTGGCTTGCGGTACTCCGGTAATTACTTACCGTACGGGGGGCAGCATCGAAGCAATCGATGAAAATACAGGACTGATAGTTGAAAAAGGGGATATTGCAGGTTTGAAAGCCGCAATAGAGCAAATAGTAGAAAGTGGAAAAGAAAAATATTCAAAAGCTTGCATAGATCGGGCGGTGAAATTATACAATAAGAATGACAGGTATAAAGACTATATTACTTTGTTTGATAGAATATTGAATATCCAAATTAATAAATACAGTAATTTATAGGTATGAATATTAACAATATAAAAAGAGATATTTCCCGTTATATAAGCAATATACCCGGTTGGCGCACCACCCGCAAGATTGTGGTGATTGAGAGCGACGACTGGGGTTCGGTGTATATGTCAACTCCCGAAGCTTACGATAATTTAAAAGCAAAGGGGTTCAATCTTACTACTCATTATTTGAATAACGACACATTAGAGTCGAACGAGGATATGGAAATGTTGTATGAAGTGCTTACTAAACACAAAGATGCAACCGGGCGAAATGTGGTGATGACAGGGGTAAACGTAGTGGCTAATCCTGATTTTGAGAAAATAAAAGCCAACGGTTTCACCAAATACGAATACGAACTGTACACCGAAACCTGCAAGCGATACAAGGGCAGTGACAGGGTGTACGAGTTATGGAAAGAAGGCATTCGGAAACGGTTGTTTGTACCCATTTTTCATGGTCGCGAACATCTGAATGTGCAACGATGGATGCGGTTGCTACAGGCTGGTAATGAAACTATTTGTAAAGCTTTCGAAGTGGGAGTACCTTGTGTAAGTAAAGACCTGATGGGTGAACGTTTACCGGTTTTAAGAGCTGCTTTCGATATCGATACAACCGATGATATTGCATATCTGAAAGAAGTAATCAGTACCGGATTAGATGCATTTGAAAAGTTATATGGCTATCGTTCAAAGTATTTTATCCCTACAAACGGACCTTTTAATAATTCATTAGAGCCTTTGTTGAAGGAATGTGGTATTGCTTATATCGGCACAGGAAAAGTTCAGTTAGAGCCTTTGGGAAACAAAGAATACAAAAAACACTATAAATACCTTGGTAAGAAGAATCAATATCAACAGATTTTTCTTACCCGGAATTGTTTTTTTGAGCCCAACAGTTGGGAACATCCCCGAGATAAAGATTGGGTAAATGATTGCCTGAAAGAGATTGAAATTGCGTTCAGATGTTTTAAACCGGCAACCATCAGTTCGCATCGTGTGAACTATACAGGAACTATGCACCCCGAAAACAGAGAAAATGGTTTAAAAAAATTAGATCTGTTGCTGGGCAAGATAATTAAAAAATGACCAGATGTTGAGTTTATGACTTCAGTGGAGTTGGGTAATTTAATTGCAGGAGATAAAGCATGAAGAAAGTTGTTTTAGTAAATCAGAGCACAGGTTATTTGATGATAGATATAGCGAATGCATATACTTCGGAATATGACGAAGTTGTGTTAATGGCCGGTTCTGTAAAAACAATGGAAAGAGAACTGAACAGGAATGTTTATGTAAAAAAAATAATTGCTTACAATCGAAATTCCGGTATAAAAAGATTAATCAGCTGGTTATGGGCTTGTTTACAAATATTCTTTTTACTGCTTTTCAAATATCGTCATCACGAAATAGTCTATTTTACTAATCCGCCCATGGCTTATTTATCGTCATTATTCCTTCAAAACAAATTTTCAGTAGTTATTTACGATACTTATCCTGATGCATTAAAAAATCTAGGTATCAAAGAGAATTAATTAATTTTCATTTTGTGATTCTTTTGTGTCCTTTTGTGTTCTTTTGTGGTTAAAAATTTAATTTGGTAAAGTAGAATTAATCGTTATATTATAAAAGAAAGTTACACGGAGTCACACAGAGGATACACAACCTGTCCCGCATTACTATCGGGAGAGTTACGCAGTGTAAGAAAAAAACACTGTGATACTCATTTAACTTTGAGATACACTGTGAAACAAAAATCAGCGCAGCTAAATAAAATCATCTTGCAACAATCCAATCATACCCAATGAACATTATTTTTCTAACTCTTGCCAATATAAATTCAATAGACGACCGCGGAATCTATACCGATTTATTGCGTACATTTGTGCATAAAGGGCATCATGTGAGCATAGTAACCCCAAAAGAGAGGCGAAATGGAATTGAAACCTTTTTAGAAAAAGGTGAAAATTACAACATACTTCATGTAAAAACACTGAATATAGTCAGCACCAATATTATAGAGAAGGGAATCGGAACACTGGCTATTGAGTACCAATATATGTGGGCTATACGGAAGCATTTGTCCGGCATCAAATACGATTTAATACTGTATTCAACGCCGCCCATCACATTTACCAGGGTAATTAAAGCTATCAAAAGACGTGATCATGCAAAAACCTATTTGTTGCTAAAAGATATTTTCCCCCAAAATGCCGTTGATTTGGGTATGTTCAAAAGGGAGGGCATATTGCACCGCTTTTTTCGCCGCAAAGAAAAACAGCTGTATGCCGTTTCGGATTATATCGGATGCATGTCGCCCGCCAATGTGGCGTATGTATTGAAGCATAATCCACAAATACGGACAGATAAAGTAGAAGTCTGCCCGAACAGTATTGAACCCGATGAAAGTATAAAAGAAAAAGAAGATACTTTTGAAGTTCGAAAAAAATACAATATACCGCAAAATGCAGTGATTTTTATTTTTGGAGGAAACATGGGTAAACCTCAGGGCTTAAGTTTTTTAACTGAAGTGTTGGAAGCCAACAATAACAAAGCAGATCGGTACTTTATTGTCATCGGCACAGGTACTGAACGCCAGAAAGTGGCAGACTGGTTTGCCACACATGAGCATACCAATTCGGTATTGTTGGACGGATTACCCAAACGTGAATACGATCAGTTGGTAAAAGCCTGCGATGTGGGACTTATTTTCTTAGACCAACGATTCACTATACCCAACTATCCTTCGCGGCTGCTCTCGTATCTCGAATATAAAATGCCGGTTATAGTGGCTTCGGATAATAATTCGGATATGGGGAAAATAGCCGAAGAAAATAAGTATGGATTTTTTGCAGTGCATGGCGATACGGAAATGTTTAATGATCAGTTGGATAAATTGACAAAAAACCGAAACCTGATAAAAGAGATGGGCGAAAACGGATATGCGTTTATGATGAAAAACTATACGGTAGAGAGGTCGTATGATATAATAATGAAGAAATATAATACCGCCCCAAGCCCCTAAAGGGGATGTGAGATTACCATCGTCTCATATTTTTTTCCATCACAACCTTCAGATACTGCGTCTTTACATCCCCTTTAGGGGCTTGGGGCGGTTGTAAAGATGATGGTAATTCAAAAGCCCACTTTAGAGTTTGTCCGTCTACTGACGGAGGATTGGGGGCAGGCGGTTGTAAAGACTATGGTAACTAATTTTTTGGGCGGATGTATTGTAATGGTGATGGCCTCAAAAAAGGACACAGAATAAAAAACAAATTCAACTAAATAGATGTACAAACATTTTTTCAAACGATTTTTTGATTTTCTGATTGCACTGATTGGACTGATAATTCTAAGTCCCCTATTTTTGTGTTTAATCATTATTTTATTTTTTGCCAATAAGGGAGCCGGAGCTTTCTTCACCCAGCCACGCCCGGGGCGTAACGAGGAGATTTTCAGGGTGATAAAATTCAAAACCATGACGGATGAAAAAGACAGCGAAGGAAATTTGCTCCCCGATGCGGTCAGGTTGACAAAAATTGGTAAATTTGTACGCTCTACTTCGTTAGATGAGTTACCACAGCTGATTAATGTGCTGAAAGGTGATATGGCTTTGATTGGTCCCCGACCGTTGGTAATTCAGTATTTACCTTTGTACAGCGAAACACAGAAACGCCGCCACGAAATACGCCCCGGAATTACAGGGTGGGCACAGGTAAATGGTCGGAACGAATTAAATTGGGAAAAAAGATTTGAATATGATGTTTGGTATGTGGAGCATGTTTCATTACTTTTGGATATTAAGATTATTTTTAAGACAATATATAATGTATTTCATCGGGAAGGAATCTATAAAGACGGTGACATAACTTCGATGGAAGCTTTTAATGGTAAAAATTAGATTTAATGAAAGATTTAATAATCATAGGTGCCAGTGGTAAAAGCAGTGAAATAGCCAATAATTGTAGTGAAATGGTGCCATTTATTGTAGTTGAAATTCGACAATTATTGTAGTACATTTGCTGTTTCAGCCGAAAAACACTAATTTTGTGCTTTAATTACCATCATTTACACGAAAAAAAGTATGGAAACTGTTAATTATTATCCTCGTATTTGCGATGAGGTATTGAGCAGAAAGTTGCAATTAACGGGTGCTACACTTGTAGTTGGTCCAAAATGGTGTGGAAAAACAGAAACCGCCCTGCAAGCTGCCAGAAGTGTTATTTACATACAGTCTGATCCGCAATATAAAGAAACGGGGAAGTTAATGCCATCTTTATTGCTCGAAGGCGAAACTCCCCGACTTATAGATGAATGGCAGGAAGTACCTGAATTGTGGAATGCTGTGCGGCACAGTGTCGATCAGCGGAAAAAGCAGGGGCAGTTTATACTTACCGGTTCGACCACGCCCCGCGATGAAGTGTTGGCTCATTCAGGTATAGGACGGATTTCAAGAATCCAGATGCGCCCTATGTCACTTTACGAGTCGAAAGAGAGCACAGGATCTGTTTCACTCAAAGCACTCTTCGATGGTGAACATGATATTGCTGCTGTAAGTTCGATGGATATTCCGCAATTGGCTTACTCAATCTGTCGTGGAGGATGGCCCGGAGCTGTAACTTTAGCTGTAGGAGGTGAATTGCTGGCAAGGGAATATACAGATATGCTTGTTGAAGCTGATATTAGCCATTTGGATGGTGTAGAACGGAATCCACATCGCGTTCGACAGGTTTTACGTTCATTAGCCCGCAATATATCCACGCTTACCACTGCCAGTACAATTTTAGAAGATGTAAGAGCGAATGATATAACCATCAACGAGCGTACACTCGAAAGTTATCTGAATGCTATGCGGCGACTATTTATTGTAGAAGATGTACCTGCCTGGTCGCCCTCTGTTCGATCAAAAACAACAATTCGAACTTCTACGAAGCGGCAATTAGCAGATCCATCGATAGCAACAGCGGTGATGCGGATGGATGTAAATGGTTTGCTGCACGATTTGAATACTTTTGGGTTCTTGTTCGAATCCTTATGTTCACGAGATATACGGGTTTATGCGCAAGCTAACGACGGCGAAATATTTCATTACCGTGATAAAGATCAACTGGAAATTGACCTGATTGTATCACTGAATGATGGCAGATGGGCTGCAATAGAGGTAAAACTTGGGGAGCACCAGGCCGACGAAGCTGCCGCTAATTTGATTCAATTAGTGAACAAAGTGGATACATCACGTATCGGTGAACCAAGTTTTTTGATGGTGCTCACCGGCGGAAAATATGCTTACCAACGCAAAGATGGAGTAATGGTAGTGCCTGTTGCTTGTTTAAAAGACTAAAAGTTCGTTACGGGAATTACGGGCTGGGCACAGGTAAACGGACGAAATGCAATCAGTTGGAAACAGAAGTTTGAATACGCTTATTAAACCTTTCCTGATATTAATAGGTAGGGGAATAATTCAGAAAGAATATTGATAATGGAAATATATAAACATTTCTTCAAACGCACGCTCGACTTCACCCTTTCGCTGATAGGGTTAATCATCATCAGCCCGGTATTCCTGGCATTGATGGTAATTCTGAGCATTGCCAATAAGGGAGCCGGAGCTTTCTTCACTCAGGAGCGCCCGGGGCGTAACGAGGAGATTTTCAGGGTGATCAAGTTCAAAACCATGACCGATGAAAGAGACAAAGAAGGAAACTTACTGGCCGATGCGGTCAGGTTGACTAAAATTGGTAAATTTGTACGCTCTACTTCGCTGGATGAAATACCGCAATTGCTCAATGTGCTGAAAGGTGATATGGCGTTGATTGGTCCCCGACCGTTGGTAATTCAGTATTTACCTTTGTACAGCGAAACACAGAAACGCCGCCACGAAATACGCCCCGGAATTACGGGTTGGGCACAGGTGAATGGAAGGAATTCAATAAGCTGGAAGCAAAAATTTGAATATGATGTGTGGTATGTGGAGCATGTTTCATTACTTTTGGATATTAAGATTATTTTGAAGACAATATATAATGTATTTCATCGGGAAGGAATTTATAGGGATGGTGATATTAGTTCGATGGAAGCATTTAATGGAGAAAATTAGTTGAAATGAAAGATTTAATAATCATAGGTGCCGGTGGTATGGGTAGAGAAATCTTTTATCATGCTCAGGAGTGTCCGGGCTTTGGTACTGCGTATGAAATAAAAGGCTTTATTGATGATGACATTCATTCATTGGATGGATTTGTCGGTTTTCCTGAAGTGCTCGATACCGTTGATAATTACAATATTTGTGAGAATGATGTTTTTGTTACTTCTATTGGCAGTGTAAAGTCAAAAAAACTGTGTGTTGAGAAAATCATAAAAAAAGGAGGCTCTTTTATTTCATTAATCCATCCCACAGCCCGAATAGAGGTTGATACTACACTCGGAAAAGGCAACATTATAATGAGAAGGGTTGAAATTGGATCGTACGCACAAATCGGTGATTATAATTTTATTCAAGCCGGTGCGGTGATTGGTCATGATGCATCAATCGGGAATTTTATAAGAATAGATTGCAAGGTGGTGTGTGTTGGTGGTGTTGTTGTTAAAGATGAAGCAACCATTCATACTCTTGCTGTTATTTCGCATGGGGTTACGGTTGGTAAAAGAGCTGTTGTAGGAGCATTGAGTTTTGTTATTCGTAATATAAAAGATGAAACTACCGTTGTGGGAAACCCTGCTTTAAGATTAAGATAATAGTTATAAGAGGTAGATCGCCCAAGTTAAATAATTGAGAGTAAGTTAATAATTGAGTGTAAAAATTTCATTTATAGAAAAATTAAAATTATGTTTCCAATTATTTTGACTTTGTTCAATTGCCTCCAGCTTTAGCCGGAGGCATTAAAGTCAACACAAAGGGGCTTTAGCCAAATTGTTTATAATTAAATATTTTATATCAATTATTTGTAATTTGGCTAAAGCCAGAAAAAACATTTTATCTTATTTTCCTCCAGCTAAAGCAAGAGGCAACTAAAATAAAAAAAAGAGCGGCTAAGCCGCATATACTTATAAGATAATTATTACAGAATGAAAGCATTTATATTTCCCGGTCAGGGTTGTCAGAAAGAAGGTATGGGAAAAGATTTGTATGACAATTTTCCCAAGGCCAAAGAATTATTCGAACAGGCTAATGTGTTTTTAGGTCGTAGCATCTCCGATGTAATGTTTTATGGTACAGAAGAAGAATTAATGGAAACAAAAAATACGCAGCCTGCAGTATTTTTGTATGAAGTGATTTTAGCCATGACACAAACTGACATTAAACCGGATATTGTTGCCGGTCATTCGTTGGGTGAATTTGCCGCATTGGTAGTGAATGGAACGCTGTCTTTTGAAGACGGATTGAACTTAGTCCTGAACAGAGCGTTAATAGCACAACGGGTTTGTGATAAGTATGATACTGCTATGGGAGCTGTTATTGGATTATCAGATGAATATATTGAAAAGCGGATCAAAGAAATTACGGAAGATACAGGAGAACCGGTTTACTTTGCTAACTATAACGGACCAGGGCAGGTTGTAATAACCGGTTCAAGAGTTGGAATAAGAATTGCCTGCAAGGCATTCAAAGCCGAAGGAGCCAAAAGGGCTGTACCTTTAGCTATTTCGGGTTCTTTTCATTCACCTTATATGGAAGAAGCGAAAATAGAACTGGGCGAAATTATTAAAGCCACAAAATTCAACACCCCGATTATTCCGGTTTGTCAGTGTGTGGATGCAAAAATACACACCGATCCCGAAATGATAAAAAGGAATTTGATAGAACATATCACCCATCCTGTGTTATGGACTACTATGATTCAAAATTTAGAAAACGAAGGCGTAGAGGAATATTACGAGGTGGGTACGGATGATACGCTGCAAAAAATAGTAACACGTATGTGTCACGATAAAACAGTGACAACATTGCTTGATATTCCAGCTTATAAAGGAAGGATTAAAAACTACTCAATAATATAAATAATTCGTTAATCTTGTGAAATGGTATTGCAAAACGAAATGGAGAGAACAAATAAATCATGTAATTTAAATTTTTATAAGAATAACTCTAATAATAAGTTAATTTTTACTCCGTAGGAGTAATCTGTGCATAACCCCCTCCCGATAGCAATCGGGATATCTGGGGGATGGAAATGAAACTATATAACAACCTCATCGAGGTTGCCCGACATCAAATAACAAATGTCAAAATAAAAATAATATGAATAGTTATCGACAATCACTTTTCCATATAGTGTTTTGTACATACAAACGGAAAAACACACTCCCCGAAATCCGGCATGAAGAATTGTATAAATATATTTGGGGAATAATAAAAAAAAGGAAAAGTGTATTATTCCGGATAAATGGAACTGAAAATCACATACATATATTCTGTGATTTACATTCTACAATTGGATTAGCCGATTTTATCAAAGAAATAAAAACCGCGACAAATACATGGATGACTATATCGGGAAATTTCCCAAAATTTGAGTCTTGGGCTGAAGGTTATTGTGGTTTGTCGTATAGCAATAAAGATAAAGAGATGATAATAAACTATATAAAAAATCAGAAGGAACATCATAGAATAACAAGTTTTGAAGATGAATTGCGAGCATTGCTTATTGAACATGGGATTGAGTTTGATGAAAAGTTTCTTTTTGATGATTAGATGCATAGTGTAAATTTGGTAAACTCCTACAGAGTTTCGTTCTTTTCTGATTCTCTTTCCCCCCAGATAAATCTGGGGGTTACGCACAGAAAACTCTTACAGAGTTCTCATTTTAGAATACTTACTAAACAATAAAAAATACAGTTTAATACAATTAATTATAAAACCAATAAAAAACAAACAGAATATGGAACTGAAAGATTTTATACAAAAATTTGCTGAACAATTTGAAGAAACAGCCATTGAATTATTTAAAGCTGAAACAGTTTTTAAGAACCTACCCGAATGGAGTTCGTTAACTGCTTTATCCATTATAGCTATGGTGGACGAAGAAATGGAAAAGAGAGTAACCGGTGCCGATATACGCAACAGCGCTACCATTGAAGATTTATACCAATTAGTTCTTTCAAAATAAAACCAATGTATAATCCCTTTTCATTAGAAGGTAAAACAATACTTGTTACCGGTGCTTCTTCAGGCATTGGAAAAGCAACTGCAATTGAGTGCTCAAAAATGGGAGCGAGGGTGATAATTACAGGAAGAAATGAAATAAGATTGCAGGAGACATACAATAATCTGGAAAAGGCGGATCATTTAATGATTGTTTCAGATTTAAGTGATGATATTGGAATAAAAAATATTATTTCACAACTACCTGTTCTTGATGGAGTAGTTCATTGTGCCGGCATAACAAATAACTTGCCTTTTCAATTTGCTTCAAGAGAAAAATTGGATGAAATAATGATTGTCAACTTCTATGCACCAGTTGAAATTACCCGTCAAGCTATTAAAACAAAGAAAATTAATAAGAACTCTTCAATTGTTTTTATATCATCCATATCCGGTGTATTCACCTCTTCGGTTGCATTGTCAATTTATTCTGCTTCTAAAGGAGCTTTAAATGGTTTGATTAAGGGGCTTGCCTTGGATATGGCAATAAAAGGCATACGAGTTAACAGTGTTAATCCAGGTGTTGTCGAAACTAATATATTTCATTCGGGTGTTATTACAGATGATCAATTAGAAGTAGAAAAAAAACGTTATCCACTAAAGCGATTTGGACAACCAGAAGAAATTGCTTTTGCTGCTATATATTTATTGTCGGATGCAAGTAAATGGGTAACAGGTACTAATTTATTAATTGATGGTGGTTTTACATTACAATAATTTAACTTATGAAAGCATATATCAAAGGAATATCATATTATTTACCTGAAAAAATTTTGACAAATGAACAAATTGCTCGGGAATTTCCGGAATGGACTGTTGAAAAAATCAACTCAAAGATAGGAATAAAAGAACGTCATGTTGTTGCAGAAAATGAAACTGCATCCGATATGGCTTTGAACGCTGCAAATAAATTAATTGAAGAATATAGTATTGATAGAAGTACCATCGATTATCTTATTTTGGTAACCCAAAGTCCTGATTATATTCTCCCTACTACTGCATGTATTTTACAAGACAGATTGGGTTTATCAACTTCTATTGGAGCGATTGATGTCAATCAGGGTTGTTCAGGTTTTATTATGGGAATATCTTTAGCAAAAGGATTAGTTGTTGGGAAAATGGCAAAAAATGTATTGCTAATAACCTCTGAAACTTACACAAAACATATACACCCCAAAGATAAAGGAAACAGAACAATTTTTGGAGATGCTGCAGCTGCCACATTGATCTCAACTGACGGTATTGCAGAAATAAGAGAATTTAGTTTTGGGACTGATGGGAAAGGTGCTGAAAATTTGATTGTAAAAACCGGAGGTCAAAGATTCAGGTTGCCTATGAATGATTTGACATTTGATGAAAATGGTATCCCCAAATCGTCTGACTATTTGTTTATGGATGGTTCTGAAATTGTAAATTACACATTGGATTATTTCCCTCCACTTATTAAAGATGCCTTGTCGAAAAATGATCTTGAATTACAAGACGTTGATTTGTTTGTTTTTCATCAGGCAAATAAATTTATAATGGAATTGTTACGGAAAAAATTAAAAATTGAAGATCACAAATTTTACAGGTTTTTTGAAAATGTAGGTAATACTGTATCCTCCACTATACCTATCGCCATGAAGGAGGCAATTAACGATGGAACTCTAAATGGGAAAGCTAATGTTTTAATTGCTGCTCCGGGATTAGGCTATTCGTGGGCAGGTGCTGCAATTCAATTTTTATAATTATTAGAATTTTCTTTACTAAGTTATTTAACAATATTTCAAAATGATACCTACGCATATAGACCATATCGGCATAGCTGTAAAGAATCTGGAAGAAAGTATTACCCTCTACGAAAAATTATTAGGTGTAGAATGTTACGCTATTGAAGAAGTTGCTGACCAGTTTGTGAGAACTGCATTTTTTTTAGTTGGTCAGACAAAAATTGAGTTATTGGAATCTACCGATCCTGAGGGTCCTATTGGTTCTTTTATTGAAAAACGGGGTGAGGGTATACATCACATAGCTTTTGCTACTGAAAACACAGATCAGGCGTTGGCTGAAGCAAAAGAAAACGGGTTCCGCCTGATTGACAGGGTTTCCCGTAAAGGTGCTGAAGGGATGAATATTGGCTTTCTGAATCCACGAAATACCAGCGGAGTTTTGGTGGAGTTTTGCAGTAAATAGTTTTTTAGAAGATGGTTATTAAAACAGTGCTGAATTCAAGTTATAAATGCAACTTTTTTTATTTGTTAATAATAATTAATTAATAATTTCAAGAGATAAATGTATCGGCGTCAAAAACGAGAATAACTTTTTTCGGGCTCGAAGGGACGGCCCCAAAAGTTATTTCCC
>JAURYY010000139.1 GCA_030653695.1 Paludibacter sp. | reverse complement strand
CGTTCTCGCACGGATTCATGTACACATAATCCTGTTTGATAGTTCTCCAAAATCTTTCAATATAGATGTTATCGATAGCTCTCCTACGACCATCCATGCTGATTCGGATACTATGTTTTTTGAGTGCTTCTATCCACAAAGCTCCAAATTTGCACGTCACCCCGCCTGACGCAAAACCCGTGTTAGTGGCTGGCATTCTGTCCTGTCGTCTATTGGTTTGCATAATTGTCAATTCGTTTATTTCGTGCTTTAATAAAGTCCATTACTCCTTTTTTATAAACTAAATATTCGTCAACGTCCGTAAATGTTGGTTTAGTTTTGAAGTTGTCAAATGGTAGGTAAAACCTAATATTTTCATTCTCGTCAACAATGTCGTTAAGTAAAAAGAAGTTGATATAACCTTTAAAGTTCTCAAACAAGTCGAAGAAGTCTTTGTATCTTAAAAATGTGTCGTAAAGTGGGCTTTGTTGTCCTGCGTAAAAAAGTCTTAAACACTCTAAGGTCAGGTCAAATCTGTCGTCTATTAAGCTGTTTACACCACGAGCTTGATTTATTGTATGTTTTCCGTCAACTCGGTTGTTAGGGAAAAGCGTATATGCTCCAATTGTTGAACCTGTGTCAAACAGTTCTTTAACTTCGTCTTGAATTTGTTGTGTTAGCCAAGTTTTTCGTTTGTGATTTCGATATGAATGAGTAATTGCATCACTTCCTAAAAAATATTCACCAAGTCCCGATTTGTGATATAAATACGTTCCGCTTTTGTTGTCTGTCAATAAAAATGCTTCTCCGATTGGCAGTGGTTTACTCCACAACATTTTATGGTAGGAGCGAAGTGTCGGACTTGTGCTGTCTGGGTCGCCACCGTTTGCGTCAGTGTAAACGTTAAATGTTGTGTCAATTATCATTTTTTCTGTCGTGTATTTTTTTACGTGTCTGTCGTTTTATGCTTGCCACTAACGCACAAATATACGAATGTTTTTAGAAATTAGAATAAAACTCAATAAATTTATTGAGAATATACATTTAGCTTATTCTTAAGTAGAAAAAACCATTTTAGTTGTTGCGTAATTGTAATTATTATGTTTGAAAAACGTACTGTTATTTGATTTTCAGATATTAAAAATACGCACAACAAAATTTGCGAATAAACAATATGATTTTTATTATTTCAACTCGAAAACTTTAAATCCCGATTCCCGATAGCTATCGGGAATCGGGAATCGGGATGATTCTTGCGTTTTATATATTATGTTTTTGTTTTATATTGTTTGTATTCTTCCGGAATGCTAAGCCTGTATGTGTTGTTGGAATTTTTCTTTCTATTTAACGGGGTATGGCTTTGAATGTCACCCCGAAGATAACATCACCTGAAAACGATTTTATTCGGATTCAAGCCAATTTCTTTTATTTTGAATTTTAGTTTTCCTTTGTTGTCGAAGCAAAGAACATTGCCCCACATTGTAAACATGCACGCATCGGTAATATAAACATCGCCGTTTAGCGGATTCACATCGATACCGTAAGGTGTTTGAATTTCGGTTTTGTCTGTAATAAAATTTTCCGAAACGATCTTTTCTTGTTTACAATCAAAAACTTTTATCCACGAACTGTTACTCATAAAATCGTAATTATAAATATAAGCCGTATCTTTGTGTATCGTAAAATTCAAGGCGTTGATATTGTCAAAACTTTGTTCCATCACATCGGTCGATGAATTTATCCGCTGAAATTTATATCCATTTACACCATAATCGCCACGCGAAACGAGATAAACATCACCTTCGCTGTCGGCATGAATTTCTGAAGGGTTTATACCAACCTTAATTTTTTTAATCTCTTTGAAAGTCGGAATATCAATGACCGAAACAGTATTGTCATAATTTGGGAAATTTAACCCCCCCGAATTGGAAACATATATTTTGTTATTGGCTATGCAAATACCATCAGGATTGCGTCCGGCAGTAATAATACTTTCAATTTTCATGCTTGCGGTATCAATTTTCGCCACTGTTCCATCGAACGAGCATACATAAGCTTTTCCGGCATGGAAATCAATGTATCGCGGCTGACTGGCGACACCAGCATCACTAAACATGGGGATCTGTTTCAGCGATTTTCCGGTGGCAGCATCCAAAATCTCTATCTGACTTGATACATTTACCACCACATATAATTTTGAACCGTATAGTGCCATATCATTGGCAGTATCGCCTAATCCGCGTTTATTCACTGCCAGAAAATAATCCGAAACCGTTTCTTTGGTTCTGAAATTGTACATGGCAAGCGTGCTGTTGTTCATATTGAACAATCCTTCGGACAACACAAAAATCTGTGTGAGCTCGGCGGTTTCGGGCAAAGTTCCATCCCGCAGTTTATCGTGCATATCGTCGCACGATGGAAGAAAAAGCAGGAAAATAAAGGCTGCCAAACTCATTGAATGGGTTTTAAAGCGTAGCCTTTTGTAAGTTTTAGTTTTTAACAATAAAAAAATATTTTTCATAATCATTTTCCGAACAAAATTTACCCTGAACTCTTTAGTCTTTTAAACAAATAATAATAAACAAGAAATTTTAGAACCTCACTGCAACTGTTCCCCTGACCGATCGTCCAGGCATGGGAAACCATTTGATAATGGCGTAATTTTCGTTGAGCAGATTGAGTATTTCTAAATTAACTGAAAGTAATTTGTCTTTCAATTTAAAATCGCGCGCAGCCGAAATACCGTGATCGCTGTATCTCGGCAAACGATTTTCGGCAAAGTTCTGAAAACCGCCATAGCGCTTGCCCGACCATAAAAGCGAATACGAAATATCCACCCAGGGTGTTTCGATGCTTGCTTTTCCGGAGCCAGATACACGTGGCGTGTAAGGAATTTGATGCCCGTAAGTGCCATTGCCACGGGTAGTTATATCAAGTGCTCGCTGATACGTATAGGTTCCGCCCAACACCAAACCTAATTTCGACGAAAGGGCAATAGTGGTTTCGGCTGTTAAGTCGAGCCCCGTTACTTCCACTTTTCCCAGATTGAGCATACTCCACACAAAAATATTTTTGGTAGGCATGGCAATAATTTTATCTTTCACATAGTTACGGTAACCATCCAGCGTCACCGACATCAAAGGCAACCACTTGTATGGAGCAACTGAATAAGTAACACCTACATTGAACTGGTCAGTAATTTCGGGACGTAAATTCGTGTTGCCGATGCGCGAATAATATAAATCGTTGAAAGAGGGCAGTCTGAAAATGTTTTTGTAAAAAGCCCTGAAACGGAGATCCGGAATTTTAAAAGGTTTGTACGTGAAGCTGACATAAGGCGATAATCGTCGCTGATGAGCAGCTGGGACGCCCATTTCCACTTTTTCGTTGACAATTGTTGATAAAATACTTGCGGTAGCTAAAACGCTGCTCGAAACATATTTGGCAGCCAGCACCGACAGAAAACTATAACGCGTAGGCACCGCAAATTCATTATCGAGGGCATCGGTTTCGAAATCGACGGTCATGTTATTGATAAACCCATCGGACGAAAAAGAGAAGGATAAATTACTAAAAGCACGGTATAACAAAGAGAACGAACCATAGTATTCGTTTTGTCTGTAAATGCTTTCCATCCGTGCCGCATCGTTCAGATAAGTAGTATCTAAATAATGAAGAAAACCATGATTATATTTTGCATTAAGTTGCACCGACCACAGTGGCGAGAACGTTTTTTCGTAGTGAGACTGCAAGAAAAAAGTACGATCCCACAAGCGTTGCGACGAAAAATTGTCAGTATTATAAAGGATAGTTGCTCCGGGCAATCCGCGTTTCGAATCATAAAGATACGTTTTCACATACCCGGACTCTTTTTCTGATAAATTGGCATACAAAGCTCCTTCGAGCCGAAGGTGTTGTACATCAGTGTTTTTGCGAGTTTCTTTGGATGTGATTCCGTTTCCGAGATAACTATATTCAAGCAAATATGGATATTCACCGTTGGCTGAAAGCCATTCGGCACTTAACGATGCCGTCAGTTTTGAGTTGATTTTCTGTTGCAACCAAAAAGCCGGATTTATCAGTCCGAACGATCCGACTTTCAATGTGGCTTTCCCGTTGAGCGTTTTATTGCTTTGGAAAGCCGGTGTCAATGTGCGGATATTCAGTACTGCACCCGAAGCAAAAAGACGGGCAGGCTGGAAAATATTATCGCTTTGTCCGTTGTTGAGCGAAAGCATGTCCACATTATCGAGTGAGAAGCGTCCGATATCAATTTGTCCGGTCTGACAATCGGCAAGCGTAATTCCATCGTAACTCACAGCGGTATGCGAAGCTCCTAAACTCCTTACCGAAACCGTTTTCAGTCCGCCAATGCCGCCATAATCTTTGACCGTAACCCCCGAAAAATATTTCACGGCATCCGAAACCTGTAACGCATTTAGTTTGTCAATTTGCTTGGACGAAAGAATTTGCAGCGGTGCCGACGAGCGAATTTCAGCGTTGCGGTATTTTTCGGTAACCGTTATTTCGCATATAGAATATACTTTTGTGGTGTCCACCTCAATGGCAGCCAAAACAGCAGGAAACAGCAAAAGTACCAAAGTAGCAAAAACTATTTGTTTTTTTAAAAAATAATAGATACAATAAAACATACAACACTATTTGTTTTAAAAAATAAACCAAATAGCCTGCAAGAAAAGAAAAATCAACAAAGCACGTATGAAAAAACGAATGCTGTATTGGTTTTTAGCTCTGTCCTCGAAAGCTTTTAACACATAACATGCTTGGCAGGTCTTCTGACTTGCTCCCGTTTTTGAACGCCTTCCCGATGTTGGTTAATTGGTTAATTAGTTGATTTGTAAATAGTTTTATAAACTATCAATTATCAACTATCAACTGAATAAATCAGTGGCAAAAGTGTTGTTCAATACGTTTTTTAAACAATTATTAATTGTCAATTATTAATTGAATAAAGGAGCTTACAGCAGCGGGACTGTTCAGGAGTTACACCTGATTCCCTTTTAATCAAACCCGACGGTGTCAGGT
>JAURYY010000137.1 GCA_030653695.1 Paludibacter sp. | reverse complement strand
TGCAATTAATTGTTAAATAAAGCACTCACAGTAATTTCAAATTCAAAAGATTAAAAGATAATTATTACTTTTGTTGCTGCTTATTTCGATAAGAGCAGTAAAATTATTTTCAAAATAATACGTTATAAATCTAATTACTTAATCACATATTCAAATATCATGATTTATAGAATAATTAGATGCAGTTTAGCCGTACTTTTCAGTTTGTTCGTATTTCAATTGCCGGCTCAAAGCGATTATCTTGCCGAAATAGGTATCAATGCAGGAGGATCGTATATGTTAGACAACCATAACGGGGTTCCTTTCAAAAACTCAAAACTCGATTTCGGAGTTATTTATCGTCATAATTTTAACGAACGGCTTTCGGCTCATGCGGAGTGGAATAATACAAGAATCTCATTTTTCAATCAATTTTCAGCATTGCCTATCGACACGATAGGACTGAATATGATAGATTTTTGCGGTGAATTTAATTTTTTCGATCTGATCAAAAAAGAATATAAACCCATGAGTAAAAGTTTTTCTCCCTATATCTTTGCCGGATTAGGTATGGCTTTTACGCAAAATACAGTTTCAGTGTTCCCTTTTGGATATGGATATATACCTTTTGGCATAGGTATAAAATACAAAATGGGAAACAGATTTAATGTAAATGCAAAATGGGCGCACCGGCTTATATTTAACGATAAAATTGAAGGAACAGAAAGTGTGTTAAACGGAACAAATTTTCTAAACAACGACTTAAATTCAACTTTTACGATTGGAGTCAGTTACGATTTCTGGAAAAAACCCTGTGATTGTAACAATTCGCACCTTTTAAAAAAGAAAAAATAATAAAAATCAACCAGCATTAATGTCATCATATAAAGAACAAGTAGATAAATCAAAACTTCCAACGCATGTAGCTATCATAATGGATGGAAACGGACGTTGGGCTAAAGAGCGCGGTTACAACCGCATTTTTGGTCATCAAAACGGGGTTACAGCTGTACGTCAGGTTACTGAAGCTGCTGCCGAAATTGGGATTAAATATCTGACTTTGTATGCTTTTTCGACCGAAAACTGGGAAAGACCACAATCGGAAGTCGATGCGCTGATGGAATTACTTATTGAAACCATTGAGAAAGAAACATCTACATTAAATAAAAACAATGTAAGGCTTTTGGCAATAGGAGACTTAAAACGTTTGCCCGTAAAACTTGAAGAAAAATTATTACGCTGTATCGACAGCACTTCATCAAACACCGGACTTTCATTGGTGTTGGCATTGAGTTATTCAGCCCGCTGGGAAATTTTAAATGCTGTTAAAAACATGGCAAAAGAAATTGAATCGACACATATAACTGCCGATTCAATAACCGAAGAGAATTTCTCCAACTATCTGACTACTAAAACAATTCCAGATCCTGATTTACTCATCAGAACAAGCGGCGAATTACGAATCAGTAATTTTCTGCTCTGGCAGTTAGCGTACAGCGAGTTGTATTTTACTAAAACACATTGGCCCGAATTCAGCAAAGAATGTTTCTACGAAGCACTTTGCAATTTCCAACAGCGCGAAAGGCGTTTTGGTAAATAATTTTAAAGTACTAATAATTTGCAATACGATACCAAAAATAACTTATGCAACTAAAATTTTTTATTTCTTTATCCCTGCTATTTTTATTCACTCAACTGACTAATTCTCAAACTATTATCCAAAATGATTCAGCTCAACTGCCCATAATTGAGTATTCCTCCACGGCATTGAAATACGAAATAGCCGAAATTAAAGTATCGGGTGCCGAAAATTATGAAGATTTTGTATTGATCGGGTTTTCGGGTTTGGCTGTAGGCGATGTGATTAGCATTCCGGGCGAAGCCATAACAAATGCTGTTAAACGATTCTGGAAACAGGGACTTTTTTCGGATGTGAAAATATATGCAACAAAAATTCAGGACAATAAAGTGTGGATCGAAATTGCGTTGAAACAACGACCGCGGGTATCTGAAATAAATTTTGCCGGACTGAAAAAAGGAGAAATAGAAGACCTGCAAGAAAAATTAGGAATTCAGAAAGGGAATCAGATTACACCTAATATTTCGGACAGAGCAAAAAAAGCCATCAAAAAATACATGGAAGAAAAAGGCTTCCTCAATGTAGTTGCCAACGTGTATCAGCGCAATGACCCCAATAAAGCGGGTTTTGTAATTGTAGATGTGGATGTGGATAAAAAATTAAAAACTAAAGTTCACCAGATTGTAGTAACAGGAAATAACGCTTTATCTTTCAACAAGATAAACCTGACAATGAAAAAAACGAATGACAATAACTGGCGAAATTTTTTCCGTTCTAAGAAATTCGTAAAAGAAGATTATGAAAAAGATAAAATTGAACTTATTGATAAATACAATGAAATCGGATACCGCGATGCTTATATTGTTTCGGACAGCATAGTACCTTTCGATGATAAAAGTGTGTCGGTTTACATGTCGATTGATGAAGGAAAAAAATACTTTTACAGAAATATAAAATGGGTTGGAAATACAATTTATCCCTTCGAATACCTGAATGCCATCTTGAACATCAAAAAAGGCGATGTGTACAATCATAAAAATATGATGAAACGACTACAGACCGACGAGACTGATGCTGTAAGCAAACTTTATCAGGATCGAGGTTATCTGTTCTTTCAGGTTGAGCCGGTCGAAGTGCTGATTGATAATGATTCCATCGATTTCGAAATGAGAATTTATGAAGGAAAACCAGCTACAATCAATGCAATTAACATAACCGGAAACTCCCGCGTTTACGAGCATGTGGTTCGTCGCGAATTGCGTACCAAACCCGGTCAATTGTACAGCCAGTCCGACATTATGCGGTCGCTGCGCGAACTGGCTCAAATGGGACATTTTGACCAGGAAAAATTAGTTCCGGATATTCAACCCGATCCCGAAAACGGAACGGTGGATGTTACCTATAAATTAGAAACAAAAGGAAGTGATCAGGTTGAGTTCTCGGCAGGCTGGGGTTCGACAGGCATTGTAGGTACTATTGGATTGAAATTCAGCAACTTCGCCATCCAGAATCTTTTCAAACCCGAAACGTACCGGATAGTACCTCAGGGCGAAGGTCAGACTTTTACCCTGAACGCGCGAACCAGCGGACAATCCTATTCTTCATTCAGTATGTCGTTTCTTGAACCTTGGTTAGGCGGAAAAAGACCCAACTCTCTTTCATCATCCATTTATTACTCCTCACAATCGGATGTAAGTGACCGTTTCAGGTCCTCTTATAACAGTTATTCGGGTTTAGGTGGTTATGGCGGTTATGGCGGTTATGGCGGTTCAAGTTATGGTAATAGCAGTGGCTACAGCGATTTATATCAGACCGAAATGGACCCTGAAAAATACATGCGTACGCTCGGAGCCTCCATTGGCTATGGTAAACGATTAAGTTGGCCCGATGATTACTTCACGTTTTTCGGCGAATTTTCATTTCAGAAATTTATGCTGAAAAACTGGCCGTACCTTCCGCCACTGTCCGAAGGAAATTATAATAATTTAAGCTTAAATCTGACTTTAAGCCGTAATTCGATTGACAATCCAATTTACACCCGCCGGGGTTCGTCATTTTCGCTTGGGCTGAAAATTACACCACCCTACTCTTCTTTCAACGGAATTGATTACGCAAATAAATCGTTGACCAATGCCGAAAGATATAAATGGATTGAATACCACAAATGGACTTTTGCCGGTAAAACATTTACACCGCTCACCCCTGATGACAAATTAGTACTCATGACGCGTGTAATGTTCGGTTATTTGGGTAATTACAATGATAATGCACGCTCGCCATACGAAACATATTATATGGGTGGCGATGGCATGTCGGCATATACAAGTTACGGTACCGAATATATTTCGATGCGCGGGTACGAAAGCGGTTCGCTGCTTCCTTATAACTCAATTTCAGGTTCGAGCATGAGCGGATATTTGTACAATAAATTCACGATGGAACTGCGGTATCCATTGTCGCTCGAACAATCGGCAACCATATATGCACTTACATTTGTCGAAGCTGGTAACAGTTTTAACAAAATGAAAGATTACGATCCTTTCCAGTTAAAACGTTCAGCCGGAGTGGGTGTTCGTATCTTTCTGCCCATGTTTGTGATGATGTGAATTGACTGGGCGTATGGATTTGATAAAGTTAATTCAACCGGAACAAGAAGTGGAAGTCAATTTCATTTTGTACTCGGACAAGAATTATAGTTATACAATCAGGTTGATTAACTGACAATCATCTGATTTTAAATAATATAATTACAGTTATTTTTATAAATAATTTTTGGCAAAGTATTTGTAATTGAAAAAACACCGGTTCAAAAGTTAAATCTCAAAATGAAATTTAAAATGAAAAAATTATTTATTATGCTCTGCCTCATTGCAGGGATTTCTTTAACAGGATTTGCACAAAAATTTGCGATGGTGGATATGGAATATATTATGAAAAATATCCCGGCTTATGAGTCGGCTAACGAACAGTTAAACCTGATATCAAAAAAATGGCAGACAGAAGTTGAGAGCCGAATGCAGGAAGTTCAGAAAATGTACAAAAACTATCAGACTGAACTAGTATTCCTGACAGATGACCTGAAAGTAAAGCGCGAAAACGAAATAGTAACCAAAGAAAAAGCTGCACAGGAATTAAAACGCACTTACTTCGGACCTGAAGGAGAATTATTCAAGAAACGCCAGAGTTTGATGAAACCAATACAGGACGAGATATATACAGCCATTCAGGAAATAAGTAAAGATAAAGATTTAAGCCTGGTGTTCGACAAGAGTTCAGCCATGAGCATTATTTTTGCTTCTCCAGCTTTGGATGTCAGCGATTTGATACTCAATAAATTAGGATACTCAAAATAATTATAATAAATTTACACCCATTTTTCAAATTTTTCAGAATATTAATCAATAAAAAATAAATAAAAATCATGTTGAAAAAATTAGTTTTAATGGTGCTTTGTGCACTGCCCTTCTCACTTTTTGC
>JAURYY010000131.1 GCA_030653695.1 Paludibacter sp. | reverse complement strand
AATGCCTATCAGAAAGCTAAATAATGGAAGAATGGCAAAAAGTTATTTCAAACATGGTCTGACTTTTATTGCAACTGTGCTTTTAAATGCTGGTTTTCAATCAAATATTGATATTTTTAAATTTTTGTCATGTACTTAGATATTTGAGTTAAATTTATTTCATTGGGTGCAAAACTCGATAGTCATTTTATTTTAAAATTAAAGTTTATTTTTCAGAGTATATCAAATACATCTTTCAGCGATTGAATATAATAAGTCGATGGTTTGTCGGTAAAATTTTCATTTTTTTTCAACGGAAAATAAATTTGATCAATCGATGCATTTTGAGCTCCGCGTATATCAGCCTCGTAACTGTCGCCTATCATAATTGTCTCTGCTGCTTTTGCTCCATTCAGTTCAAGTGCATATTCAAAAATTTGTTTGTCGGGTTTCAAGGCATTCGCAGCTTCGGAGAGAACAATGTGCGAAAAATATTTTTCAATTCCACTGCTTCTCAGTTTTTTATATTGCACTTCCACGAAGCCGTTCGAGATAATCGAAAGTGGATATTTTGGATAAAGATATTCAAGTAAATCAATTGCATAAGGCATCAGCGCTGTTTTGGCGGGCAGGATTTCTAAGTATTGAATTCCAATTTCTTCGGCAAGTTTCATGTCGTCGACTCCCATTTTCGACAGCGGATAACGAAACCGTTCCGCCATTAAAAAATCTTTTGTAATTTCTCCTTTACCGTACGATTCCCAGAGTTCAATATTCCGTTTGGCGTAAATCCTGAAAAATTCTTCAAAATCGGTGAAATGACGATTTAATTTTCGATGGACAAACATATCCTGCAACGATAACTTTGCATTGGTATGAAAGTCCCACAAGGTGTCGTCCAAATCAATAAAAACGTATTTATATTTCATGTTTTGAGAGCAAAGATTAAAGATTAAAGAGCAAAGAGTAAAGATTTTAGTTCTAATAAAAAAATTGAAAAAATAAAGCGCTCCTGTTTTGTAAGAGCGCATTCTGATTGGTTTTGACAAAAGAGATTCAGCCGGTTAATTAATCAACTTCAATGACAAGATATTTGCTTACACTCCAGAATTCTTTTGTATCAACTATAACCAACACAAAGTTATCATTTTCTTTATCAAGTGTGTATGATGTTTTTGGGTGAATTGTCAGAATTTTTGCGCGGGTAGAATAAAGTGGTATTGACTTGGTGTTTCTTGCATCAATTCTAACAAAATAGCTTTTGTTGAAATCACTTTGCAACACCCGTTGCGGTTTGAAAATTCCTTCGGAAGTAATGATATTTTGTTCTTTCAGTTCTTTGCGGGTGCCAAAAACATACCATGCCGTATGTATAGTTTCGTCCTGTTCGGCTATTTTCGATTGTTTGCTTTCATTTTCGGATTTCAGCTCTTCAATGTTTTTACTCATATCATCAACTGTTGACCCCAGTTGAATAATCAGCGAATCTTTTTGGGCAAGTTGGGCATATAGTAATTCAACTTTCAAACTTTCGGCTTGTAAAGCTTTTGAGAGACGTAAAATAGCACGTTCGAGCTCGGCAGATTTAAATGAACTGGTTTTAATTTTAATTTTTAATCTTTCAATTTCGGACTTGTTTGTCTTGAGCAACTCGTTAAGATACAACAAATTCTGATTTATTTTAGTCCGTGCATCATCGTCAAGTTCATTGCCAACTGCATCCAGCGAAACAATACTCTCAGTGCTTTTTATCTTCTCTATGTTTTGTTCAATCTGATTCATTGCCGAAATAAAACCGTCAAGTTCTTCCTGCATTTGGTGTTTGACCCTCAATAAGGAATCATTTTGTTCTTTAAGAACTTGATATTCAGCCGTGTTTTTTATACAGGAAGTGTAAGTAACAAGTGATAATAATAAAACGAAATATACGGGTTTCATAATTTGTGAAAGAAAAAAATTATTTCAAAAACGAATTTATTTTAAGTAAACAGCTCATTGCCTTGTATATAAAATATTAAAAAAAAACAATAAAACTGTATTTAATTCAGCGTGCAAAGTTAGTGTTATTATTCTAATCCTGCAACAATTATAACTATTTCTCCTTTAGGTTGATGAAGTGTAAAATATTCGCTTAATTCAAGTAATGAACCTCGTTTTGTTTCTTCAAAAATTTTTGAAATTTCGCGCGATACCGATGCTTTTCTTTCTACGCCTAAAACTTCGCTTAATTGTGTCAGCGTTTTTACCAATCTGAAAGGCGATTCGTAAAAAATCATCGTGCGGGTTTCATCTGCAAGCTTGTTCAGTTTGGTTTGTCGCCCTTTTTTTTGCGGTAAAAATCCTTCGAAACAAAACCTGTCGTTTGGTAAACCCGACGATACAAGTGCCGGTACAAAAGCAGTTGCACCGGGCAGGCATTCTACATCCAAACCATTTTCGATACATTGACGTACAACAAGAAATCCGGGATCGGAAATGGCGGGAGTTCCTGCATCGGAAATCAGCGCAACCATTTGTCCGCTTTTGATTTTCTGAACCACAGCCTCTACCGTTTTATGTTCATTGAACTTGTGGTGCGACTGCATAGGTGTTTTAATATCAAAGTGTTTCAGCAAAAAACCACTTGTTCGCGTGTCTTCGGCTAATATCAGGTCGGCTTCTTTCAGTATCCTGATTGCCCGAAGTGTCATGTCTTCTAAATTTCCGATTGGAGTGGGGACGACAAATAGTTTCATTCAGTTTATTATGTAAGAAAGTAAGAATCCCGATAGCTATCGGGACACATCACCATATCAATTAAATTTCCTTTTTATAATTAGGTGTAAATCTTCAACATTTTCGTTTTTGGCATCCCAACCGTATTTGGTATAAAGAAAAGTCATAACTTCGTCCAATGTTGCTAATTGATTAATATAGTTGAGTGTTTTATTCATTTCTTCACCATTTCCGTTGAATAACTCGCGTTGAAACCTGAAGCGGTCACCAATACTAATGGCTTGTTTTATATCATCAATTTTTTTATTGGCTAAACTTGCACTGAATGAATTATCTGTTTTCGATAGTTTTTCATTTCTCGACACGGTGGCAGGTCCCATTTTTTCGGCTATTGTAGTTTTTTTGGTGTCGTCGGTTAATGGTTTGATTTCATGATTCATATTGATTTCATGAATCTCTCTTACCTCTTTTGTTTCAGTTTTTAATGTGGGTTCAATTTTAGTTTGTACAACCGGAATAGCTTCAATTATTTCTGTTCTAACTTCGAAAGGGACAGTTTTTTTATTTTTATTGTTTTCTTCCTGAACAAGTTCTTCAAGTTCAACAGTTTCTATTTCGGGTTTATCCTGAGCAGGTGTTATAACAACAACGAACTCAGGTTTGGCAATTTTCGTAGGTTCAATTAGCTGCGGTTTAATTTCTTGTTCAACAATTTCTATTTTTATTTCGTGTTTATCCTGAACAGGTGGAGCACTAACCGTAAACTCAGGTTCGGCATTTTTATTTTGTTCAAATGGAAGTGTTTTATCTTCAGCTGTATATGGTGCTGTTTTTATTTCGGTCAACTGATCTATTATAGATTGGATGTCTTCTGTTTTGCGTTTTGCTAAATGAATCATTCCCGGTGGGTACTCATTCATTTCCATAAAACCTTCAGTAATCATACTGAGTTCTTCAATGTTTTTCTGAAGTAAACTAACTAATAACTTTCTGTTCATATCTTTTTTTCTGAATCAAATTTTTTACGGACATTTTTTTTTATTTTTGCAAAGATAAAATTTCTTTTATCTGTTTGGTGATTTGCGGCTGTAAAGTTAATATATTCAATAGAAAAACGATAAAAATTTTTAAAAAAAACAGTAAATAAATATGATATACTCTGAAATCAATCATCCCGTTCAACAAAAACGAGGAAGTATTGAAGTAATTTGCGGTTCAATGTTTTCGGGAAAGACCGAAGAACTGATCCGAAGGCTTAAACGCGCTAAATTTGCTAAACAAAGAGTTGAAATTTTTAAACCAAAAATTGATACCCGCTACTCTGAGGATGAGGTTGTGTCGCACGACAAGACTTCAATTCGTTCAACGCCTGTCGAATCATCAGGAAGCATTTTGCTGTTTTCGGGCGAAGTGGATGTTATTGGCATTGATGAAGCTCAGTTTTTTGATGAAGGTTTGGTGGATGTTTGCAATACGCTTGCCGATCAGGGTGTACGCATTATAATTGCCGGATTGGATATGGACTTTCGGGGTGTTCCGTTCGGTCCAATGCCTGCTTTGTGTGCCATAGCCGAAGATGTTTATAAAGTGCATGCAATATGTGTGCGATGCGGTGCATTAGCCTATGTTTCGCACCGCTTAGTGGATAGCGATAAACGGGTGCTGCTTGGCGAAATGACTGAATATGAACCTATTTGCAGAGATTGTTTTAATGTGGTTAAAGTAAAAAAAACAATTTGATTCTGTTTTATTGATTTTTTTTAAAATGACTATCGGCTTTTGTACCCAACGTATTTTTAATATTTGTAAAACAATAAATAATGGCTCTTTTCTAAGACAAGGTTGACGGTATATGGTTAGTTTTCGAATCAATTTTCTGTGAAGAAATGGAAAAGAATGGAACGCGGATTCTCGCTGATTTAGCGGATTGATCCCGATAGCGTTCGACTGAGCGTTCGACTGAGCTCAGGC
>JAURYY010000009.1 GCA_030653695.1 Paludibacter sp. | reverse complement strand
GTTTTTTTGTTGATAAAGCAGGTTTAGGATTAAATAAAGGTACTATTTTTGGACCCGGTGGTGAAAATCATTTGCGAATGAATGTGGCTTGCTCGCGCAAAATTCTTGAACAAGCAATGAATCAGCTTAAAGATGCAGTTGGTAGTTTGAAAAAGTAGACGAGTTGACGAGTAAACGAGTAGACAAGTAGAAGAGGAAATATAGCGAAAAGTATGGATGTAAAAATTGAACCATTGTGGAAAGAAGTTTTACAAACTGAGTTTGACAAAGAATATTTTGTCGAACTTACTGCTTTTGTTCGAAATGAATATCTGACAAAAACGATTTTTCCACCCGCACCTCTGATTTTCAACGCTTTCAATACTTGTCCTTTCGATAAAGTGAAAGTGGTGATTATTGGTCAGGATCCGTATCACGGACCCGGACAGGCGCATGGATTGTGTTTCTCGGTAAATGAAGGGGTGGCATTTCCGCCTTCGCTTATCAATATTTTTAAAGAAATTGAACGCGATTTGGGAATAGCTATGCCTGCATTCGGAAATCTGACGCGCTGGGCTGAACAGGGTGTATTGCTGCTTAATGCTACGCTTACAGTAAAAGCTCATCAGGCAGGTTCACATCAAGGTAAAGGTTGGGAGATTTTTACTGATGCAGTTATCCGCAATTTAGCTGAAAAAAAGGACAATTTGGTTTTTATGCTATGGGGAAATTATGCACAACAGAAAGGAACTGTAATTCATCCGATTAGACATTTGGTGTTGAAATCGGTTCATCCATCGCCTTTATCTGCTTACAGGGGATTTATCGGCTGCGGACATTTTTCGGTAGCGAATAAATATTTGGTTGAGAAGGGATTGGGTGAGATAAAATGGTAAAGATAACAAGGAGGCATGCTTCGACAGGCTCAGCAACAGCCCCCTTGTCCTGCGAAACGAGAAAATGTGAAACTCGGAGGCGAAACAAACTATTTATTTAAAAGTTTTATATCTTGAAAATTAAAAAAAAATTTTTTTGAATTTGTGAAACTTTTGTTTGCTAATGCGCTGTAATTATTAATGTTTAACTTGTATTTTTAATTACTGCAAAAAAAAATTCATATAAAAAAAACAAAATGAAAAAAATTAGTCAGTGGATTTTTAAAATAATAGGTTGGGAAACAATTGTTGGAGTCGAAGAGCCGGTAAAAAGTGTTATTTGTGTTGCCCCGCATACGAGCAACTGGGATTTTTTTATCGGTAAATTTACCTATTGGGCTTTGGGACGAAAGTCGTATTTTCTAATGAAAAAATCGTGGTTTTTCTTCCCATTGGGCATACTATTGCGTTCGATGGGTGGCGTTCCCATCGACCGCTCGAAGCGCACTTCGGTAACCGAACAAATGGTTGAAGAGTTTAATAAACACGAGACGTTTCATTTAGCCATTACGCCCGAAGGTACTCGCAGTAAGGTTCACAAATGGAAAATGGGATTTTATCACATTGCTTTTGCTGCGGGAGTCCCCATTCAATTAGCATACATCGATTATAAAAAAAAGGAAATGGGTATTACAGAATTATTAATACCAACTGGAGATGAAAAAGCCGATATGAAAAAAATCAAGGCGTTTTATCGAAATGTGACAGCACGGCATCCCCGAAAATTTCATCTGTAAAAATATATTTCAATTTTTTTCAGACAAAAATAAACCGATAGCGTTAACTCCAAACTGAATTCATGTTTATTTAATTTAAAAACGAAATGAAAATCACACTCATTCAAGACACTATACACTGGGCTGATAAAGCAGCTAACCTTCGGAAAACCGAAGAACAAATAGCTGCCTTAAGCGAACAAACAGATTTGGTTGTATTGCCCGAAATGTTTACAACCGGTTTTTGTGCCGATAAACTGTATCTGGCCGAAAATATGGAAGGTGAAACTGTGAAAACGCTTATTTGGTTGGCAAAACAATATAAATTAGCAATTACCGGAAGTTTTATTGCTTTAGAAAATCAGCATTATTTTAATCGGGCATTTTTTGTTTTTCCCAATGGTAAAATAGAGACAGCCGATAAACGTCATTTATTTACGATGGGTTGCGAGCAAAACTACTTTTCGGCTGGCGATAAACGTTTAATTGTAAAATATTGCGGATTTAATATTTGTTTGTTAGTTTGTTATGATGTCCGGTTTCCGGTGTGGGCGCGTAATGTGAGCAACGAATACGATTTGCTGATTTTTGTAGCCAACTTTCCCGAACAACGTATTGGCGACTGGGATATTCTGCTAAAAGCCAGAGCTGTCGAAAATCAAGCCTATACGTGTGGCGTAAATCGGGTAGGGGTGGATGGAAATGGAATTCACTATAACGGACATTCTGCTTTGCTCAACTATCAAGCAAAGCCATTACTAACTTTCGCCGAAAATGAAACTTCTATTCAAACTTGCAAAATAGATATTGAGCCACTTGAACATTTCCGCCAGAAATTTGCCGTATGGAAAGATGCTGATCGGTTTGAGATAAAAGCATAAACATATAATAAAAGACAAAAGAACAATCCGGATAGCGTTCGACTGAGCGTTCGACTGAGCTCACGCCGAAGTCTCACGCCGATAGCTATCGGCGAAGTCTATCGGGAATCGGGACGGGAAAAACGCAGTATATCAAATATATACAAAACTCAAAGTGTAGGTTATATTTGACGTTTATGATAAAATGGGTAGTTTTTCAAAAGTTGTTAAATAATAAAGCAAAGGACTTATCATTTATTTTTGATTTTTTGCCTTTTACCGAAAAATCCTCGTTTCTTTTAATGATAAATTTTTTATTTATCCCTACTTTTAGCTATTTCAGATAATTTCGAACAGCTCTACTTTTGTAATATCAAACAATTAATATTACAAAAGATGAAGAAAATTTCCCCCTTCCTGTTTAGTTTTATACTGCTTTTCCCATATACCGTTTATGCTAAAGTGTTATCAAGCAGTCCGAATGAATCGTTAACATTCAAAGGTTCATACATTGGCGAAAGTTTTAACAATCTCTCCGGAGGAATTAAAACAGGTTCATGTTATTTGGGAATGGCAAATATCCTGATGAGTTTCGATGTCGAAAAAGCCGGCTTATGGAAGAGTGGCCAGTTCTATGTCAATGCTGCCAATACACACGGCGCATCACCCTCAGTCCTATTGATAGGCGACATGCAAGTGGCATCAAATATTGAGGCGGGAAATCATACTTACCTTCAGGAAGTTTGGTACAAACAAGCATTGGGTGCAGTTGAATTTACAGCAGGTTTGCAAGACCTGAATGTAGAACTTGCCAATTCTGAACATGCTGCTCTGTTCCTGAATAGTTCATTTGGCGTACTTCCACTTATTTCAAACAATTTTTCAGCACCAATTTTTCCGCTCACTACTTTAGGTTTTACTGCGAAATGGAATATATCTGAACGATATTCGTGGATTAATGCCCTGTATGACGGAAGTCCTACCGATTTCGACTATAACCCTTATAACGTAAAATGGCAGTTTCTTTCGGGCGACGGACTGTTAGCTGTTTCCGAATTTCAATACAATACTCAAATAAAAAAATATTCAGGTATATATAAAATGGGTGTTTATACACATAATCATTTGGTGGAAAAACATTTTAATAAAAATTTTCCTGACTCACTTAATCATACACTTTTCGGAGTTTACACCTATGCCGACCAGGAAGTTTGGAGTTCGAATAATAAAACTATGGGCGTTTTCGCACAATTAGGCTATAGTCCATCTGCGAAAAGTAATAATGATTTCTATGTCGGGTTGGGGTTAAATTTTGCGGGTTTGTTTTGCAAAAACCAACAGGATGTCTTGGGTTTGGCCATTGCCCACGGAAGTTTTAAAAATAAGTCAAAAAGCGAAACAGCCATTGAACTGACCTATCGCTACCAACTGAAAAGGAGTATTTTTATTCAGCCCGACTTTCAGTTTATTATTAACCCCGCCGGTACCGACCAAACACTCCATAATTCTTTTGCTGTCAATGTGCGTTTTGGGATTGAGTATTAAATATTAAAATTAAAGGGTAAAGAAATTTTTATACCAGTAGTTAATTTTGATTGGGGTAAAAAAAATGTCCCGATTAAAAGATAGAAGCTATCTAAATTTTAATCAGGACATTAATATTGTTTACGTTGTGAAACTTGATAGTTTCCAAAATAACTTGTGAATTTATTTTCTTTCGGCAAGTTTTTTCTTTATTAAATCAGGCAATTCCATCGGACGGCGAGCAACCGGTACTCCAATGGCTTCGAAAGCTGCAATTTTTTCGGCAGCACTTCCGCTCCCACTCGAAATGATGGCTCCGGCATGTCCCATACGTTTTCCCGCAGGTGCGGTTTGTCCTGCTATAAATGCTACAACCGGTTTGGTAATGTGCTCTTTAATATACTGAGCTGCACGCTCCTCGGCGTCACCTCCAATCTCTCCTATCAGCACAATGGCTTCGGTTTGGGGATCGTCTTCAAACATTTGAAGCAATTCCTGATAATACAATCCTGCAACAGGGTCGCCACCTATTCCGACACAGGTGCTTTGTCCCAATCCTGCATTTGTAAGCAAACTTACCATTAAATATGTTAAAGTGCCACTGCGGCTCATCAATCCTACATTTCCTTTTTTGAAAATATTACCAGGCAGTATTCCAATCATCGATTCGTCGGGTGTAATCAGTCCTGGACAATTGGCACCAATGAGTTTTACCCCTTTTTTCTTTAAATACGAAGTAGCTTTTATCATATCTAAAGTTGGGACTCCTTCCGAAATACAAACCACTAATTCAATGCCTGCATCGGCTGCTTCGAGTATGGCATCGCCTGCAAGCTGAGCCGGAACGAAAATGACCGAAGTATTTGCTCCCGTTGCTATTACTGCATCTTCTACTGTGTTGAAAACAGGAATGTCATGAACAAATTGCCCGCCTTTGCCCGGCGAAACTCCCGCAACAATATTGGTACCATAAGCTTTCATTTTTCCGGTATGAAAACTGCCATCGCGTCCGGTAATTCCCTGAACGACTAATTTTGTGTTTTTATTTATTAATATGCTCATATTTTTTTAGTTGGAGAGTTTGTCCCGATAGCAATCGGGATTGATAAGTTTAAAAAGTTTTTGTTCATTTTTTATTAACCAATGTCAAATAAAGTGTCAATTATTCACTAATCTGATGGCTTCTTGTGCTGCTTCGCTCAATGAACCTACAACCGGAAGATTTTTCTCACTTATAATGCGAAGTCCTTCTTCGGCATTGGTGCCCGACAGACGGATAACAATGGGAATGTCAACCTGTATTTGGTCGAGTGCGGCGATAAGTCCTTTTGCCACATCATCGCAGCGCGTAATGCCTCCGAAAATATTGATCATTATCACTTTTACATTTTGGTCGCTCATGAGTAATGTCATGGCATCAATCACTTTCTGAGGGTTTGAACTACCGCCTATATCGAGAAAATTTGCCGGACTGCCCCCAAAGTATTTGATTACATCCATAGTTGCCATAGCCAAACCTGCACCGTTAACCATACAACCAATATTTCCATCTAATCTGATGTATGATAAACCACTATCTTTGGCTTCAATTTCTTTCTTTTCATCTTCGGTGGGTTCGTTCAAAGCTTCAATTTCAGGTTGACGATAGAGCGCATTGTCATCAAAATTCATTTTTCCATCTAAAGCAAGTAATTTACCTTGGTGGGTAACAACCAACGGATTAATTTCGACCAATGAGGCATCGGTATCTATAAAAATTTGATATAATTTTTGAAATAATTCGACTGCCTGCTTTACAAGTGAAAAATCGCTGAACAGTTTAAATGCAATTTTGCGTGCAAGGAAAGCGGTCATCCCCAAATCGGGGTCGATGACGAATTTGTGTATGGCTTCCGGATTTTCTTTGGCAACTTCTTCAATTTCGACTCCACCTTCGGCACTTGCCATAAAAATAACCGATTTTGAATTCCGGTCGATGGTTAGTCCTACATAAAATTCGGAGTTAAACTGAACTCCCTGCGCTACTAACACTTTTTCGACTGTGTAACCTTTAATGTCCATGCCAAGAATTTTTGCCCCGGCTTCGCGTGCTTCTTCGGCTGTTCGGGCTAACTTTACTCCTCCGGCTTTGCCGCGCCCTCCGGCATGTACTTGAGCTTTAACCACTACGGGTAATCCTAATTTGGCAGTTGCTACCACAACTTCATCAATGGTGTAGCATAATACTTCGTTGGTTACGGGAATGGAGTAACGCGAAAAAATTTCTTTTGATTGATACTCGTGAATCTTCATTTAGTGTAAAGTGTTTTTATTTTTCCGGATGTAAAGTTAAAAAATCCGTTTAAAATTATTTATATTTTAAGTTATTTAACATTCGAAGCGATAAAATATTCTGACCGATTTTTTTTATTCTCTGGTCATTTTTTGTTTAGGTCGCAAGTGTTATTGATGTAAATGCCTGGGTTATTTTTTGTTATTTCACGTTTCAGGTCACAACCGTTGCAATCATCGCAGGGCGATTTTTCCTTTTTTTGCATGCTTTTTACAATGGTAAAAACCGCGTAAACTACAACTGCAAAAATCAGTATGTACACTATGATAGTTTGAAGCATATTATTTTGATTTTACGGGGACGGAAATTTAACTGTTTAGAGTAATTATAATGTGTCGTTATAAAATCAATTAGCACTTTGATAATAAGAATATTACACTTATAATTATAAAATACTTTGTTATTTATCTCGAAATAAATTTTCACGCAAAGTCGCAAAGACGCAATTTTTTACTTTGTTGATTATCTGACATTTAAATTTATTTAGCAAGACGCAAAGCGAAAAACTTAAAAGTTTTTCATTGCGACTTAGCGTCTTTGCGAGCAAGATACATTTTTTATAACGAACTGTTGAATATCAATATCAACCTAAAAATATTGGTTTTTCAACAAATTGCAATATTTTACAATAAAAAGTGCATTTATTCCAATTATACATTATATTTGTAGTCAGGTTAATCACTTAAAAATTTTTATTATGTTAAACATCAAATTATTATTATCATTTTGTGTTTCCGGTTTATTATTTTACGGATGCACATCTCCCGACGTGGAATCGGCACTTGAAAATGAACAGAGTAGCCCATCTTATATTAAATCTGCCGAAAGCAGCAAAAAATATATTGTAGTTCTCAACGAAGATGTTGATCCTTTATCCATTGACATTGAGATACGTAAAGAAAAAGTAAAAACCAAAGCACAGGGATTATTGAAGAAATATGAGATCTCGGGCGACCTTGAAGAAACATATCAATCGGCTTTGAAAGGATTTACTGTTAAACTTACTCCCGGACAGGCACGGTTACTTGGCAGCGATAATTCAGTTAAAATAATTGAACCCGATGCCGTAATCTCTTTATCGCCTATAAATGCTAC
>JAURYY010000066.1 GCA_030653695.1 Paludibacter sp. | reverse complement strand
ACTTTTGAAAACCTGACCAACAACGCTATTGTTTTCGGTGTAAAATGAATTAATGCCTGGCAACACCATCAATCATTAACAATGATGACCTGTTTGTATATGCTTACTCTTAAAATTACACGAAAGCCGGAATATCAATTAATGAGTCTTCGGGACGCAAGAATATTATACCAAACGTAAATGACAGAAGACCATTTGAGCTTGAATATTATTTATAGGTATAGGCGTTTAGACCGCAGGATTTCTGGCAATTAATATTACCTTTGTCGGATGGAAGTAAGAGATAAATTCACAGGTTTAAATTCAATAAAGTTCACGCTTCGTTTTCACCAAGTTGAAGCTTGCTACAAATATCTATCAGATATTAAATGGGAGGATGGTTATCATTGCAGGAAGTGCAATCATACAGGTTATTGCTTAGGGGTAAAGCCTCATTCACGAAGATGTGTAAAGTGTAGTTACGATGAGAGTCCAACATCAGGAACAATGTTTGACAAATGCAAAATTCTTATTCACATTGCATTTCATATTGTATTCCGGCTTAGTACAAAAAAGAAAGGAATGTCCTCATTAGAATTGTCAAATGAGTTTGAACAACGGCAGAAGACTTGTTGGGAGTTCAAATGGAAAGTGCAACAAGCAATGCAAAGCAGTTTAAATTATCCACTTACAGGGGAAGTCCATGTAGATGAATGTTTTATTGGTGGAGAAGAAGAACAAAAACAAGGTAGAAGTAAAGGCAAGAAAAAATTGGTAATTGTGGCTCTTGAAAAATTACCGTTTAATGGTGTTGGCAGAGCATACGCCCAAATAATAGAGGATGCTTCAAATACTTCTTTTCGTCCATTTTTCGAAGCTCATATATCAAAGGATGCAGATGTAGTTACAGATGAATGGACAGGATATATTCCATTGAAAAAGGATTATACAAAGTTAAAGCAAGTTCCATCGAACAAAGGAAAAAATCAACCTGATATGCATATTCACATAATGAATTTGAAGGGTTGGTTAAGAGGAATACATCACCATTGCAGTAAGGAAAGATTACAGGGTTACCTTGAGGAGTACCATTTTAGATATAATAGACGAAATAATATGGACACTATCTTTGATACCCTACTTAAAAGGATGGTTAATTATGAGCCAAAACGTTTAAATACAGATAAATAATCCTGCGGTCTAACCGCCTATACCTATTATAATAATCCAACCCATTTTTTTCGATAGAGCGGGAATAATCAAACCCTTGCCCCCAAGGTGCTACTGAATCGCCCTGCCCTAAATGCCATTTTCCAACCATGCCCGTTGAATAACCATTTTGCTTAAATACCTCAGCCAAGGTAATTTCTTTTGATTCCAAACAGTTTTTAAATGTTGCAGGTAGAACTGGTGAGTTTAAATCCATTCGATTGCCACCCAAGAAATTTGTCAACTTTAATGTTGCTGGGTGTTTACCAGTGAGAATAGACGCACGGGTTGGCGAGCTAACAGGTGCGGCAGCATAAGCTTGCGTAAATCGCAGTCCAGAATTTGCCAATGCATCTATGTGAGGCGTTTCATTGAAAGTATTACCTTAGCAACTCAAATCTTTCCAACCCATATCATCTACCAAAATAAAAACAATATTTGGTTTGTTAGAAGATTGAGCAAATAGATTAAATGCCACAATTGGTAAAACGCCACATATAACGTACTGAATTCTCATTTAAATTAGTCTGTTTTTTTTATAAAAAACTATTCTACTTTTAATACTTTAATACCTAATAGATTAGCGAACTTTTGGATTTTACTTCCAATGTGCCCCACACCAATGGCACAATGATGCGATGGACCGGCTTTCGACCAATCGTTCATAAACTTTTTGGCAGAAATGGGGAACTTATAGCGACTATTGGTATTCCCAATTTGCAGCGTAGCTCCTGCCACCGATTCTCCTTCGGCAATCAATAACGAAACACCCTCATTATCTTCAACAACTGATAAGATAGTTATTGGACCTTGTTTCACACTCATCTGAATGGATAATCCTTTGCCTGGTTTTCCATGATAAATGGGAAGTGGGACTAATTTCACATCACCTTCGGCGATGGCACAATGGGCTGGTCCATCATGACCAAGCAAAATGATATCATCCTTTAAATCCATTCCATAAAATTCCGAAAATGAACCACCAACGCCAAATTCAGCCATAATTTTCATAGCCTGTGCATTTTTAACTTCACATTCGCCTGCAATAGGAATATTTTTTCCTGTCAGCAGCGTATTTCCGGCAATGACCGAAGTAACAATGTTTTCGTATTCGTTCCCCGAATGTCCTTCGTAATAATAAGCCATAGAACCTAATTGGTGATTGGCAATTAATTTATCCAATGCCACTGAGGTTTTTGCAGCTCGTTCAATTTCATATATTTCACACGCTTTGTCCACTATAAATGCCGATTGAAATTCATCAATTTTAGCATCAATTTCCGCTGATGTAACTTCATCGCGTAAAGCCTTTAATTCGCACATTTCCAACATTTCAAAATGAGTTCCAAACACCGCAGCTTGTTTGGTTACATCGGTGTAAACATCAAGCATGCCGCCATAATAATGTCCCAAAACTCCCATGCGGTTATTTCGCATGGAGTATGCCACTTTAGCGGCATCAATCCATTCCGATATTTCCGTCCATGATTCAGCATCAGCAAGATAGCCCGATACGATTTCATATTTTAAGCCGGAGCGATTAAAAACCGATGCAATTTCGGGAACGGAACATGCCTGACAATTAGCCAACCATTCGCCGGTCATTTTACCACGGTCGCCCATGCTATTTATTTTATTATAATCGATGGCAGGAGTTGGTTGCAGGTTTAATATGATGGTACGAACATTTAGTTTTTGTATGACAGGCAAAACGGTAGAAGATAAAGCATACGTGGAGATATACAAAAATACAAGTTCTACATCGTTTTGTTTTAATAAATCGGCAGCAGCCTTTGCCTTGGATGGATTATCAACCATTCCGCAATTGACAACTTCAACACCATAACATTCTATGGTTAGACCAATTTGCATCTGAAAATCCTGCAAACGATTTAGCAGACCATCAAACTGTGGCCAATACGTATCTAATCCAATTCCAAATAATCCTACTTTTGTTTTCAATGCTATTATTTTTTGATAGTTAGTATTTTTACCGGACCCATTAAGCCCGATTTCAATAATTTTGAATCTTTGTTGTAATGTTTAAATGTAGTAAATGTAAACCTGCCTGATGTGCGTGCTGTACCTTTTTGTAGCCATTCAGGCCACTGCCCGTTTACAATGCCATCATCCGGTTTTTGCTCGTCACCAATCAATCTGTTGGGCCACAGATTAACCACTTCAATGTCGATGTTATTTTCACCAACGACAACTGCATCTGAGATTTTCAAACGGAAAGGAGCTGCCCAAACCACACCCATATCTTTTCCGTTCACGCGTACCCTTGCCAGATTGTTTACTTCACCCAAATCGATAAAAATATCGGATTTCTTATCAGCCATTATTTTTTCATTGATTTCAATGTCTGTATGATAAGTAGCTATTCCTGAATAATATTTAATACCCTCTTCCGGTCTGGTTGTCCAGTCCTCGAGTTTATCAAATGTTACATTCTCAAGTCCGCCCCATTTTGGGTCAAACGAAACTTTCCATGGCTTGCTAATTTCAGATAAAACCACCGGTTCTGAAAAGTTTATGTTTATCGGACTATTCCCCTTTTTAGTTTTTCCATTTTTATTGAAAACAATAAAATAGCTTTCGTAAGGCTCAAATTGCAAGGGTATTTGAATTTGACCATTACGCACAACATAATCATTCAGCTCACGTGTTTCACCAGTCATTGCATTCCACAATTCAGGTGTTCCTTTTTTTACCCTGAATAAACAGTTTGTGTTAATCGTGAAATTTGTTTTATTCGATACGAAATACACATCGCCCGATTCAATTTGCTGATGTGTATATCGTACTGGACCTGTTGACATAAAATCCTCTTGAATTCCCATTTCCCTCAGTAAGGAAGCGGTACTGTAATAATCAGGATATAGCTCCGGTGACTTCATCTCGGAGTATGCTCCACTCCAATAAATTGTACCTTTGCCTAATTTTCGTTTTGTGATTTCCGAAGGTGCAGTTAATTCTCCCCACATCTTAGTAGCCAAATTGCTAACCTGACTATCACATTCGGGATAATTTACTAAACTTGGCGATTTGCGTGGTGGGTTACCAATAACTGTGGCACCAGCTTTAATCAACATTTCAATTTTGTTCAGCAATGCCGGTGTCATGGTTTCTGTTTTGGGCAGAACCAATAAACTGTAGCTTGCTCCCGACGGAAAAATGATTTTTCCATTTCTAACCGAAGCTTTTAATATCTGAGAAGGTGAACAACCATCAAAATTATACCCTTTGCGGTCCGGTAGAAAATCTTCTTTCGCTTGTCCCGGAATAATTTCATCTTTTACCGTAAATGAGAGTGAACTAGTCAAATTTTCTGCTTTTGTTAATGCCGAAGCTGGTGCCCGAAATACCTGCGGAGCTCCTTCGGGAGTCAGATACAGAATATCGGCAACCGGTGCTCCTTGTTGCAACATATATTGGCAACGAGCTACATATTTATGATAGGCATCAGCCATCGACCACCAAGTTTGGCTGCGGTCATGATGTACGCCATACGGTCCCATGGTCATGCCCGGTTTTAGGTTTTCGGGTAATGATTGGTG
Source organism: Paludibacter sp. (assembly GCA_030653695.1). Lineage (GTDB taxonomy): Bacteria > Bacteroidota > Bacteroidia > Bacteroidales > Paludibacteraceae > Paludibacter. The sequence goes on along the minus strand of JAURYY010000066.1, from coordinate 19,887 downwards.
CTGAAAGGTATGATACATGAACTTATTAATTCCGGCAGCAAAAGCCCAATCACCCTGATTTTTCATGGAACCTGGGTATTGTTTCCATGCGTCGAGATGTCCTGTAAACGCCTCGGCCGCAACCACTTTTTTCCCTTCAATATGTGCAATGGAAGCAGCCTCAATACAACTGTACGAAGTGTTAAATCCAAAATCTTTGCTCCAAAATTCACACATTGGGACATCGGCTACTGCTCCCAGTTCCAAATCGGCAGTAGGGTTTAAATCATAAGGTTCAATTGATATGCCCAGATTATATTTTTGTCCATACTTTTTTAAATAAATCGCATTGTTTTCGATTACAAGCTCTTGAAAGGTTTGGCGTAAATCCCATAAAAAACGTTCGCTTTTTTCCAGACTCTCCACTATTAATCCTGCATAAACCGGAAAAAATGGTTGTGGGTCGTATCCACGTCGTTTCGTAAATTCTTCTCTTAATTTAGCAGTCCAGTTTTGTGCGCCTACTTCCCAGCTGTCGATATGGAGCATTTTTAAACCTCCTTTTTGATTTTTATCGGGCGTACCAGTTCGTTTAAGCAACTTACTTGTAAAACTTGCTAAATGAGCATTAATGGCAGTAGTGTCACATTTATCCGATTCAAATCCCACGCCGGGAAGAGGAGCAGGCCGAGTAACGCAACCATTATTTGTACACCCAAAACGCATGATTGTCCAATTTCCATCTGGCACTTTCCACTCTAATACGCTATCTGATTTCAAAAAACGAGTAACATCAATAATTTTATCTGAAGAAATTACTGCTCCTTGAATTGGCTCTAAATACTCGGCATACGATGGAATAAAAGCCTTTACCCCAGGCATTGAAGAATATGGATCACGATAATACAATGCTTTTTCGTAAATATCGTTTATTTTGACATCATCATTTGGTGTTGGAAACGCCAGTACTACAACATCTTCGTAATACTCCAACCATCGTTTTTTAAGTTCTGGAGTAAATGCTCCTTCGCCAAAGTAGGGTTTCATAGGTGCAGCTTTTGACAAAATTATTTTTCTGTTTTCATTGCCCTCAACTTTGACTGTACTATGTACTAAATGTTTCATTGACTGCGCTCCTGTAACCCATGGGCCGCCACTTCCATTCCAACCCGGACCGACACCCAAAGAAACAATGATACCCAAGCGTTCGGATTCTCGTACCATATAGGTAAACAAATCCATCCATTCTTCACTCATGAAATCAACCTTTCCACGCGGTACTCCCACATTTACTTCCAGAAAAAGCACATGACCTACACCCACTTTTTTCATCGACTCTAAATCGGCTGTTATGGCTTCTTTGGAAATATTACCATCCATAAAATACCAATAAACGCCGGGACGAGCTGATTCGGGGGGATTGAGAAAACCTTTACGCAAAACTTCATTGGTAGATTTTATTTCCTTATTTAATGCTGGCACAACCTTATTTACATTTTCTACAGCATCCGATAAATCTTCTGTTTGGATATATTGAAAGGAAGCGGACAAGCCAGTAAATACACTAAAAAGTATTAGTGACCAAATGGTCATAAATTTCAATTTTCTCATTCTAAAATTATTGTTTTATTGTTACTATCTATAGATTTTGTTTTGCAGCAATTCTTTTTATTACAATAATTTTGCACCACAAGCTCTTCGTAAGTAGAAATAATCACATTATTCATTCGACAATCACTTTTTTGATAATATTTCCTTTGTCAGTGTGAACATGAACTAAATAAACACCTTTCTGCCAACTATTCACAAGTATATTCAAAGGTTCGCTGTCTTTTTTTAGCATTGAGTATACTTTTTTTCCATCCAACGTAACAATAGATATTTGTGAATTTAATTGAACATTGGAAAGAGTGATTTGGGATAAAGCTGGATTTGGATAAATTGCAATTTCATTATCCAGATTTTCTAATTTTGTCAATAATTCGGGTGCCTTGAACCCACCAAGTACTAGGGAAACTTTGTCAATAAAAGCTGTATTGTCATTTACCGATGTACCTGAAAACATAATCCTATGGGTACCAGCTGTTACTGTGAAGCTATTGGTCGAATAGTAATTGAACATTGTTGAGGATGTGGGTGATATGGTTCCAATTTGAACACCATCACAAGAAACATTTATTGTTTGAGTATTACCGCTTCTTTGGGCTGCATAGAAACTTACTTTATAGGATCCGGCAGCAAAATTGAAATCCTGATAGATGGCTCCTGTTCTTTGTATAAGAGCATTCTGTGTGCCTTCTATGGCAGTCGGGGCACCAAATGCACTACCGTTACGGTTAGGTCCACTCATGGCATCAAAGGTCCAGCCATTTGTTAAAGGTCCATACTGAAAACCTGAAACAACGGGCGTTTCAAATCCTGTATTAGTAAGCGTTGTTTGCAATACAATATCTACTGCATCAATAAATGCAGTTTGATCAGTAGTTTTTGTGCCAACAAATTTAATTGTGTGAATACCTGCAGTTGCGGTAAAAGCATTTGTAGAATAATAAGTCCATGCGGTAGAAGAAGAAGGGGTAAAAGTGCCAATTAATGTAGCATCATAATACACCTGGAATGATTGAGTATTTCCTGTTCTTTGAGAGGCAAAAAAACCTATTTTATAGCTACCAGCATTAAAATTAACACTTTCACTAATAACACCCGTTTTTTGCAGGAAAGCTGTTTGTGAGCCCTGAGGTGCAGTTGGTGCCGCCCAGGCACTTGCATTGCGTTGAATTCCACTTTGCGTGTCGAATGTCCATCCATTTGTAAAAGCTCCATATTTATGTGTTGCTGTAGTTGGAAACTCAAAACCTGTATTGAGAATACCCAATGGTAATTCACTCATAGCAACAAAATTAAACCGGGCACCAGGGGCTGCGTCACCGTTTATATACCAATTCAATGGTTCGTCCAGATTGCCTTGCATATTGTCCGACCATTTGAATTCCAGGTTCAACGGATCTGCGATGTTTCCAAGACTACTTCTTGGAATGGTGTAATACAACTCATTTCCGCTTTGTGTTTTGGTAACCGCAACTACATTTGTCCATGCTCCGCTTACCCATTTTTGCAATGTACTCGATATAATTTTGTAGTCATAGCCTTTCCAGCCTGAGGTAGCGTTTCGATCTGTATCCAACCAAAGGTTCATAAAATCATTACCCGAACCAGTAATAGCGGCAACCGTTTTTGCATAGAAATAAAGATTTGTAGCGTCTCTGGCAACTTTAAGTGTCTGAAAGTCATTTCTACCAGTAGTATTGGTATATACATCAGCAGCTACTATTCCAATTATTATATTATCAATAAAGGCTGTATTGTCTGATGTAGATTTACCGAGAAATTTTATAGTATGATTACCCGCTGTTAATCCTGCTATAGAGACTGAATATTCACTATAACTCGTTGAAGATGGTGTAATAGTTCCCATAGTTGTAGCATCAACAATAACATCGAAAGATTGAGTATTTCCGCTTCTTTGGGCGGCGGAAAACATAAATGTGTAGGTTCCTGTGGTAGGAAAACTAAAAGATTGCTGAAAATATCCTGTCTGTTGCAAGTAGGCAGCCTGAGTTCCTTCGATAGAAGTAGGATTGCCATAAGCACCAGCATTTTTTACAATTCCACAGCTACCACTAAATGTCCAGCCTCCTCCAGTTGGGTTTTGAACAAAACCAGGCGAACTTGCTATCACAGGGGTTTCAAATCCGTAATTGCTTACGGTAACAATGTTTGTCAGATTATTGGGTTGCCCTCCGGCATTGTTACGAGCCTGTACATCGCCTATATAGTCAAAATAGTTTGGCGTAACACTTGTCCAATTTGCCATACTGCTTATTGTAGTACTGGCACTTAAAGCAGTAGCCGCTTCAACACCTTTGTATTTTCTTACGTTTGAGACAAGTTGCATATAGTAATTATCTTTCAAACTTCCTGTAAGTGAAGGTTCAATATCCCGGCTATACTCAGGGCTTGCCTGATCAACAAATTGGGATTTTTGCTGCCCAGGATCTAAAGCAGTTGGATAATGCCATCTTCCTACAATCCATTCATTCCATCCGGTGACAAAAACATAAGGGACATTTTGTGAAATTGCATAATCCCATTGTTCTTGAACATTATAGCCATAAGGCAAATCGACAGCAGGATTTCCAGTTGAGCCATTACGATAACTTCTGCCCCAATTCCCTGTTCCTGAATAAAATGCAGACCCCCCCATACATACATCCAGATTTGGGTGTTGTGCTACGGAAACATTTACGATTTCTCGTTGTGAGGAACTGTTTGAATACACTTTTTGAGGTCGCTGAAATTCTATCCAAGGCCAGCCGTTTGTTTTCTGAGCTTCGTTAGGCCATTGCGATTCGCGGTAAGTAAAAAAACTTGCGTAATCCTTTCCCGCAGACTCACTGGTAATACCAATGATAAGCGGTTTGCTGATCATATAATACCAAGTATTTGGATGTCTGTAGGGAGCGCCGGTTTTATAAAAATCGTTATAGATATTCTGCATTGTTGCTCCTGAATTAGTATTCGTATAAAACACAAGCTTTGGCGGGTTTTTACCTTGCGCGATTAATGCATCTATTGCATTCATCAGTGCGTTTGCCTCTTGTCCATAATGTATAGCATTTGTGGCATCTAATACCAGAATATCAACACCAGCATCTGTCAGAAGTTGTACATTTTTGAGATGTACCCAATAATCATCACCTTTATAATAGTTATAAATAGATTCTCCCCAATAGTAATAGCCTGGAGTAGACTGCCCCCAGTATGGGTCGGTATAATTATTAAGCACGCTTGGATGCGCAGCAACAATCTTAGTTAGGTCACAATAATTGGTTGCAGTTGCAGATGCTGAATGTCCCATCCACAAAAAATAAAACATTGCTACGGTTTTGCCACTGTCAAGCGCTCCAACAAGAGTGTTTTGAGGCAGAGTACGACCGAGTTCATCGGTACCGGCGAGCGGTTGAGCATTAGTTAAACCAGAGAATAACATGAACAATAAAAATGCAATTGCCAACTTATGGTTGTTTCTTTGTAAACATCCAATCACTAAAGCAAGTGTGCTACATAAAAGAGACAGTGTGTTTTTCATTTTCTATAAGTATTAATCGAAATTTAACAATTTCTTTAATTTACTAAACTCATTGCATAAAATAAGTATTTTAATAACTGTACATTAAAATCAGATTGGACTGTTTTTAATGTACAGTTTAAATTATTCAACTATAAGTTTTTGTGCTGCGAAAGGAATATCTCCTGCTAAAATTATGAAGTAAATACCTTTATCTAAATCAATTTTGATTGATTTTTTACCGCTAAATTGTTCTGCATTTGTAAAAACAACTCTGCCTTGTAAATCAATTATTTTAATCCCTGCAACTTGGTTTTCACCACTTGTTATAGTTAGATTATTGGTTGCCGGATTTGGATACACATTGAAATAGGCTTGTCTTGTATCTGATATTCCAGTTGTTCCCATTGGAAATAATTGACTTTGTGGTATCACTTCCCGTGGATTAGATGCACTACTCCATTCAAGTTTCACCTTGGCATCAGCTGTTTTTTCAGCAAAATCAACTTTTATTGGCACTTTTTGACCTGCTATTAAAGCAACAGCTCCTGTTATGGTTGTGCCACTACTCGAACCCAGCCAACCATCTATAAGTAATTGATTATTGATCCAAACTCTGCCCATGTCATTTACCGTCAGGTAGAAAGTATAGTCCTCCGAAAACAGTGGTTGGATTTGACCTTGCCAACGGATATTCCAAAAATCATTACTGACATTACATCCAGGGCTAACATCCGTCCATGTTTGATCTATTACAGGATCAATTTCCGAACAAATAGAATCTTTAAACCAGGTGCGACCACCCAATGCAGCTGTCCATATACTTTTACTGAGTCCGGTACCTTTACCCGGATAAACAACATCCTTTTCAATGAAATCAATTTTATCAATTTTAAAATCATTATTCGCCTTTTTAATATAAAACTTTAGGATATGCTTTCCTGGATAAAGTTGCATTTCAATTTCTTTACTTATCCATGTTGTGAGTCCCCCCGAGCTTGGGAACGAAATAACTCCATATTTATCAACTCCATCGACATATAAAACAGCTTCGTTACTTATTCCATTTGAGGCGTATTTTATTTTCGCATTAAATGTTCCCATAGCTTTTATATCTACTGTATAAGAAAGCCATTCATTCGAATTTATCCAGCCAACATTATAACCTCCTCCGGCAATTGCTTCGATATCAACCGATTCATCTGGTCTATATACTCCACCCGAATTACCCAAAGCGGCATCTGAATAAGCAATACCGGCGCCACCATTGTCAAAATCTTCAAACTCAATTGTTCCGGGAACTGTATGTGGCTTGTAGGCTGTTTGTGGAATAACAGCAACTTTAGATGCACTAAAATTGTAATTAAATCGACGATCGGGAGCAGATTCTCCATCGGTGAAGAAACTACTGATATCGTTCAAATGTAGTGGATTATCAGCCCAATGGAAATAAAATTCTGGTGTGGTTTTATCCAACAACAGTGGTGCTCTTGGAACACTTAATTCCATTTCATTTCCGCTTAATTTAAACGGCACAGAGATTTCATTACCCCAACTTGTACCATCCCATTTTTTTAAGGTCGTTTCGGAGGCAGATTTCACACCCAAATTAACGACATAATCATAACCTTCCCATCCAGTACCCTTATTGCGATCGACATCAATAAACAATAACATCCAATTCGGGTCGGTAGATGACGTAATTGCATTTACTGTTTTTACATAAAAGTAGACGTTGTTAGCGTCAAAGGTTGCTCTTGATTCTACAATATCGTTTCTACCAGTAGTATTTACCAGTTGTACTGTAGGATCATAACCGGAGAAATCACGATGCATCACATCACCTTTTGGGTCTTTAAATACAGGACTTACTATTGACCAATCGGCAAAATTACCATCTAATGTAATAGTTAAAGGAGCAGAAAAAACCAGTGGCGTAGCCATTCCTTTATATTTGCGTATATTTGAAATGAGTTGATAATAATAGTTGTCGGTATGCCCCCCTTTCATAGGTGCCATATCACGGTTAAATTCCTCTGTAAAAGCATCTACAAAGTATGAATCACCATTTTTTATTGGTTTTCCAGCATAAACCGCATTGCCTGTATTCCAGATAAAACGTTGTGCCACCCATTCGTTCCACTGAGTTACCATAACAACCGGCGGATCTACAGCCAATGCTCTTTTCCATTGTTCGGCAAAATGTAATCCTTGCCCAGTAAAATTAGTCAAATACTCATTGTTTACAGAGGGTTGCGTACCATTCGAATAACTACTGCCAATTGAATTGTTTGGATGTGAAGCAACTGCCACCGCAATTTGTTCTGGAATAGCAGGGTCAGTACTCCAACCATAATCCTGTGGATAACTATCTATCCATTGCCAATGATTAGCTTCCGTTTTAGTATTTGTCCAAGCCCAACTGTATTTTATAGTAAAAAAGTTTTTCACATCAATACGTAATTCAAGATCGTTAAAATCACCTAAAATTAACGGTTTACCATTCCATTTAAACCAAAGATTTTCGAACAGTGAATTTGCATAAAATTCATCATAAAGATTGTTCATTATCTTTCCGCTTTTAGATGCTGTTGTAAATACAATTTGAGGAGTATAAATTCCTTCCTTTCGCATTTGCATCGAAACTTCACAAAGTGTTTTTACGGTTTCTATATACGTAATCGCATTAGTAACATCTATATAAATAAAGTCAACTTTTGCATTACTTAGCATTTGTAAATCCCTGCGAATTACCCATGGATCTTCTGCGCGATGGTAGTCTGCTTCCGGCTCTCCCCAAAAATGGAAAGCATTTTCTCCGCCCCAATTTGGATTGGTAACACTTAATGGGTCTGTAGGATAATTGCTTAAAATAGTGGGTATATTATATACTTTATCGCCATGAAAGCCATGCCAAATATAATAAAATACGCCTACTAATTTATTTTGACGTTTTGAACCAGCATCTTCAAAAGTGGGTAAGGTTCTACCCAGGGCATCGGTCGCAACCCAATTATCGACATATTCTTGGCTTGTAGGCTCTACATTCTCAGCAGCAGGGTCGCCAACATAAAATGAGCGTAGCATTTCAGGTGCAGGATAGTATATTGAATTTCCACTTTGATTGGCTGCTATTGTAACAATTCCTGTTTGACCATTTAGACTGACAGTACTACCAACTAAAGTGGCAGGCCCTGATACAAGTTTATACTCAACTGGTAATCCTGAACTCGCAGTAGCAGAGAGGGCAAAAGGAGAATCTGTTTTCAGCTTTTGTCCTATTGGGGTGAAACTAATGGATTGTTGGGTAAGTTCATTATAATTTAACGTAACGTTAAATAACTTGAGTGCGGCATCTCTTTGTGCAATGGCAACTTTTCCAATCGTTTCAATTTCCATCCCAGAAAATATACCTAGTACCTCCATGGCTGAATTGTAAACAGTGCCCGAAGTATATGTAGTTCCTGTTTTTCCTCCCATGTCGATACGAGTTAGAGGAGCATCGTTGTAATACACATAGATTGATGCACCAAAATCTTCAATACGAATTATTCCTTTATTTCTGAAACTAGTAACTGAAGCAGGTTTTGGAACTGAAATTTTTTTTACTGTTGTAGCTAATCTACCTTTCTCGATACCTGAAAATTGAACATTCATAAAAGCCCCATCGTCCGAAGGATAAAAAGCAATTCCTTCGCGATTATACCCTGGGTCTGAAGGTGGTTCTTGTAAAAATTCTACATCAACAATATTTTTCACATTTCCTCTAATTACAACCCCACCACGGCTACTGCCGCCCGTATAATCAATTTCGGACTGTATAACATAAGGTGAAACATATACACTTTTTGAATAGATAATACGTTTTTTTATCCATGAAAATTGTAAATAATTCGATTGAATGTCAGCTGCATCAAAAATTAAGGGTTCTTGTGCATTCCATTGTGAATAAAATTTTATACTATCCCAACCAACAATCATATTAAATTCTTGTTTGTATTGCGAAGCATAAGTTACAAGTGGTTTATCTTTATCAAAAGCAGATGCTGCTACCAGAGGAACTTTTATCTCTGCACTATAGAGTTTAAAAGCTGCGTCTCTTTGCGCAATAGCCACTTTGCCTGCAGCTTCAACCTCCATGCCTGAAAAAGTTCCTTTTACATTCATAGTTGCATCGTAAACAGTACCCGAAGTATATGTAGTTCCTATTTTATCGCCAAGGTCAATTCGGATATATGGGATTGCATTATAAAATACGTAAATTGAGGTACCATAATCTTCAATTTTTAAAACACCTCTGTCTCTAAGACTTGTAACTCCGGCTGGTTTAGGAACTACAATTTTTGTAATTGGCGTCAAAGCACCATTAGCAACACCCGAGAACTGAACGTTCATCGAAGCCCCATCATCGGTGAGATAGAATGCAATACCTTCCTGATTGAAACCCGGATCAGAAAGTGGTTGTTGAATATAATCAGCATTGATTACATTGGTTGCAACTGCTCTTAAAACTACCCCTGCACGGCTACTTCCACCTGTGTAATCAATGTCGGCTGTAAAAGTATAGGGAGTTGCATAAGCCGATTTTGAGTATATAATACGTTTTGCCGGCCATACAAACTGTAAGTAACCAGATGCAATATCACTCGCTCCAAAAACAGATGGCTCCATAGCATCCCATTGTCCATAAAATGTAGTTCCGTCCCAAGCGGAATTGAATACTTGACTATATTGTGTCGTAAAGGTAGTTGCTGGTCGATTATCCCAAATCAAATTAACTGGAACAAAAGTTTTCAGAGTTGCACTATAAAGCTTCAGTCTTGCATCTCTTTGAGCAACAGCCACTTTACCTGTAGCTAAAACTTCCATGCCCGTAAAAGTTCCTTTGCTCACCATATCGGCATCATAAACAGTTCCTGAAGTATAAACACTTCCTATTTTTCCACCAAGGTCTATGCGTATAAATCGGGCACCATTGTAATACACATAAATGGTTGTACCAAAATCTTCAACGGTTATAGTTCCTCTATCTCTAAGACTTGCTATCCCGGCAAGTTTAGGAACAACAATTTTCGAAACTGTTGTTGCCCTTCCTGATTCTACAGCCGAAAACTGAACATTCATCGAAGCTCCATCATCTGTTGGATAAAACGCAATACCCTCCCGATTGTATCCAGGGTCTGTAGGTGGTTCTTGCAAAAATTCGGAATTTGTAATATCAGTAGCATAAGCCCTAATAACTACTCCTGCACGACTACTTCCACCTGTGTAATCAAAGTCGGCTGTAAAAGTATAGGGAGTTGCATAAGCCGATTTTGAGTATATAATACGTTTTGCCGGCCATACAAACTGTAAGTAACCAGATGCAATATCACTCGCTCCAAAAACAGATGGCTCCATAGCATCCCATTGACCGTAGAAGGAAGTCCCATCCCATGTAGTATTAAATGCTTGCGTGTAATTGGTACTAAATGTAGTAACTGGTTTGTCGCTATCAAAAGCAGGTACCTCGGCAGAAATCGACATTATAATCAAAAGATTTAAAGCGATGCAGGCGAATTTCTTAATGGTAGGAGATTTAAGGGTTTTCATATATATATTTTTTGCAGTATAGATACTATAAGTTGGTATTAAATCAGGGGCTATTTCTTTTAAATAGCCCCTTTTCTAATTTGTCGTTTAAATACAAATCTTATTTTATAATCAGTTTTGTTGCAACAGTCTTTTCTGAACCTTGAACCTTGATTAGATAGACACCAATTGTCAACGCATTTGAAATAGTGATTTTTTCACCACCTTTGGCTAAACGAGTAAGTAAACCTCTACCTTGTACGTCAAATACTGAAACAGCTTGTTGTCCGTTTAATCCAGTCAAATCAACCACAATATTTGAACCAGCTTGATATGTTCTGAATTGCGAAACTACGTTATTTACATTAGTCCCTAAATCCTTAATTTTTATCTCAGCGCTATACAGCCTGAGCATTGCATCGCGCTGAGCAATAGCAGCTTGACCAAGAGCTTCAATAACCTTTCCTGAAAATAAACCTACTACATTCATGTTTGCATCATACACTGTACCGAAAGTATAATGCGTACCCACTTTTCCACCTAATTCAATTCGAGTATAAGGATTTCCATTATAAAATACGTAAACAGATGTTCCATGGTCTTCAACTTTTATAGTATTTCTGGCTAAAAGTGTTGTAGATGCCGGTGGAGGTAAGAATATTTTTGTTTGTGTATTACCGGTAGTATTTGCAACGGGCACACCATTAAACTGGACAATAAATGAACTTCCATCTGCTGTAGGATATAATGCAATTCCTTCTTTGTTAAATCCCGGGTCGCCAAAAGCAGGTTCTTGCAAATTATCAAGATTTGCGGATGTTTGTCTTAATACGATTCCTCCCCGATTACTATTGTTTTGGTAATCGATATCCGCTGTGATTGTATATGGTATAGTGAGGTTTTTTGTAGCCATAATCCGTCGAGCTGGCCAGAAAAAATTTAGGGCTTCAGTAGAAATATTGGCAGCTCCAAATGCATCCACAGTAGTCCATTGTCCCTGAAAAACTGCATCAAAATTGGCATCCCATACCGAACTGAAGTTTTGATCATAAGCCGTCCTAAATGATGTTGTTGGGCGTTGATCCCAGGTTCCTGTCAGGAAAGATGAAGCCGAAGAAATGAGTACATTGTCTATAAAAACAGTACAATCATTGGCGGTTTGAGTAGTTGTTAGCTGAATTTTATGCACACCGGCCGTTACAGTAAAACTGGCTGTTTGCAGAGAGCTAAAATAAGCAGTAGATGTGGAAGTTAACGTACTAATAGTTGTGCCATCTACTGATACTACAATAGGAATGTTATCTGCATTTCCATTTCTCTGGGCTACAGAAAATGTAATTACATAGGCTCCTGCATCAAAATTGATATTTTGATAAACATCGCCTCCATTTTGAATTGCAGCACATTGTACCCCATCAGGCATTAGAGGTGGGGCATAGGCACATCCGTATTTCATAATTCCAATTGAAGCACCTTCAAAAATCCAAGTGGCGTTAGCTGGGTTCCACGAAATTCCAGGTAACACATTACCGTTTGTTACATCAGGTGCTTCAAAACTTCCATTTGTAATTGTTTGTGCTACTGAGCTTGCCGAAAAGGCAAAAAATAAACTCATTAAAACACATAAAATTTTTGCCTGTTGAAAAAGGTTGTTTTTTTTCATTTTGTTTTTGTTTTTAGTAAGTCAAGAAGTAAATTACGATGATACTTTAGTGACTTGGATTAGTAATTATTTTAAAGATTATTTTGTTGGTTTCGACTTTTAATATTTAACTGCACTAATACTTACCGGCCCAAACAATCCTGATGCTTGTAACGGACTTTCAGCTGTGTATGGATTAACCGGACACCAGGTTTTACGTTGCTCTGCAGGGAGTTTCATGTCTCCAATCAAGCGATTCATCCAATTATTCACAACTTCAATTTTCAACTCATTATTTCCCTTTTTCACAAACGTTGTAATATCAAGTTCGTAAGGTGCTGTCCACAAACCACCTGCATAAACGCCATTAATATAAATTTTCGCCATAGCTGTAACAGCTCCTAAACTAATCATCACTCTTGGTCCGTTGGCAACTTTCTTCATTTTGAACTGTTGGCTGTAAGTGGCAGTACCAGAATAATACTTGATACTGTCATTGGTGGAAGTAGTCCAGTCCGTTAAGGTCTCGAATATTACAGGTTTTACTGGGCCTCGTTGGCTGTTATCAAACTGTATTGTCCAGGGAGTCGGAAAATCATTGAGTAAAACAGGTGTCGGATAATTGGCTTCCAAGGTAGTTACCGCAGATTTATCAACTGTATTTCTAAATACAATAAAAACGCTTTCGTTGGATGCCAGTTTCAATGGCACTGCTGTGGTATTTTCATTTTGGGTGAAAGCAGGAAGCGTGCGAATGCTTCCGGTAGTTGCCTCCCACAATTCGGGTTGCAATCCTTTTACTCTGAATTCGGGTGTAACCAATTTATTTTCATTCGTTTGGTTCGTTACAAAATAGACTTCCCCATTTTTTGTGGTTCGGTGACAATAATGAATCGTATTATCTTCGGGCAATTTGCAATCGGGCACACAATTTATCAATGCGAATGCTTGTTTCATATCCAAGCCACTCATAATCATCCCCTTTCCAACTTTTCGTGATGTTATATTTACCCCATCCATATTCCCCCAAAGTTCTTTCGCCATTGCCTGAACTTGTTGGTCTGCCATTGGTTGGTTTTGTAAACTAGGCGAACGCATGGGTGCAGGACCTAATACAATAGCACCATCGTTTACTAATTGTTTAATTTTTGCCAACAATTCAGGGCGCATGGTTTCTAATTTCGGCAACACCATTATGCGATATTGCGTTCCATGAGGCAAGGTAATGAGTCCATCTTTTACAGTCATGTATTTTTCAATCACCTCGGCATTCATATAATCAAACTGATAACCAACAGGTAAAGCAGGGTCAGTAGTTCCAGTCATTTTGGGAGTATCTTCACCAATAAAATAAGCTGCATCGGCAACATATAATCCTTGTTGAAGCATAAAATTGGTTCTTTTAAGGTATTGGGTAAAGACATCTATTTGCGAGAACCAGGTATTCTTGCGGTTGAACTCATTACCAAAACCAGCATTTATACCCGGATTCTTATCCTCGTAAGGTTGCGTAATATATACATGTAATAAGGTGTTATTGATGCCTTCTGCAAAGAACCTGTCGCCTCGTTGTTTCAGATTAGCCGGGCCACGACTGAATGCAGCACCCCCACAAGTATTGGATTCGGCTGATATTTTGTTTTTGCCGTAAATATGACCGCATGAGGTTGCTGCACGATTTTCAATATTACCCAACTCACCTTCGCTCCAAAATTCACCACCAATTTCGTCCGACTGACCACCATACATCAGAAATTCACCCGGAAAACCCCAATGTCCGTAGTTTTCTAACCAAATACTTAAACCATTTTTATGACTTACATCGCGTAAACCACCTACATAATCGTAAGCCACTTTATCAGCTACCATGCGTCGCATATCCCACAAAAAACGGTCGGAAGCCAATTGACTATTCACTACCATGCCCTGATAAACCGGCAAGTAAGGAAGGGCATCATAACCGTATTTTTGTTTAAACTCATCTAAAAATCCATCCGTAAAGTTTTGACTTCCTGTTTCATAACTGTCGGCAACTACTATTTTGAATGTTGTTCGGTCAGCTTTAGGTATACGTCTCAGAATTTCACCTATATGACCGTAAAAGTGCTTTTCTATATGTTCTTTGCTCATTTTGTCTGTTTCATAACCGGTAGCTTCGGGTGATGCAGGTCCATTTACTGTACCTGTAGGTGTCATCCCCGTGCGAACAATAATCCAATTGCCAGCCGGCACTTCCCAGCTAAGTGTACCATCAGGCATCATGTTTTGTGTAATGTCAACTACTTTTGAGCCATCTATCACTGTGCTTTTGTCATCTATTTCCGGTTGTGGTGCCCATTGGTATTCTTTCCAATAAGGTAGTGGCGTTTGCCACATTTTCGCCAACGATTTTTCAGCATAACGCTCCACCCGTGGTATGGCAGCAAGAATTACTTCAGTCAACCCACTGTTTGCATTTGCATTTTTAATAATCAGGCGATAAGTGGTAGCAGTGGTAGCAGGAAATGACACAACGATTGGAGCATAAGGTTCAAAACCTACATTGAGAGAGGAATTGGTGCGATTTATCTCAAATTCAGTAAGTGTAGTATACTGACCGTCTGATGTCTTAGCTTGAAGTTGAGCAGTTGCCAACATATAACTTTCAGTAGTGCGAATGGATAAACTGCGTGCAGTAAAGGGATTTTTTGATTCAAAGTTGATTGTGAATTCTGTTCCTGTAGGAAAATTAATTCCTGTTCTTTTGTTGCCATCAACTACGTTTGATAAATCTGAAACAATTGGCATTGAGCTAATTATTCCATTTGAATTATTTAAAACAAGTTGATTGTCTTTTGGTGCAGGATAAGCAATCACTTTTACATCCTGAAATGTCTCGATGGGCTTCTCTAATTTTTGGGACAGTTTCGTTGGTCCTTTTACCAATAGTTCGAAACTTGCGAGATAACGCATTGCATTCTCGGCTTTTACCCAAGGTCCACCTGATTGACTCCAGCCCGGTGAGTTGAAAATACCGATTTCAATATTGAGCATTGATGCAGTTTTTAGGGCAGTATGAATTATTTTCCACCATTCTTCGCTCAACATTTTCACTTTGCCATAAGGCACATCACTTAAACCAATATTACCAATAAATGCACGGTTTATACCTACCTTTTTCATAGCATAAAGATCTTTGATAACACCGTCTTCGGATATATTATCCGAAATCCAATACCAATAAACGCTGGTCTGAATGCTGTCAGGAATATTTGTAAAACCTGATTCTATTCGTTTGAAAGTATTTTGTTTAAATTCAGCTTGAACAAGGGGTGTTGCAAGTCCGAAAAAAAGGAACGATATAGTTATGAATCTAATTACAATGCGTTTTTTCATGATAATTTTGAAATCTATAATTAAAAATGGTTTATTTATTTGAACTTGTATATTTATTTATCATATATCAGTATTAATTAAAAAATTAAAATACGAAGTATTTTCTTATCCGTTTTTTATCCGCCTTACCAGCGAAAATCCGCGTTCCATTATTATTTTTCTTTCTTTTTGTTGACAACCTACCGAACCATCGTTACACCCTTGGGAGCTTTTGTAATTGTTTTCATACTACCATCCGCACGTTTTTCATGTCTTACATAAACAACTCCATAAGGTGTTGGATACGTGCCTTCCACCCATTTCAGATCACCCAAATGTGGCTCAATTTTAATTTTCCGACAGCCAGCTTCAAGTACCGTAATACCTAATACATGTTGTGATAGCCAAGCCGTAGGTCCCGAAGCCCAACCGTGACAAAGACTATTGCGTAAGCCTTTGTAACAATAGTTTCCATATTGAGCATGAACATCTACTTTTCCAGTTGGAGTTATTTCATCAATGCGTCCGGCATTCTCCATCCACTTCAAATCAAAATCCTCCCAAAAGGTGGTAGCGCCTAAATCGAGCATACCTCCCCAATACTTGCGAATTACATCCAACGCTCCCTCATAATCTCCTGCCATGGCTCGTGCCTGAAGCACATAATATCCATAAAAACTCGAAATTCCATCCGTTGGATTTACAGCCAACAACCTTTTATTGGTAGCTTTTGCTTCTTCCAATCCCGACAGAGCCAATAGGGCTGCACCAGATTTATTGTTGTTTGCATCGGGAACGTGTTTTTTCAGAAGTTGAACAGTTTGGGAGTATTGTGATGTTTTTTCTTTGTTTTTTAATATCGTGGCGATTTTCTGTCCTGCATCAAAAGTCATTACCAGCATCGACTGTAATCCGGCATGAATGGCTTCAGTGTTTGGGCTGGTAGGCCAATCCAAAAAACGCATACCATCTAATTTCTCTTTTCCATCCGCATCCATTTTTTTCTCCAATAAATCGAGCAAACTATAGATGTATTCTTGATTTTCTTGCAGATAAGCCAAATCTCCGTTATTCAAATACCACTGATAGTGAATCAACACCCACCACATCGAATAGGAACTGATTCCATTCATATATTCGGGCAGCTTGGTGATATTTCGAATAAAATCCAGACTTTTTGGTACTACCTCATTATAGCCAAATACCGAAAGAATAGTCATCACTTCGGGATGCATGTCCCCAACCCATACCAATCGGTCGCGCTTAATGCCATCCCAAAGGAAATGCTGCATATTCAAATAAACCGTATAAGCTCCTGTTTGCCAAATTTGGTTCAGTCGTTCGTCGCTCGATTTAAACGAACCCAACCACGGAATATCGCGTTGAACGGCAATTGCCCTTACTTCTTTCAGTTTAAGCTCTCTTTTTTGATCTAATAATTCGATTTTTGCAAACCGAAAACCACTATTCCCTATTTCTATAGTTCCCAACCAAGGCAATGAAACTACATATTCTCGTATGGCGTGGTCATTGGTTGCGGTAGATCTGTCCACTTCACTCATGGCTTCGCTCACCGACTCGCCCAATGTGATTTTTACTCTTACGGGCGAATTTTCGGCGTGCATACCGGTTACTACCTGAATGCCTCCGTGTATTTCTTTGCCAAAATCAAGTAGAATGGCACTATTTATCTTGTCACCACCTTTTACAACACATAAGTTGGCACCTACCAAATCAGCTTGCCCGTTACCTTGTTCCAATAACTTCTCGGAATTAAAGATGTATTTTCCAGTTGTATCCGATTGCCAGATAATGCGTACCGGTGATAAATACTCCCTTGTGAAGGTATCGATTTTTCTTGTATTTGCACACAATGGAGTGCTATCTAAACAGCAAAACAGGAAAATTACAAGACAACTAATTAATCGTGAATTCATCTGTGGTTTATAGACAGTTTAATATTGGTTACAGAATCAGCATAAGATACTTTTGTTGGAGCATCTTATGCTGAATTTTTATGCTTATTTAGTTTTAATAATGCGAGCACTTGCAACTTCGTTTCCAATCTGAAGTCTGTACAGATATATACCATTTGGCATAGAAGCACCTTCGGCGTTTGTGCCGTTCCATTTAACTTTGTATTCGCCGGCTGATTTCGATTGATTTACTAATTCGGCAACAGTTTGGCCATTCAACGAAAGAATCGTCAATTTTACATCGGCATGATTCTTAACTGTATACGAAACAGTTAATTCGTTGGTGAACGGATTTGGATAACATGATGTTTTTATGTCCGATAAATTAATGGAATTTAAACCGGTTAACATGGTGATTTTCGATTCAATGGCTGCTTTCATGTGAGCATCAATTCGTGTTTTATTTTTTGTCCACAATGCTTTTGCATCCGGATACCAATTTAAGTCACCCAATGGTAACCCTTCGATGGATCCTATTAACAAGGCTGGATTGCTATAAACGCCATTGAATACTGGCCATGTTAAATTATTGGACACATCTCCGTCCGGATCCCAAAAGTATTGTGTCCAAGTAGAAACTGCTGGCACTAAATTGGCGGCATAATTCATTGCATGTATCTGAGTAGCAGGTTTTGTCCATTTTACATAATTATCGGACATGGTGTAAATACGAGCATCAGCCCATTGCGGATTAACTTCTGTTGTGTTATTTCCAGCTTTCCAATAAGGAAATGAAGTCGGATTATTAAACATATTGCTTTCTCTTGAAACTGCAGATGAATCTTTTGAATACATCAGTGACATATAATTTATCGTAATTTTTCCATCAATTTTGCCTTGTGCATTCAACTCATTCAACATGGTGTAGAATTTCGGATTACGATAATGCATGTTGTATTGAACAAATTGCACTCTTTGTGAAGGTAGTATTTCCCCTTGAATGGTATCTGCATAAATCAAACAAGGTTTTGGAAATCCTTTATCAGCGCCCGGCATGGGTTGCCAGGTTGGACTCCAGGGCTGCGTTTGCATATCGAACATTAAATTATTCGTCCAATAATATTCATTCTCAAAAACAGACCAGTCAATTTGACTTTTTTGTTCCACAAATGTATTGTGATCCCATTTACTGTAATTATTTAAATATAATCCAAATCCAGCCATATGCATAGTCGTTCCCATACACACAAAAGTATTGTTTTGAACCAATAACGAATCAAATCCTGCTCCCGATTCATTTTGAGTTACAAAGAAATGACCGTCATTCGGGCTTAATTGATGGCCCATACGAATACACAAATTGTTAGTAAAATACGTTTTTGAATTTTTACCGAGCATTGAAATAGCATTGGTATTGCACACAGGGTCAATTATGCATCTATCAATAATAGTTCTGGCATTTGTGGCGCTATTGTTTATCAAGAAATTTCCGACAACACCATTCAAATCTGCATTCACAATATAGACATTCTTAATAGTAATGTCCCCTTTGGCAGCAAACATCTGAGCGAATGTTGCGCCACCGGCATCAGTTCCTGTTTGTAATGTAGCCGGAATTCCACCTTTTACTGCCGGTTCTTGACCAATAATTTGAAGATGATAATTTACATTTTCAATAACTCCATTCAATTGATACCATTCACCTGCCTTTAGTTGGTAAATTCGATTTCCACCGTATGTTTTAATTGCCTGGTTGAGTGTACCTACACCCGGTTCTACAACGAACACACTTTGTGCTTTACCAGTATAGCTGAAAAAGCAAAGAAAAGCCATGATTGTGATTGGGAATTTGTTTTTCATTTTAATTAGATTTTTAAAATTAATAATTTTTTATTTAAAGAGAAAGAATTAAAAATTATACCTCACACCTAGATCTGCTGTCCAACCGTATTTTTCAATATTGATAGGTCTGGCATCACCTCTGTATCTAGTTGTTTCACTAAAGTCGCTTAAATTGGCTACATTTAACAGTAGCTGTACCCCTTTCAGTTTCCCTTTTAGTTTTTGTGACACCTGTAAATCCCACCGATTATAAAATTCTTTCATCGGATCCAATGCATCAACCTGATAATTCTTTCCGGTAAAAATAATCCCATTATACTGATAGGAAACCCATATATTCAATCCATCTTTATTGAATCCAAGTGAGAAGTTGGCAATATGTTTTGGCTGAAATAACATTACTCCGGTTGCGGTAGAATCAATTCGGGTTGGAACTGGTCTTCCACCTCCGGCAG
>JAURYY010000085.1 GCA_030653695.1 Paludibacter sp. | reverse complement strand
AGTAGCAACCCGAATACCATCTAATTTTAAAGTTGGAGCATTTGCAGCAGTTCCCTGACGAATATTAATAGTTTGGAAGCCACCTGCAGGAACTACAACTGTTCCAGTGGTGTTAGTTAACCAGCCATCAGTTGGTTCGGTTGTGCTGATTATAGGGTTTACGATAAGAGAAGCCGCTAATGTGCTTAAATTAAATTTAACTACTAACAAGTATGTGGTGTTTAAGTCGTAAGTGGAGGCCGTATAGCTGGCTACCCCCCCCGATGTGTTCAACATCCCAAATGCAATTTTTGTACCATCTAACTTTACAAAAAGACGTCCGTAATATGATGTACCTGTTGGCAAATCGCCAACATGTAAGAAATAATCGCCAGTGGCTTGTGCAGCAGATAAATTAACAATTGCTGAAAAATAGATAGTTCCAGCGGTAATTGCTGTAAATGATTTATTTAAATCTTCTCCTGATGTAGTCAAACTTATTTCATTTCCAACTCCTGATTCTGCATAGCCCGTGTAAGTTATGCTTGGTGCAGTAATTAAAATGGGGTTTACTGTACTTGGTGTTGCGCCGGTGCCAACCCACCCATTTGCTTTAAGTTCAGTACCTACAGTATAACTAAAATTTTCATTAACTAATAGTTGTGCCTGTGCAACCAAGACACAAGCGATAAAAGATAATAAAAGGGTAATTTTTTTCATGTTCAATAATTTTATAAATGAATAAATAAGTTGTTTGATAAATATTACTGACAAAGATAATGTATATTTATTGCAAAAACAATACAATAATATTATTATTTATAATTATTAACTTTTCAAGAAAATCGTTGCTGTCTAAGTACTTGAAATACACATTGATTTAATTTCTGTTAGAATGTGTGTTTTATTTCTGTTTTTTAAAAAAAACGATATATCAATTCCCTGATATACTACAATCGGTTATATAATGCGTTTTTATATAATTGAAAATTCAACGTCAACAAACTGTTTAATTCCTTTTTTCCAATCTCTGTTTTAGTTTTCTGAATTGTATTTTCTATCGCTGCTTTAAAATCCGAAAAACGTTCATAGTATTCACAATATAAGCAATCTTTTTTTACCCATTTCCAAAGTCGTTCTATCAAATTTAGATTTGGACTATAAGATGGCAAAAACAACAATTCTATTTTTAATTTGAGAGCTAATTCCATAACAAGTTGGCATCTTTGATATCTTGCATTATCTAATATTAAGGTAACCGGAATTTTTTCAACATTTATTTTTCGTATTTTTATAAGCAACTCACATATTGTGTTTGAATTAATATATGTTTCATTGCAAATAGTGATAAGTTCTTTGCTTACAGCGTTTAATGCGCCTAAAACATTATATCTATTCCGACCGGTTGGTGTTGGCATAAATAAACGCACAAAACACCATAATGATCCGATAAAAGCACCCCATACAAAATGACTGGCATCAACGAAGTAAACAACTCTTTTGTTTTTCTTTGCTTGTTCAATCCTTGGTTTTAACTCTGTCTCTAAAAATTCTTCTTGTTCTTTTTTTTTGCCTCATCTAAGGCTTTTGCCGGAATTGTTCCAACTTTTCGTAATTTAACACCTAATGATTTTATGAAAATTCCGGTTTGTGTCAGTCCTCTTTTGACGCCTGTTAATTTCTCTATCATATAAGATGCTTCAGCAATAGTTGCTGGAGGATTGTTTTGCAAGTATTTTTCTATAGAACATGTATGTTTTTTCAATTCACTTTCCGGTTGATAAAAATTTATTTCTTTTAGTTTCTCAACACCACCTTGGTTAAATTGCTTTAAATATGCTCGCATTGTATTTGGTGTAACACCTGCAATTTCACAAATTAGTTCATGAGATAAATTACTTTTTATACTTTTCAAGTAGAGTACTTCCATTTTCTTTTGAACATGGGGATGGGGATGATTGTACCTTTCAAAATGTAGCTGATTCTTTTGTTCTTCTGTTATGGTTGCTTGTATCATATCTCTGTTTTCTGGCAAAGATAATTAATATTTTTAATTACGCAAAATATGACCGTGCTTAGTATAACATCTCCTAAATTTAAATTTTGATAACAGTCTAATATATAACCTAATTTACTAGTTATACTACTTTTCTGTAATGAATATGTTGTACTACGCCCTATTTCCCAGCAATTTGAAACAAATCCACTACAATCAACTCCAATTATTTTTCCTTGTTTTGTCAAATCTCCAAAATCGAACCAATCTGTTGTTCCTCCCCAATAATATGGTAAACTTTTTTGACTTCCAACTGTTATCCAACTCGGTAATGAAATTCCAGATTTAGATGTATTACTTATATTTTCTTCAGTAGCCTCCCATTCTAAATTTAAATAATTCATTGCATTCTGATAAACCTGAGTTCTTGTTACTCCATATTGTACACTTTGATTCATTTGAGGAGCTTTTGAAAAAATGTTAGGAGTTGCTTCTGATTCAGAAAATGAATATGTTCCAGATTTATTAAATATAATTTCTGTAAAACCATCAGGTAATTTTATCGCATTAATATTTGTGTTCAACTTATAAAAATACAATCCATCATTTGCAGATAAAACATACATACAATGGTCTCTCTGGGCAAAAAACTGATTTTTTATTAGTGTAGCATATATATTTGGAATGAGAGCTTTAGAAATATATTCACCATTTCTTTTAAACCATAACAGATATCTTTTTAATTCATTTTGGTATGTTGTTTCTAAATCGAGAATAATATTATCAGAGTTTATGTCAATAATTTGTACAGTTGCTAATTTGCTTGTAATCCCAATATCTGATAATTGGTAGTTAAATTCAACATTCCCAACAATGTCATCTGTAAATTTCAAACTAAAACTGTTTTCATTTTTACGAATTGAAGTTCCGGAAACATTTTTAGAAAAAATCCAGCTATAAGGTAGTACTTTTTTTAATCCAGTATCATCTAGTTCCCATGTACTTCCATCCCCCGAAAGGATATAGTTCTTGTTATTTATATGTTTTATTTTCTCAAAAGTAAAAATGCAGTTTTTAGGAATTTCTAATGGCAATTCTTTTTCTACAAAACCGTTTTCTGCATTAATTATCTGTATACCTGAATAGTCTAATATAAAAAACATATCATTGACATAATCAAAGTCAATTCCTGATTTTTGTAAAAGCAGTGTTCGAATTAATTTTCCATCGATAAGCGAATAATATAAAATTTTGTTTTCATTCGCATTTAATATTGCTAATGTTGAATCGTTAATTATGATATACGCATTGATTGATTGGTTCTTGTCATGTCCTTCAACAAGTCTTAAAGAATTATCAGAATATTTTATTTGGAGAATGGGTTGTGATTGAGATGCTAAATTCAACCCAAATATTAGTAAATAAAATATGAATATAGGCTTTTTCATTTGATGATATTTCGGTTAATTTTATATATCACTCTTATTCTGTGTAATCCTTAAATTATGAAGTTCACAAGCAAGTTTCATGTCTAAATCGTCAAAACCAACTTTAAGCATATTACCATTGCTCCCGTATAATAGCATCGTGTGGAAATATGGCAATCATTACCTTGTCAATTAACTTTTGATGTCAATAATCGGCATTGAGTAGCTACAAATTATATTTAATTGTTGTTTTTTATTATACTATTAAATGAATATGATGCTTGAAAAATTATTTAGCTAAAGTAAAAACGTTTGCTTCTGTATTTTTAAATTCAGGCATTGCCATACCAATATCTGCACCTATATAGGTTGGGTCGCAAACAATAAATTTTTTATCATTTATCATTAAATAGTCTCCGGTAATATTTTCATCAAAATGAACTGCTGTAGCTAAATGATTTGGATAATGTAATAGAACAACTTCCAGTTTAAGTAAATCTCTTACTAACGTAGAAAACAATATTGATCTGTCTTCGCAATCGCTGTATGGATAATAAAATAACTCATCCGGGAAAAAAGGTCGTTCATAACCAAATTGTTCATCATCTGTCTTATACTCGAAAGCAGTTTGAACAAAGTTGATAAGTATGTTTGCTGCCTGTTCCTCACTTTTACCACTTAAAAGTTGAAGTAAAGTTGGATACATTTTATTTTTAATCAAATCGCTTAATGGAGTATTTGCATATATTTTCCAGTCACATTTTGGATATGCATTGTAAAAACTTATGAGTTCTTTGTTGGTTGAAGTTTGAACCCGTATTTCAGGATGCCGTTTAGATGAAAATTGTTTTGTAGCTGTTATATTAGACCTGAAAAGCATTTCTTTCGCAATACTTAGTGATAGTTGTTTCTCGTTTGGAAATGCCTGATTGAAAATATATAAATGACTTTCATTTGAGTCGATCAGGTAAAACTTATCAGTACCTAAAGTATAAAATGGATATTGGTATATTTGAAAATCTGAAGCTATTAATAAATTAATTTTATTATCTTTTGACCTTGCCATTCTTACTCTATATCCGGATTGATTAAGCAAAAATATTTGAAAAAGTGTTGCTTCATTTTCTTTGTCAGCTCCCAGAAAGCTTATTGCAAGATGCTTCAACATTTGCATGTAAGCCCAATCACATAAATTATATTTATCGCGGAGTGACAAACAATCTAATACAATATTATTATATGAACTATCAGAAAGTTTTTCCCAAATTCCAGAAACTGATTTCTCAGATGCATCAGGCATCTCAAATAGTAAATTGTCAGCTAATCTCACTTTAAATATTGAATTATAAAAATCAAATTCAAAATACTTGTCATTTACAGATTCGGGTACGGTAGGTATTGGTTCCAAGGGTTGTGGTTGCTCAGGTGCTACCGGTATCGGAATTACTCTTTCGTATGGTATCGGTTCATTTAGAGGTTTCTCATTTGGTATTTTTTCAGGTTGTTTTATAGGGTCAGGACTTTTTGGTAAAGGTATTGGCGTGCTACCTTCAAAAGCTTTCCAGCTTTTACGCATATATTCTGCAAATTCGGCATTGGCTTTATCTCTATAGTTATTGTATTTTTCGTTGGCTTGTTTTTCATATTTGCCGAAATTTTCATTCAACTTTTTTTCGTATGACTCAAAATCATTTTGACTCATTATTGGAAAAGAGTTTATAAACACTACAAATAATAGAGATTTACTGTATTTTTTCATTATAACATTTCTTTATTGAAGATCACTCTGAACCTTTAGCTCAGAGTGATCTTGAAAGTTATTGTTTGGCATTGTACAATGTTGTTATTTCTGTGGTTGATAAAGCTCGATTGTAAAAACGGATATTGTCCATCAATCCTAAAAATTTGTTACTAAGATCTTGCCCTGCTCCAATACGTGTTAAATCATGATTGCCAAGATTGTTATTTGGAATTGATATACTTTCTTGAAGTGTTCCGTCAATGTAATATTTTTTTGTACCACCATTATACCACATTGTCAACAAGTGCCAACTATTATTTAATAGTGAAGTTGACAGATCATTTGTGAAACTACTCTCATAGATGAAAATATTAAAATATAGCCTTGAAGCACTAGTAATTGAGAATTGATTATTACAATACATTAAATTAACAGAATTTTTATTTGTTTTCAGCCATAAACTAATTGTCCAACTTCCTGTGCTAGGTAAAATTTGATAGGGAATATTTATATACCCGGTACTACCATCAAATTGTGCTGCATATCCACTTGTACTAGGTGAAGAAGATGTAAATGTCAAGTTGCCTACTCCAACACCATTAAAACCTCCTAATGCATCATTACAATTCTGTCCATCAAAGTTGTACATAGCAAGAAGACCATCCGAAACAGTATATGGGTCGGCAGTAGTTGTAAAATTAGCTACTGCACTGTAATAAGTACCAGTACTAGTAATTGCATACGTTCGAATGTAGTATTTTGTATTTTGTAACAAATCAATTAATTGAGCTGAAAATGCACCATTGTTCAAGTTTGTACTTATTTTTTTAGTATTTGATACAGTAGGTATTGTTTCAATATTACTCAAACAAAATCCGTATTCTGTAATGGGCAAATCACCTTGGATAGTAATGTTCCCACTTACGTTAGCCGATTTGTATGTTATACTCGAAGCTGATCCAAAAGTTAATGAAGGGTTAATAATGGCTGGTGTTGTAAAAGTTACCTGTGCTCCATAAGCAGTACCCACTGAGTTTGTTGCAAATGCCCGAACATAGTAAGTAGTATTTTGAGTAAGATTAGTTGCATTAACTGTAAACGAGCCTATGGCATTTGCGTTTATACCACTAACAAGTTTGTTGTTTATTAAAGTTGGATTTTGAGTGTTTGCATAACAAAAACCATATTCACTTACACTCACACTACCTAAATTTGTCAAAGTACCATTAAAGGTTACTGCATTATATTTCAAATTTGTGTTCGGATTGGTTGTTAGTATTGGCAAAGTAGGAGCAGCTAACGAAGTAAATGAAACTTGCGGGCTGTATGAAGTGCCAGCTGTATTGGTAGCATAAGCTCTTACATAATAGGTAGTTCCTGCAACTAATGAGCTTAGATTACTGGTAAATGTACCAATTGAAGTCTTTGATCCAAGTGTTGTTTTCGTTTCATTAATGGTTGGGTTCTGTGTGGTTGCCCAGCAATGTCCATGTTGAGTTATATTTGTGCTCCCTACTGTTGCAACCTCACCGGTAATACTTGCTGTAGTTTCAGTGATATTTTTAGCCGCTTCGGTTGTTACATTAGGTAATGTAGGCGAAGCACTTGTTGTGAATGTAACCTGCGTACTATATCCTGTACCCAACGAATTAATTGCATAGGCTCTGATATAATAAGTAGTATTTCCAAGTAATCCGGTTAAACTACTCGTAAATTGTCCAACTGAGTTTGTTGCACCCAAATCTGTTTTTTTATCATTGATTGTAGGATTTGGTAAAGTACTGTAACAATGTCCGTGTTTTAAAATTGACCCTAAACCAAGGCTCGAAATCGTTCCAATAATATCGGCAGTAGTTTGTGATATATTAATGGCATTCCCAGTTATTAATTTTGGAGAGTTTGGATTAGTAACTGTCATATTTACAGTAATAATTTGAACCCCTCCATTTGAAACTACAGAAATGGATTGATTGTACGATCCTTCGGCTAATCCTAGTCGATCAACTGTTATGACAACACTTGATTTTTGCGTTGTTGTGCTACCTGAAGTAGGGTTTGCAGTCAACCATGTTACATTTTCTACAACATTCCAAGTAAGTATTCCTTTCCCTGTATTAGTTATTTCTAATGGAATTAAAGTTTGATCTGTTCCGAAATCGATATTTATTGTAGAAAGTCTTAATACAGGATTAATTGAACCAAGGCTAAAGTCTCCCGTAGTTGTTTCACCTGCTTTTACAGTCAATGTCTTTGTGTCGTTTGCATATCCTTCACTACTAATATCAATCTTATAGTCTTTCGGATCTAAGTTTACAAATGAATATTTTCCATCACTTCCTGTGCGAGCACTTGAACTGGATGGACTTAATGTTACTATAGCACCTACAACAGGTTCTTTACTTATACCGTCAGTTACTGTACCAATAATATTACCATATAAATCAATCTCCACTGGAGTTTTACAAAAACTAAAAAGAATTAATATGAATAGATATGGAATTTTTTTCATTTTTTTAATCAATTAAAAATTATGTACTAAAGTTACCCCCATACTATTTCGTTCGTATGTAGGAACTAAACTTATTGTTTTATTACTGTATTTTTTTGCTCCTTTACTTACAATCACATCAATGATATTGTATAAATAAACTGCACCCGCAGATGCAAATGAAATATTGCGAACGTTTTCCCAATTATTTGCCAAATAAAGGTATTGCTTTTTAAAATTAACATCTCTGGTGTTGTTCATTCGCGTAATGTTATCAATTCTCATATTCTCTGATAGAATGGCAGAACCTACTAAAAGTGCTTCACTTCCAAATATCGCTATCCCTTTCAGGGTATGCTGTTTTGAAAGTTGACCCCAGCCAGGTATTATAATTGATTTTGCTGTTGCTGCAAAGCCGTAATTTGTAGTGTATTTTAATTTGTCAAACGTTTTTACTTCCTTTTCATAAGCTACCTCAAATAAGCCCCAACAATAAAATTTTGCACCACCACTGTATGAATTATGTTCTTCCCAATATTCGTCGAGAAATTCAAAGGCTACATTAAATCCCTCTGAATTAATTGTGTAGGTGGATTTTGTGTTTTCTTCTTCAGAATATTTGCCGGTCAAACTTTTAGTTCTTATTTCAGCTTCTTGTTTGCCAGTAATGGCTACACCTTTGCTGCTTGCTAAATCAGCAATTAAACCTAAAATAGCATTTTCACGTGCTTCTCTTAATGTTTTACCCTCACCTTGAAAAGTTTTCAAATAAAACTTGTTGTTGTTAATTTTTGGCATGTCACCTTTTCTCCAAGGAGGTAGAAAATCGTCAGATTTATTTATAACCTGAGCGTTTGTTTGCATAATACAAACAAACGCAATAATAAATACAAATAATATCCTCATAATCTATTGTTTATCAGTAGGAAAATCCTTCTTTTACAAATTCAGATATTTTTTTTGCATATTCTTGTGCAATTGAAGTTTCTTTGAATGCATTTTCCAATGCTCTTAGTCTTTTTGAGCTAGCATTTTTTTCATTTACTAAGAAAATAATTTGGTATTCTTTTGTATCACCGTTTTGCCGAACTATAGCATAGCTTTCTTCTATTTCACCTTTAATTTCACCTGCAACTAAGCGCTCATATGCAGCATACATTTTATCAAATTCTCCTGAATTAACATTACTTTGATCAATCTGCATATCATTCGTGATTCTTCCTTTAATATAGGAACTTGCTAAATTTGCATAAGAAACAATTACATTATTATAAGCTGCTTGTCTACAAACGTTTTTGGAAACGCAATTTGACACTAAACCGGGTATCTCTTTATAGTCAGCAGATTTCATTTTTTCATAATGTAATAAGAGTGCTACATCTAATGTTTTAGAACTACCATCTAACTTCCAACCTTCCTTTTTATACTCTTTCATTTTCATTTTGTATTGCTTTGCAAGTGCCTTTTCAATTTGTTTGGTTTGTGCAAAGGAAATTGCAGAAATGCCTATTAAAAGGCTTAACACAAAGATTAGTTTTTTCATAAATAATTAATTTAAATTTGCCTACTTAATTACGGCATTAGCAATCCGTGTTTTAAAAATAAATATTAATATAATCTTATAATCTTTTACACAAAACAACTTCTGTTCAAAAATATATACAATTTTCTCCACAAACAAAATATTGTTCTTTGGATTGCGCAATTCAAAAATTGCATGTGTTTGAAAGGTGTTAATTAATAAGTTTTTAATTAAGGTCTTGCTTGTTGAGGTAATCGCGAAATTGGGCGGGATTCATGCCGGTTTGCTTACGGAAAGCTTCGATAAATGCTGAGTTCGATTTAAAGCCAACCTCCAAAGCTATTACATTCATATTGTATTTGCTGCGTTTGTCGCATTTGTTGCTGAGTATTTTTATGGCTTCGTCGGTGCGGTACTTATTTATAAGGTCGTTAAAGCGTTTGCCTTTTTCGCTTATGGCATTGGATAAGTAATCGCGGTTGGTACCAAGTTCTTTGGCTATATGTTCCACTGTTAGGTCGGTTCGCGTAAATTGATTATTGGTTTCAATCCACTGAATTAATGTTTCGTACAGCTGTTGACTTTTATCCTGTCCGTTTGTTGTACGATTTTTTTTGCGTTCTTTATTTAGTTGCTGTTGCGATTGTTGCAGAGCGCGCTCATCCGCTAAAAGCTGTATATTTTTTTGTACAAGTGCTTTCAGTACTTTGTTTTTCGATTTTTGTTGCAAAAAGAAAACTATTCCCGAAAGAGTTAGGATACAAAAAATAATAATGATTGTAAGGTAGATGCTATGCTGCTTGCGTTCTTTTTCTTTTGCTCGTTCTAAGTTAAATGCTCTGCTGGTAAGTTCCGATTTTGTTTCGTAATAAGCCTTCGAAGTGTTTGTAACAGCTGTATAGGCACTATCCATAAATTGTTGGGCAGAGTCGGAGTAGCGGTAAGCTAAAGCAGGTTGACCACCTTGTGCATAATTTTTTGCTAATTCTTTGTAGGTTTCGTTACGTAAAATATTGTAACCCACTACCGGAAGTTGAGTTCGTGCCAGTTGCGCATGTTGCAGTGCGATATCGTTTATATTGTTTTGTCGATAAATACGCGAAAGTTTTAGATGTGCATTTGTTCTGCGTATGGCTGCAGTTTGATAATTTGAAGGTAATTGCAGGGTTAATTGTAACTGGATTATCGCTTTATCGTAATTACCAAGTTTCATTTCAATTTCAGCTATATTGTTGTACACCAACGATAACATTGTGTTGTCGCTTACTTCAGTGCATTGAGTCAGGCATTTTGTTGCATATTTTTTGGCGTTTTGCAGTTCGTTTAACTTTAGGTAATAATCTACAATATTAATATAAACATAAAAAAGTTCTGCTTTATCGTTGTGTTTAATGAAAATATTTTCGGCTTTATAAAATGATAATATTGCTTCGTTGTAGTTTCCGTTATTCATATAATACCTGCCCAGTATTTTTTCATTTACACCTGTACTTTTTAATAATCCGGCTTCAGTAAAATGACGTGTTGAAGCAATCAACCATTCAACTCCTTTTTGTTCGTCGCTTAATGTAAATGAAATACGGGCTAATATCCGTTCGTTCAGGGCTTGAGCACTCAAGTAGCTAAAATTTGTGTTGGTTGTTAGCATTAAAGTCCTGTAAGCATCGGGCAATTGCTCGTTTCTGAAAAGCACCAAGCCTTTAATGCTATTGTACCAAAATGAGTTTTGGTCGTTTAGGTTTATTATTGATAAGGCATTCAGAACTTTCAATGCACTATCAGTTTTACCAAGCTCGCATAAGGCTGCTGCTCTAAAAAGTTTGGTTAAAAATGCAGTTTGATCGTTTGATACTTCGTCAGAAGTAAGTTCTTCAAGTTCGACAAGAACCTCTTGATTCTTGTTTTCAGTATAAAATAGTTGAATTGCTTTTTCAAGATGGGGTGGATAATTTATTTTATCAGTCTGTTTGCACCCACTGAAAAACAGGTAAGTCAAAAACAGAAAAATAGCATATATCAAAAAGGTGATTCGTTTGTATTGAACCATAATTCAGGCATTAAATATCCAAAAATACTTATTTTTTCAATGCAAAATGACTTAAATTATAAAATTGGGTTGCGATTTTTTACTTTTCGGGTGTTAAATTGAAAAGTGGCAGTAAAAGTAAACTGTTAAAATTTAATATGCAACTTAAATATTGATTAATTTACATGTTTTAGAACATGTTTTTTCAGAAAACTCTATTTATATACATATAGATTCAAGTGTCTAATTGCGTAAGTTCTCTATATTATTTTAAATTTGTGCTCTTTTACTTCTCTTTTCTTCCATTTATACGGTTCACATTTTTTGTTATATTTCTCAATATACTTTGGTCTTGCTCGCTTAGTTCTTCTGTGCTATTATATTTCCGGTTGGGCGTGTACCGCAAGCAATATTACCATTGCAACAAGGTGTTTAATTTCGACAATACTATTGCAATAAAAATGGTATAACCACTACTAATTCAGCTTAAAGTTCAAGTTAATTAGATGGAGTTTAGTATTAATTCTTCATTGCAAAAAATTTATTCCGGAGATTTCTCTAATTGGATCGGTTTTGAGTACAAAAGAGCTTTTTTCACGTTATTAAAGCAGAATTCGGAACCTATTAGAAGAAACAAAAGCTGAATTCAAGTTATAAATGCAACTTTTTCATTTGTTAATAATAATTAATTAATAATTTCAAGAGATAAATGTATCGGCGTCAAAAACGAGAATAACTTTTTTCGGGCTCGAAGGGACGGCCCCAAAAGTTATTTCCCGTTTTAGCCGAATGTACCTGTTATTTCAAAGAATTTTTGATTTGGCGATAAAAAGTCCAATCTTTTTCTTGGTCTATTGTTCAGTTTGTCTTGAACTTCTTTGACATCTTGTTCCGAAATCAATTCAAAATCAGTGCCTTTAGGGAAGTATTGACGAATCAAGCCATTTGTATTCTCATTTGCTCCACGTTCCCACGAATGGTATGGTTTTGCAAAATAAACTGAAATTTCTAAACTATCAGCGATTTTTTGGTGAAATGCAAATTCTTTTCCATTGTCAGCCGTTGCTGTGTGAATCAAGCATTTGTGTGGTGTTAGTGCCTCTATCGCTTTTTCAGTGAGAGGTTCAGCATTTTTGCCTGCTAACTTTCTAATCCATAAAAGTCCAGTGGCTCTATCATTCATTGTCAGCAAAGCACCTTTATGATTTTTACCAATAACTGTATCTAATTCTAAATCTCCAAAACGTTCTTTTTGCTCAACTATAGCGGGTCTCATGCTTATATCAACTCTACCGGTTATAATGCCGCGAGTATCTTTTGAATTACCTCGTTTGCGGTATTTGCGCCCTTTTCTACGGAGATGCGTATGAAGCTCTCCGTTACATTTTTTATCATCCCAAATCCATTGATAAAGCCTTTCGTGTGAAACCATTGGGATGTTCAGTTTGTTACAATTACCAACTATTTGTTCGGGGCTATATTGCTCATATCTAAGCATATTTTTTGCCATAGTCATCATCCTTTCAGTAAATCGAACAGCTTTGTGTTTTTTTTCTTTACGCTCATTGGCTTTACGCTGAGCCAGAGCCGGTTTGTAATTACCATTGCGTTTATCTGAATTTCGCGCAATTTCTCTGGAAATAGTACCCTTACTTAGGTTTAATTTCTTGGCAATAAATACATTAGACTTGTTTGATTCAAGATAAGCAAAAATCTCGTATCTTTGCACTTCGGTTATATGTTTCATTTTTGCAACTGATTTTTGGCGATTGAGGATGCAAAGGTCGAACATTTATTCCATTAGTGAAAAGGGGAAGGAATCTTTCTTCCTCTTTTCCTAAAAAATATATAATCGAAAAAATCTCAATCTGTTAAAAGTTGCGTTTAACACTTGAATTTAGGAGTTGTAAATACTATTTTTAATTCAAATACTTTTTTAATCTATAGTGAAGAACAGTCGGGATTATGGGTTATTGATCCGGGAAGTAACACCAACGAATTGATTGAATGGATATTTAAAAAAAATAAAAGTATTTCAGGCATTTTGATTACACATGCCCATTTTGATCACATTTTTGGATTAAACGATATTATACAAAAATTCCCCGATTGTATTGTTTATGCATCACCGTTTGCAATAGAAGGATTTGAATCAGCCAAATTGAACGGTTCTTATTATCAGGAAATTCCATTTGTGGTTGATTGCAGGGATTATATAAGTATTAATGAAGGAGATTTAATAAAACTCTGGGAGGATTCTACTGTAAAAGTGATAGAAACTCCCGGACATGGTATAGATTGTATTTCGTTTTATGTAAATGGTAATTTATTTACAGGAGATGCATTTATACCAGGAGTTAAGGTCTATACTAAATTTAAAAAAAGCAATAAAGCTACCGCTTTACATTCAATTAACAGATTAATGGAACAGTTTGATGCAGATACCATGATCTGGCCCGGACATGAGAAGAATTGCCTGCTTGGGAGACTTAAATAAACTACAATCATTTGATTAAGTATTTTATCATGCATAAAATTTCGAAGGATCCGATTGCTTCGCATATACTCAATGCCAATGTGGTTGATTGGCATTTTAATATGAAATCATCATCTTTTGAGCATATTATCAGGGATGAAGAACAAATCATTGCAAATTATCAACCGCACATTTTATCTGTTTTTTTATCATCGCCTACACCCGAACACATTAATTTATTTATCAAAGCCGGTTTTGAGTTTATTCAGTGCCGGTTAGCAATCGAAAAAACCATAAGTTCACAGCACTTCAATCTTTATCCTTTCGAATTGGTTGAGATAACAGAACAAAAACAGTTCAATGATTTGCTTCTGCTTTGTAAACGGATTGTTTTTGATGATCGGTACAGTATTGATCTTTTGATTAAACCTGCAAAAGCATTGGAACGTAATATGTACTTTCTGAAAGAGGCATTTGAGAAAAAAGATCAATTTGTATTTTTGCTTATCAATCGTACACAAAATGCGATTTGCGGCTTCAGAAGTTTTAAGGTAGTTAAAAACCACACTGCCTCCATGTTACTGACCGGCATTACCAAAAAAGACAACCTGTTCGATTATGCCCAAATAATCAGTTTCCTGGAATTGAAAGCATTGAACGATTTAAACATCAGCAAGGTAAATTCAGTAGTTTCAGTAAATAATTTTGAAGAGATAAACCGTTATATTGGCGAATTGGGATATAAAGTTACTAATTCGAATACGGTGTTGCGAAAGATATATAATTTCCGAAATATTTAGTCAAAAAAAACTTTTATCAAAATAAATTTTCATTACCTTTGCAAATTACATTTTAGAATAATGTAAATGAGCGCACTGTATAAAGTCGAAAATCTTGTTTTTTTAACACTTTTCCATTTTTTTAATATTCTGATATTCAAATATGTTTTTTTTTAAAATTTTTATTTTAGAGCATAACATACTTTATATAGTGGACTCATAAATTACATTTTTAAAACTTGAATTTAGGATTTTGAATATAAATACTCGAGATTGCGATTTTGTTGTATTAATATTAACTACTCCGCTTATGACATAAAAATTACTTACTTTATTATGAATAATAAAATATGGCTATCTCTTGCCCACATGAGTGGCGAAGAGCAAAAATACATTCAGGAGGCATTTGACACTAACTGGGTGGTGCCCTTGGGACCCAATGTGAATGCTTTCGAAGATTTGCTTCAAGATTACTTAAGCGAAGATAAAAAAGTGGTTGCCTTAGTATCGGGCACTTCGGCCATTCATTTGGCATTGATACAGTTAGGGGTTGGTCCGGGCGATGAGGTTATATGTCAATCTTTCACTTTTGCGGCTACGGCCAATCCAATCAAATACTTAGGAGCTAATCCCATTTTTATCGACAGTGAACCTGAAACCTGGAATATGGATCCGGGATATCTGGAGGAAGCAATTGCAGACCGCATTGCTAAAACCGGTAAAAAGCCCAAAGCCATTATTCCGGTAGATTTGTATGGTATGCCTGCCAATATGGATGCCATTCTTGAAATAGCTGCCAGATACGAAATACCGGTGCTTGAAGATGCTGCCGAAGCATTAGGCTCAACTTATAAAGGCAGGAAATGCGGTACATTTGGTGAGTTTGCCTGTCTGTCGTTCAACGGGAATAAAATGATTACGACTTCGGGTGGCGGTGCGTTGGTTTGTTCTACAAAGGAACAGGCTAAAAAGACCTTATTTTATGCCACGCAAGCACGCGACGACAAAACCTATTACCAACATTCCGAAATTGGATATAATTACAGACTGAGTAATATCTGTGCGGGTATCGGCCGCGGACAGATGACTGTCCTCGACCAATATGTGGCTCGCAGGCGTGAAATTCACGACATTTATATGTCAGAATTTTCAACTATGCCCGGCATTACGGTTTTCGACAATCCATCTCCTGATTATAAGTCCAACTTCTGGCTTACTTGTGTCCAGATTGATCCGGTTGAGGTCGGTTACAACAATAACGATGTTTATGAAGCTATGATGAAAGCAGATATCGAATGTCGTCCGTTGTGGAAACCCCTCCATTTGCAACCCGTGTTTGCTAATGAGATCTTTTATGGAAATGGATTTTCAACAGAAATCTTCAATCGTGGTTTATGCCTGCCTTCCAGTCCGGTACTTACCGAATATCATGTTGAAAGAGTTGTTGATGTTTTCAGAAAAATGAAGAAATAGTGGGTAGTTGGTAGAAAGATAGTTTATAGTTGGTAGTTTATAGTGGGTAGTTTATAGTTGGTAGTTTATAGTTGGTAGTTTATAGTGGGTAGTTTATAGTGGGTAGTTTATAGTTGGTAGTTTATAGTTGGTAGTTTGACAATTTATAATCGCATTCTTGTATATTTTCAGAAGACACAAGTTACAAACTTGCGCCGGCGGGTGAGAAAGTCGTTTCGTGTTTTTTGTTTCATGTTTCGGGTTATTGAGCGTGTCGCTGTGCGAAGAATTCAGCGTGGAAGC